>JACRIO010000185.1 GCA_016220035.1 Planctomycetota bacterium | reverse complement strand
TCCGCGAACCACTGCTCGACCAGCCGATCCGCGACGTCGTAGACGTACTTGGTCGTCTGCTTGCGATCGTCGGTCTGCTCGACGAGCCGGCCATTCAGGTCCCACTTCTGCTTGAGCGTGACCTTGCCGTCGGGGTTGTAGCCGTTCGTGAGGTCGAGACCGCCGCTGCTGATGCCGCCGACGTTGAGGTCCATCTCCGACTGGAGCAGTCGGTCGAGACCGTCGTGGAAGTAGCGGGTCGCGTTGCCCGGGTCGTTCGCGGGCCGGCCGTTGATCATCAGGCCCGACGACGGGCCCTTCGCGTCCGTGCTCAGGATCACGTTGTCGCGGGAGTCGTATTCGAAGCGCGTCGTGTTCCCGAGGTTGTCGGTCGTCGACACGCGCCGATCGAGCGCGTCGAACACGTCGAAGGTCTCGAACGCGCGCGTCGGGTTCGTCGAGCCGGCCGGGTACTCCTCGGTCTCGACGACCTTGACCAAGTTGCCGTTGTCGTCGTAATGCGCGTCGACGGTGTTGGCCGTGCCGTCGATGCCGACGTCGGGCTGAAGCGTCTTCAAGACGCGGCTCAGGCCGTCGTAGCGCGTCTCGTAAACGACCTTGTCGTCCTCGATCTGGAAGGTGACGCGGCCCAGGCGGTCGTAGTCGATGCGGCGCGAGACCTTGTTGCCGTCGTTCGGCGTGAGCGAGCCGTCGACGAGCGCGCTCTGGGGATCCTGCACGTCCGTTTGGATCAGTCGATGTCGAGCGTCGTAATCGAAAGTGCTCTTGCGCAAGGACACGAACAAGCCCGAGGTCCCGTCCGTCCAACCCTTCTCCTCGATCATGCTCACGAGCGAGGCCGCGTCGCGCGTGTATTCCTTCCGGTTGGTCAACGCGTCCTCGACGCGTTTCACGCGATCGAATCCGTCGTGCTCGAGATGCGTGATGTGGTTCAGGCCGTCCGTGATCTCGGTGCGGTTGCCGTTCGCGTCGTAAACGAAGGAGACGACCGTCTTGTCGTTGCCCGACCCGCGCGTGACCTTGGTCAACTGGTCGCGCGCGTCGAACTCGTAGGTGACCGTGTTCTGCTCGGGGGCGGTCAGCGTGACGAGGTTCTGGTTGGGGTCATGGGCGTACTGCCATGTCGACGTCGATCCACTCGTGCCCACCTCCTGCACGATCTGCCTCACGTCGCTGAGGATGTCGTAGAGGTACTGGGTCTCGAGATAGCCCGGGACCTGTCCAGCGTCGGCGTTGTTGCCGGCGTTCTGGACGAAGGCCTTCGCCAGGCGGCCATTGGCGTCGAAGAGTCGTTTCTGCTGGTAGGCGAAGGCCTGGCCCGTGAGGTCCTCCGCCGTGCCGCCGATCCCACCGAGTCGGCCCGGCACCGCGCTGACGTCCGACGCGCGTGTGACTTTCCAGACCTCGTTCAGCGCATTGACCTCGAAGGCGGTACGAACGCCGCGTGGATCGACGACGGCCGTCAAGTTGCCGACCGGGTTGTAGACGAAGTCGGTTTTCGCGCTGACGACGGGCGGGTTCTGGTTCGTGTCGCGGCCGAAGTCGCCCGACACGTTGCGCACGCCGACGCCGTTGAGCTGCGCGCTCGCCGCATACGGCAGGATCACGTCACGATCGACTTGCCGGAGGTAGCCGCCGGTGTCGTTGTTCGTTCCGCTCCCCGACGGAGTCTGGCCGTCGAACGGTTTGGTTTCCGGGTAGTAGAGGAAGACGGACGTGTTCTGCTCCGCGTCCGTCCGCGCGATCATCTGCCCGAACGGGTTGTAGACGAACGTCTCGATCGCCTCTTGCTGGGCGTTCGGCTCGCGCGAGATCTGGCCGATGTTCGAGCCACCGGTCGAGGAGAGGACGACCGTCGGACGGACGATCTCGACCACGTTGCCGGCGATCTGGTTCTGGAGCGTGTCGCCGTTGACGTCGGTGTTGCGCAGGAGGCCGGTCATCCCCGCGATCGCGGCGGCATCGGTCGAGCTGATGCCCATCTCCGCCGCGATCAGCGGAGCCGCGAGGGCCGGGTTGCCCTCCATGTAGTCGCACACGAACTCCGTCGTGCGGGACAGCTCGTCCGTCCGACTGCACAGGTGGTTGAAGACCGGCTCCCACTGGAAGCTCACCCCGATCGTGTTCGAACTCGTTCCGCCCGTTCCGCGGGCGTCGGCGGTGATCGTGATCGAGCTGAGGTTGCCTTGGGCGTAACGGGCGACGGGTCCCAGGCCGGCACCGGTGCTGTAGGTGCGGGTCTCCGTGTTGTGGAGCGGGCGCTCGACGAAGGTGATTTGTCCTTCCGAGTCGTATTGCAAGGAGGTCGCCGCGAGGACGGTCGAGGTCGTGCCGCTGCGCTCGTCGATCTGCGTCGCGTGGCCCGAGATGTCGAAGGAGTAGTCCGTCTCGTTTCCGCGTCGATCGCGCACCGTCGTGCGCAGGGCCACGCCGCTGGGCAGCGACGACGTCGAGTACGTGTAGGTGATCGTGCCGCCCGCGGCGTTCGCTCCCGAGCCGCCGCCGAGCGTCTGGCTCGAGCACCAATCCCTGAACCCCGAACTCGTGTTCGAGGAGTAGTACGAGAACGCCAGCGCGGGTTGCGGCGGGGTCGTCCCGTCCTCCGCGGGACGCTGCACGGTGAGGAGGTTGTGGTCGAGGACGGGATCGCCGGTGCCCGAGGAGTAGGTGTAGCGCTCCGTGCGACCCGCGGCGAAGTCGTTGAAGACGACGCCGTTCTCGGTCACCGGAGTCGTGACCGGTGTGCGAACCGAGACGAGGTTGCCGCTCGAGTAGTCGTAGACGATCTCGCGGTTCGTGAAGTCCTTGACGCGCGTGATGTGGTGCGGATTGGCACCGTCGTCGTAGAAGAACTCGACGGCCCGGCCAAGGGCGTCCCAGACTTTGGCGAGCCTGCCCGTCGTGGCGTTGTATTCGAGGGTCTGCTTGTTCCCGTTGCTGTCCTGGATCGACTTGGCGCGGTACTCCGCGACCTGCGGGCTCGTGCCGGGCACGTAGCGAGCGAACTCGAAGACGACCTTCGATCCATGCCGACCGCGCGTCCAGAACGTGTCCAAGCCACCGCCCGGCGGCGGCCCCCAGAAGAGTCGGTTGTAGATCCCGAGCGGAGAATTGAGCGTGTCGCCCGACCCCGGCGGCGTCGCTCGGCTGTACTGATCCAGGCGCGTGTTGCCGTTGAAGAGCGTCGCGCTCGTCCGCGTGTCGTTCGACTGGATCAGCAGGTTGAAGTTGTGATCCCAGCCGTAGCCGAGTGGGCCGTCCACCGGACCCTGCTGGCCATTCACGGGCGCGAACTTCGAGTTGTAGCGGCGCGTGAACTCGAAATGCAGCTTGCGCCCCGGGAGAAAGAGGTCGGTGACGCGGTAGCTCACCATCCCGTTGTGGAGGCCGACGGGGTCGCCAGCGTCCTGGTAGAGCGCTTCGTCCGACAGTTCGCTGACGGTTCCAGAACTGGAGGAACAGGAGCCCGTACTCGACAGATCGTTGTCGGCGACGAGCGCGGGATCGTGCTTCGACGGGATGCCGTTCAACACCGGCATCGAGCACTCCAACCCGTTCTTGTAGGCGGGCGGGTTCTGGAACGCTCCCGCGGCGGGCGCGTTCAGGAGGAAGAACGCTAACCCTAGAAGGCTCAGGACGTAGCGCGCAACACTAGACGTGCGACGTGCGACGTGCGACGTGCGACGTGCGACGTGCGAACCGAAACCTGAAACGCCAACGCCGGGACGGAGCGCTGCATGAGATCTCCTCGATGCCAGTCGGAAAGGAAGCGTCGAGCGTCCTGTTCCGCTCGACGCGTTCTCCTATACCTCGACGCGCGAACCGTTGCGATCGTTCTTCGACTTTCTCGAACTGCTTTGGACGCCCCCGTTACTTTGGACACTTCGCTCCGCTGATGTCGCCAATCCAGAGCGAGCGCGACTCGCAGCACTCGCTCGCGCGACGTCTCGCGCGAATCGCTCACTCCGCGAGCGATCGCGCACGCAGCGCGCGGGGAACTCACCCTTGGCCGTCGCTCGCGCCTCGCGCACCGGTACGCAGGGCCTCCCTTCGTCGCATTGGTCCGCGCCTCGTTCCTTCCGAAAGCCTCCGTGTCCAGGCCCACTCCGCCCCCCCGCGAACCCGTGCCGGGTTGTGCGATCCGCCCCGGCGCGGTACGGTCGCTGCCCGAACTCCCCTCCTTACTAGAGAGGTCTCCCCATGAAGCTCCCCCTGTTCTCGCTGGCCGCGCTCGCCCTCGTCGGCGGTGCGTGGCTCACTTCGGGCTCCACCGTCTCGGCGCCGGCCGCGGTCGAGTACTCCTTCCACGAAGCTCCGCTCAACTCGTTCGGCGTGAAGAGCTTCTCCGAGCTCCGCGGCCACCCGGTGCTCATCGAGTTCTGGGGCAAGAACTGAGGGGGCTGCATTGGGGGGTCCGTGCCGGCCTCCGTGAAGCTCCAGGAAACGTATGGCGACGACCTCCAGGTCATCTTCGTCGAGTGCCAGAACACTCCGAAGGACGTCTGGGAAGCGTTCGTCTGGAAGATGAAGTGGATGGGCAACGGTGCCATGTGGACCATCGAGCGCCCCATCTCGACGACGGGCAACGGGCTCCCCGAGACCGCGCTCATCGGGAACGACGGCAGCGTGCTCATGCAGGGCCACCCCGGCAACATGGGCAAGAAGCTCGAGGAGGCGATCGTCGCCGAGATCAAGAAGGCGAAGCAGGCGCCCGCGGGCACGCCGAAGGAGCTCGAGAAGGCGTGGGCGTCGTTCAACAAGGGCGAGATCGCCGCCGCGATCGCGGAGTGCGACAAGGTCGCCAGCGAAGCCTCGAAGAGCGCCAAGAACGACTTCATCGCGCGCACGGAGTCCAAGGTGAAGCGCGCGGGATGGCTCATCGAGAACGGCTTCATCACCGAGGCGGACGCGCTCGTGGACAAGCTGGACAAGGCCGTCAAGGGCAGCGCCGATCTGAATCCCAAGGTGCTCGAGCAGAAGGCCAAGCTCGCCGCACCCGCCGTCGAGAAGGAGCGCGACGCGGACAAGGCGTGGGACCTCTTCGTGGGCGACGTCGCGAAGAAGAAGCCCTTCGAGCCGGGCAACGCGAAGCGCGCGGAGGGCCTCGCGAAGAAGCACGCCGGCACCAACGCCGCGCAGCGCTTCGACCGCTTCGTCGCGCTCTCGAAGGTCGAGCTCAACAAGTAGTCGTGGCGCGCCTCGTGCGCCATCCAATGCGCGGCGCGAGGGCCCTTTCACGGCGTCCTCACGCCGCGTGTGCTTTTCTCTCCGCCTCGCGTTTCTGCACGAGAAGGCCGGACGAGACGTGAAGGGACGCGCCTTCGAGCGGTAGGCTCGCCCCGACATGGCCTTCCCGATTCCCATCACGCTGGGCTCCCGGCGCAAGCGCCGCCCACTCGGTCCCGTCGGCACGGCGATCCTCGGGGCACTGCTCGCGCTCGGCGGGCTCGCGGCGCTCGTCCTCGGCGTCGTCTACCCGCTCCTGCGCGAGCGCGCGGCGCGGAGCTGGGAGCAGGTGCCCTGCACGATCGTCACGAGCGAGCTCAGGAGTTCCACGCGCAAGGGCCACACGAAGTACCGGCCCGCGATCACGTTCCGCTACGAGTACGCCGGCGCGACGTACACGTCGAACGACTTCGCGCTCACCGGCTGGGAGACCTCCGGCGGTTCGAGCGCGCGCGACATCGTCGCGAACCACAACCCGGGCTCGGCCGCGAAGTGCTTCGTCGATCCCACGGACCCGACCGACGCCGTGATGGTGCGCGACATCGAGCCGATCTGGCTTCCGCTCGTCTTGAGCCTCGTCTTCCTCGGCGGCGGCACGTTCCTGCTCGTGCGCGTTGCGACCGGAGCCATCGCGACCGTGAAGCCCGACTGAGCGGCGCCCGAACCGTCCGCACGTGGTTCGACGGTAGGATGTGCGGCTCGAACGGGCCCCTCGAACGCCCGCGAACCCTCTCCATGACCGACACGCGCCCGAACGACCTGATCCACGACTGGAACGCCGACCCGAAGACGACGGCGAAGCCGATCCAGTTCGACGACGAGACGCTGCGCGACGGACTGCAGAGCCCGTCGGCGCACGATCCGGAGCTCGCGCAGAAGATCGAACTCGTCCGCCTCATGGACCAGCTCGGCATCCACACCGCGAACGTCGGCCTCCCCGGCGCCGGTGCGCGCGCGCGCGAGCACATCACGACGCTCTGCCGCGAGATGGGCAAGCTCCGGATCACGCCCAACGTCGCGTGCCGCACCCTGGTCACCGACATCGCGCCCGTCGTCGACGTCGTGCAGGCCACGGGTCGGCCCGTCGAGGTGTGCGCGTTCATCGGCAGCTCCCCCATCCGCCAATACGCGGAGAACTGGGAGCTCGACACGATGCTCAAGCTCTCGCGCGAAGCAGTCGAGTTCGGCGTGAAGAACGGCCTGCCGGTCATGTTCGTGACCGAGGACACGACGCGCGCGAGCCCCGAGAACCTCCGCGCGCTCTACACGACCGCGATCGAGGCCGGCGCGAAGCGCATCTGCGTCTGCGACACCTGCGGGCACGCGACGCCGTCGGGGGTGAAGCGTCTGATCACGTTCGTGAAGCAGGTCGTCGCCGATGCGGGCGTCGACGTCGGCATCGACTGGCACGGGCACCGCGACCGCGGGCTCGGACTGATCAACGCGCTCGCGGCGATCGAAGCGGGCGTCACGCGCGTACACGCGACGGCGCTCGGCCTCGGAGAGCGCGCGGGCAACGCGGAGATGGACCTCCTGCTCGTCAACTTGCGCTTGATGGGGCTCGTCCAGAACGACCTCTCGAAGCTCGGCGACTACGTTCGTCTCGCGCACGCGATCACGGGCGTCCCGCTGCCGCCGAACTACCCCGTGTTCGGCAAGGACGCGTTCGAGACCGGCACGGGCGTGCACGCGGCCGCGGTGATCAAGGCCTTCAAGAAGGGCGACACGTGGCTCGCGAACCGCGTGTATTCGGGCGTGCCGGCGGATCTCGTCGGCCTCGAGCAGGTGATCACGGTCGGTCCGATGAGCGGCAAGTCGAACGTGACGTACTTCCTCGAGAAGCGCGGCATCACACCGACGGACGAGCGCGTGCAGAAGGTGCTCGATCTCGCGAAGCAGACGCCGCGCATCCTGACCGAGGCGGAGATCCTCGCGGCCGCGAGCTCCCCTGCGACCACCGCTCGGCCCTGAACCGAATTGATGGACCGGTCTCGAGCCCGACGATGGGCACCGGGACCAGGGGAGGTTCCAGTGTCGGAGACGATTTCGAAGGTGGCAATCGCAGGTGCGGGACGACCGGTGAGGCCCTGAAGCACCCGCGCTTCGTCCTCGCGATGAATCAGGAGAGCTGATCGATCCGCCACTCCGCCTTCGCGAGCCGGGCGAGCTGCTTCTGTCTTCGATCGATCGACTCCGGAGTCCACTCCGTGAATTCGGCCGCGATCTTGGCGGTCAACTGCACCGCGCTAGCTCCGTAGACCGCGCGCTTCGCTTCGAAGTCGGCGTTGCCGACATCCCGATTCGTCGACGCGGCGAGCAGCGTCATGTTGCCGAGCCTGTAGACGTGCGCTTCGTGCAACTCCCCAGCGAAGCTCTCCCAGCCCTGCCCCGGATGTTCCGGCAGCACGTGCTCGACCGAGACCGACGGGTCGTCGAGATCGGGCGCCGCTCCGCCGACGTGGCGTTCCAGTCGGCTCAGGACGTATCGCACGATCTTCCGGTTGCGTGCTGCTGTCGTACGCAGCGCGCGGTCGGCGAACGCTGCTTGGAAGTTGTCGTCGGAAACATAGATGCCGCGCAGAGCGTCCAAGGTCCCCCGTGCGTCACGAATCCTGCCGGTAGCGATTCCGACCGCGGTCGAGTGGTACGCGCGCTCCTGATCGGCCGTGTGCAGGCCCGCGATCACGTTGTAGCGGAACGAGAGCGTGACGCAGGCCGCAAGCACCCTCTCGAACTCCGCGTCGTCCAGATTGCGGCGCGCGGCGAGAAGCAGAGGGAATGGCTGGCGTACGCTGAACATGCGCAGCGTGGCGACGTGCTCGCGCCAGGTCGGCGACCATCCGAGCGTCTCGGGTTGGGTCAGCGCAACATAGGTGTCGACGTCGGCCTCCATGTCGCGAAGCAGGTCGAAGACCTGTTGGCGCGTGGTGACGCGCGTGCGAATGACCTGGAACAGCTCCGATTGTCGCGCGGAGGCATGGCGACTGTTCCAGTGCACCCGAAGGAACTCGGGGAGATCCGCGGCTCCCAGGCGACCGACGATGCCCTCCCACCGGTCGTCGAGGGCGGCGAGTTCGACCTCATGCTCGTCTGACCGATGCAGGACGGAGAACAGATAGTTCTTGAGCAGGTCCGTCGCAGACAGGCGGACGCCTCGCGCGTTGAGAGTCTCGAAGACCTTGTACGCGTTGAGCTCGTCGGAGACCGTGATGACCGTGAAGAACAGCTTGTCGCTCATCGAATCGACGAGCTGCGCGATCGTCATGCCCGGGTCCGGAGACTTGCTCGCTGCGACGTATGCCTCGACGTTCCTGTCGAACCACTCGAACGCGCTGCGCAGCGTCCGCTCGCTCGCCTTGACGTTGTGCTGCGGGAGCCTTGCCGCCAAGGGAACGATGAATGTCTGGTAGTAGCGGTCGTTGTTGCGGTTCAGAGTCAGCTTCGATCGCGGCACCAGCGTCACGGGATCGAGGTAGCCGACATAGGTCTGGCGAAGCTGCTCCATGCGTTGCTTGTTCCGCTCCGCGTCGACGCCAGCATCGATGCGCCGCTGTAGCCCCTTGAGTGCTGCCAGGACGATCAGGCTCAACGTCGTGAGCCGTTGCTGGCCGTCGATCACGTCGAACGTCCTGTCGTCTGTCGACTGCAGCACGAGGTAGCCCATGTAGTGCGACGCCTCGCCGCCGGGAGACATCGTCCCGAGCAGGTCCTGCCACAGATCCTCCCACTCCGTCTCCGTCCAACTGTAATCCCGCTGGAAGCGGGGCACGCGATAGGTCAAGCCGTTGCCGAGCAGCTTGCGGAACGTGTTGTTCTCTGTCTTGAAGTTGGTGGCGGACATGGGTGGGCTCGGGAGTCTACAGAAACCTCCCGCCGAGTCCGTCCACCCGTTGTGCCGGCTCCCCCCGCGCCAGCGGACCGTGAGGAGCCCTCGGCGTTGCGTCGCGGAGGTGGGCTTCGGCCTGCCGGTCGGGATGAGTGGGGAGCGTGGGCATGCGCGGAAGCCGGCGCTTTCCACGCGCGACCTTCTCGACGCTCCCACCGCCTTTCCTGAGCACTCCGCGGTTCACCCGCCCTGCTTGAACAGATCGAGGAACCGATCCTCGTAGCGCTTGAACAGGCCGAGACGGTCGAGCTCGGCCTTCAGTGCGATCGCCTGGCTCTTGTCGCGACGAGCGCGCTCGAACAGGGCCTCGACGCGGCGGGCTTCCTCCGCGGTCGGGCCGGTGTCCTCGGGCGTCGCCTCCTTCCACGCTTCGCCTTCTTCGCTTTCGGCGGGCTTCGGCGGCGCACTCTGCGCTTCCGCCGCGCGGTGCAGCTTCGCGAGCGCTTCGTCGAGCGCCGCCTCGACCGGCGCCACGTGCTCGTCGAGCTCCGCGCGGTCGATCGGGATGCCCGTGACGCGCTCGAACACGCGCAGCACCGCCGACGAGGCCTTCGGGTTCGCGACCGCGGCAGCGAAGTACGGGAATTCGCCGAGCAGGCACGCCGCTTCGACCTCCTCGGCGGCCGCGGCGGCGAGGAACAGGCCGTTCAAGCCGCTGATCTGCCCTTCGCCGAGTGGCTCGGCGCCGTGCTCGACGAGCTCCTCGAGCAGCTTCGGCGTCGTCGCGACCGCGAACACGCGCGGCGTCCCGCGCGGCTCGATCTGCGTGCCCATCGCGGCGAAGGTGAGCACGCGCACCGCGCCGAGCCCGCGCGCGAGCGCCATCACGCGCCGGCAGTAGGTCCACGGCTCGCGCTCCGGCTGCTCGGCCGCGAGGTAGAAGAGGAGGTCGCGCCCGCCCGTCGGGTTCTTCCACGCGTGGAAGGCAGCGTGCGTCGAGCGCGCCGCTTGCACGAGGCCCGCGCGCACGTCCACCGAGCGCGGCTCGACGAGCGTGCGCAGGTCGACGTCCTCGACGATGCTCGCGCCGAGCTTCTGTGCGAGGTAGCTCGCGGCGAGTTGCGCGACGGCGCCCATGCCGGGCCAGGCGGCGATCAACCAGGGCTCGTGGAGCTGCTCCATGGACCGTCCTCCCGTGTTCGCGGCCTTCCTGGCGCGCCGCGTGCGCCGAAGTCCGCGTGCGAAGCCGGATCAGCCGTGCACGAGCACCGGTTCACGCGCTTCGGCCGCGCGCCGCAGGCGGAAGCGGCGATCGAGCACGGCGAGCTTCTCGACGATGCCCGTGTACTCGAGCTCCGCCATCGGCAGCATCGCCGCGCCGAAGAACCCTTGGCGGCGCATGTCGATCGCCTTCGCCGCGACGTTTTCGCGGACGGCGTCCCAGAACGGATGATCGAACACGTCGACGGGCTCGGTGAGCTTGCCTTCGTGCACGCAGAACGCGGCGCAGCTCACGATCGGCGGTCCGTCGAACCAACTGATGCCCGACGAGAGTTTGACCGGCATCAACGGCATCTGGTGCGAGCCGCGCATCGCTCCCGCGACGAAATGCCCGATCGAGAACGGCGCGAGCACCTCGCCCGTCGCGGGGAAGTCCTTCTGCACGCGCACGAGCATCACCGGATCGTCCTTGCCCGTGTACTTGCCCGCGATGTTGTGCAGGCGCGACGTCGAGGCCGCCACGGCCTGCTCGCTCGTCCGGCGCGAGCGCACGGACTCGATCACGTAGCGCTCCGGATCGCGCAGCAGCGCCGCGATGTCGTACAGCTCCTCGGGCGCGTCGAGCTCGATCACGCGATCGCCCTCGGTGCAGTTCACGTCCATGATCGTGAAGCGGAAGCCCGCGCTCATCGTCGGCGCGAGCAGGAGGCCCGGCGTGTTCATCGGGTCGGCGAACGCGAGGTAGAGCGGCAGGTCGTACGCGCCCGGGTCGGTCTTGTCGGCCGCGAAGAGGAGGAACGGCTCGTTCGCGCGCTCCTCGAACTCGATCTCCGCCACCGCCGGCCCCATGCCGCGCACGTTGCCCGAAAACGACGTCTTCAGGAGGTCCTGGCCCGCGCCGTAGAGCCCCTGCTCCTGCGCGACGCGCGTGCCCTCGACGAACGCGTTCCACGCGAGCTCGTGCACCGCTTTCGCGCCGACGCCGTACGTGTGCGTCATGAGGATCGCGATGTCGTCGCCGGTCGTCCCGACGTAGTGGTCGAGCAGGAAACCCCCGCCCGCGTGGCGCACCGACGAGTCCACGCTGTCGATCAGCCTGTCCGACGGGCGGATGTGGCCGCCGATGGAGCCGATGTCGGCCTTGATGACGCTCAACGTGATCTTCATGGAGCCCGCTCCCTTCCCGGGACGTGCGCGCGCGCCGCGACGAGCGAAAAAGCCCGCGCGGAAGCCGCTCGAACGCGCATTCCTCGTCCGTGCGGAAGGAGCGAGGCACCGGGCGCTGTTCGTACTCGGCGCGCACGCGCGGCGCACACGGTCGAAGGGTGCTCCGCCGATGGGCCGAGCCGCGGCTACGACGCGCGACCGACACGCCGTCGTCGATCGACGCCGAGCTTCAGCGTGCTCCGCCGAGCTTCGCGAGGAGCGCGCGCACCGCCGGCTCCAACGCGTGATCGCGCGGGTAGGCGGGCGGCGCGGCGAGCGCTTCCTCCACCACGGTGAGCGCTTCCTTCTCGCGCTCGGCGGCGATCAGCACCTTGGCGAGGATCATCCGGTTCTCGCGACTCGGAGCGGCCGCGACCGCGCGGCGCGCGCAGTCCTCCGCGACGGCAAGGCTCGACTCCGGCAGGCCCGAGGCCATGAGCTTCGCGATCCAGGGCAGCGTCTCGAGCCGCAGGTTCAGCACCGCCAGCGTCGCGAGCGCCGTCGCGTTCTCCGGCTCCTCCGCGCGGACCGCCGTCGCGACGGCGAGGATCCGGCGCGCGTGCTCGCTGCGCGCGCTCATCGGCTGGAGGTGGGTCGTCGTGCCGAGCGCCCACGCGAGTTGCGCCCGGGCCGGGACCGAGCGCTCACCGAACTCCCACGCGCGCTCCGCGAAGTCGAGCGCGCTCGCCGCGGCGTGGTTGCGCGCGTCCGTGTCCTTCTCGGGGAAGAGGAACACGCCGTCCGACTCCGCGCGCGAGGCGAGCGTGAGCACGGCGCCTTCGTTCGGATGCTCGGCCGCGAGGGCGAGGGCGAGTTCGCGCGCGCGGGCGAGCTCATCCGCGGAGCGCAATTGCTCGACCTCGGCGCGGTCGGCCGCGAGCTCCCGTCGCTCCGCGACTGGGCGTTCGCGCGTCGTCCGCGCCCGCCAACCCGCGAGGTCGATGCGCGGTGTCGAGCAGGCCCCGAGAACGAGCACGAGGAGAAGCGTGAGGTGGCGTGCTCCGGGGGACGGGCTCATGACGACTTCTCGATCGACTCCGGGGCGTGGAGCGGGCGCCCGCGCGTGCTTCACCGCCGATGGCCGAGGACGGCCCGCGCGTCAGCCGACCTGGACCTTCTTCGGCGCCGCCGGGCGCGGCGCGGACTCGACCCGTCCGTGGTTGGAGACGAAGGCGTTGTTGTGCGCGCAGGTGAAGCACTTGTGGTAGTGCCCGCGCTGCCGGTCCTGGCACTGGGTCGGGGTGACCTTGTGGGCGAACAGGACCGGCGCCCCATCGATGCGGGTGGGGCAGATCTGCAAGCCGTTGGGCTGCTCCTGGGTGTCCATGCGGTCTCCTCTGCTGGACGCCGTGCGGCGGCGTCGAACGGGCTCATTCTGCTCGGGAGGGTCCCGCTGGGACAAGTCGGGCCTTCGTCAGGGTTCGTGGGCGGTCGCTCCGACCCCGGTTCCCAGGGCCTCAGCGGGGGTGGCGCGCGCGGGCGAGTGGCCCTCGAAGCCTTGCCGGACAACGACTTGGAGCTGGTTTCAGCGCTCGCTCGGGTCGGCGCGACGAAGGCGTTCGAGGGCCTCGCCGGCCGCGGCCGCGCCCCGATGGCTGTCGCGCGAGAGCTCGACGGCGGCGAGGCCGGTGAAGGGCACCTGGGTCAGGGCGCGCAGCGTGCTCCGGAGCTTCAAGTCGCCCTGGCCGAACATGCGGTGCTCGTGCCGGCCGACCGCGGTGTCGTCGAGCTGCACGTGGGCGAGGTACGGCCCCAAGGCGCGTATCTGGCGGTCAACGGGCAGGTCCCGGGTCGCCAAGAGGTGGCCGACGTCCAGGGTCAGCCCGAGCTCGTCCGCGCGCGCTCCGAGGCGCCGGCGCAACTCCAGGTAGCCGGTCGGGCGCTCGACGAACATGCCCGGCTCGGGCTCGAAGCCGACCCGGACCCGCGCGCCGCGGGCGTGGTCGAGCACGGGGCGGAGTCCCGCGACGAGCCGGTCCCAACCGCGCGCGACGGCGGCGGATCCGCCGCGGCGGGAGCGCGTGCGGCGCCGCACGAGGTCGCCCACTCCCGGCGTCGGTCCCGGCGGGTCGCCGGTCGCCCCGGACGGCTCCGCCCCCGACCAGAGCGAGACCAGCGGAGCGCCGAGGTCGTGCGCGAGGTCGATCGAGCGGCGGAGGAAGTCGACGCGCCGCGCGCGGTCGCGGGCCGCGGGCGCGAGCAGCGTCGGCGCGTGCTTGTGCTCCGGGTCCATCAGGTATCGCGCGCCGGTCTCGACCACGAGCTCGAGGTCGAGCTCGCGCGCGAGCCGTCGCACGCGCCGGACCTCCGCGCGGTCGAGCCGGTAGAGGTCGAGTTGGCCCACGTCGGGCGTGATCGCGACACCGCCGTAGCCGAGCTTCGCGAGCAGGCGCAGCGCGTCCTCCACGCGGTGGTGGGCGAGGCCGTTCGTGTCGTAGCCGAGGCGGAACACGCGCGGGGAGTCTACTCGCCAAGCCTCATGCGCCGGACGGCGCGCTCTCGCCCGCCGCGCCGTCCGTGGTGCGTGCTTCGACGCCTTGGGGCAGGCTGCGCGGGAGCACGATCGGATCGGTGAGCGCGCTCTCGGCCGCGGGCGCGGCCGGCGCGACCGGGACGGGCGGCGTCGAGAGCTCGGGCGACGAAACCTGGGTCGTCGTCCCGGCCGCCGCTTCGGCCGTCGCCGACGCCGTCTCCTCGAGCCGTGATTGATTGATGTCGACGCGCCGCTGGAACTCGTTCGCGGCGGTGCGCGCAAGCGAACCGGCGGAGAGGTCGCGCGGGATCGCGTCGCGGAGCGTGTCGATGCTGCGCTGGACCTCGCGCACTTCCTTGTCGACGCCGGAATCGCGCCACGCGGTGTCGAGCTGGCGGCGGAGCTTGCCGATCTGCGCTCCCGCCTGCGCGGCGACCTGCGGCAGGCGCTTGCCGAAGATGAGCACGGCGGCGATGACGACGACGATGAGCTCGGTCGTGTCGAGGTTGCCGATGAGCGCGAGGGTCATGCGGGCCGCCGGAGCCAGTGGAGGATCAGAAAGCAGACCGCTAGGAGCGCGACCCAGATGGCGAACAAGAGGTCGGCGGCCTCGGGCTTGAAGGAAGCGAACACGGTGAATGCAATTGCCACGATTCCCAACGCAGCGGTCACCACGAGCTCGCCGTCCGTGCGCCCGGACAAGTATCGAGCGAGCCGCTTCACCGCTTGTACAGCGCCTTGCGCGCGCGCAGGCCGAGGAAGACCGCCGTGACCATCACGATCACGAGCGACTCGCGCCAACCGATGTCTTGGAGGAAAGCCAGCATGGAGAGGGCTCGTCAGTATGGCCGCGCCGCGGGGAGCGCGCCACGTTCACGACGGCGCGGGTTCAGTGGTAGACCCCGAGCCAGCGGTCGATCAGGCCGAGGCTCGAGCGCTTCCACGCGAACTGCGGCTTCAAGTTGATGTTGAAGCTCGCGCCTTCGCCCGCGCGGTAACCGACCTCCGTCTCCATGATGAAGTCGTGGCCGATGCGCCGGAGGAGGAACGAGTTGCTCAGACCGCGCGAGTCCGACAGCGAGTACGACATGTCGAACTCGAGCTCCCACTTCTGTGTCGCGCGATACCGCGTCCCGAACGACGCCGCTTCGTAGAGCACGACATGCGTGTCGTCGCGTCCGAGGTGGTAGCCGAACTCGAGGCCCCAGTCGTGCACCGGCTCGAAGCCGACGAACGTGCGCGAGTACTCGGTTTCGTTCTCGCGCAGGTCGTAGCGCGCGTCGTGCGTGAACCCGATGGGCACGCTGCCCGCGAAGGTGAGGAACTCGCCCAGCACGGCGACGGGCTGGAAACCCTCGCGCTGACCGGCGGCCAGGTCCGTGCCGTACGCCTGGCGCAGATCGATGTCGAGGTGCTCCTTGCTCTGCGGCTTCCACCAGCGAGAGCGCAGCGCGAGCTCGGCGAAGCGGCCCTCGATCGGATCCTCGACGTGGTCGAAGCGCACGGGATCGCCGCCCGTCTTCTCGACGCCGAGGTCGCCCCAGAGCGAGAGCTGCGGTTCGATCGCGTGGAGGCTTCCGTTGGAGAAGCGCTTCCAGAACGTGGTGCCGAGCTCGACGCCGGCGAGCGCCCCCACGCGCACGGGCGACTGCGTCTCGTCGACGCCGCGGTCCCACGCGGTGAAACGGCCCTCCACGAAGGGCGTCGCGCGCAGATTCGCGAGGCCGACG
This sequence comes from Planctomycetota bacterium, assembly GCA_016220035.1. Lineage (GTDB taxonomy): Bacteria > Planctomycetota > UBA1135 > UBA1135 > JADJNY01. Next base: position 17,552 of record JACRIO010000185.1, on the reverse strand, counting down.
TCGAACGGGAGCTCCAGGCGCTGACGCGTGTCGGCGCGCACGACGTCGCGGCTCCCGAGGCCGTCGGGGAACGCCGGGAAGTAGAGCGGATCGCCGTCGCGACGGCGCAAGTACCCGGCCGTCGTCTGCGACGTGTAGTAGAGCGGGAGCTCGCCGACGTGGCCGATCGGCGTGCGGCCGCGCGCGAGTCCGGCGGAGGGCAGCTCCTCGATGTCGGTGCGGTCCTCGAACAGCACCTTCGCGCTCGCGTGCAGATACCAATCGCTCCACGTCGATCGGTAGTGGAGGTAATTGTCCTTCTGCTCGTACTCGAGGAAGTCGCGCTCGAAGAACTCCGACTGCACGCCGGCGTCGGACTGCTTCGAGAGCGCCAAGTCCCACCACCGCCGCTCCGTCGGAGCCCAGCGGCCGCGCGCGCGGAACCACGAGCGCAGGAGCGAGCGGTCGTCGGGGTCGACACGGACGAGGCCCTTGTCCTCCTGACGATCGGGGATCCCGTCGATCGACGAATCGAAGTGGAAGAGGACGCGGCCGCCGCGCGGATCGTCCTTCAGCGGTTCGCGCACGACGTACTCGAGCCCCGTGCCGAGCAGCACGCCGCGCGAGCCGAGATAACCCGCGTCGAGCTTCCATCGCCCATCGGGGATCTCGACCGAAGGCAGGTCGAGGAACTTGTTGAACAGGCCGCCGATGCCCTTGCCCACGCTGCCGAGCGGCAGGTTGAAGGACGAGCGCAACGCCGTGCCGAAGCGCGCCGTGTTGCCGAAGTTCAAGTCGCCGATGAACGGGTAGCCGTTCTCGTCGCTGCCCGCGTAGAGCGGCGGCAGAGGCATCGCCCAACTGCCGCCGAAGCGCAGCGCGTTGTCCTTCGCCGCGACGTAGAAGCTCTTGCTCCCCCCTTTGCGCGGCGGCTTCATCCGCAGGTCGTGCGTCTCGATCACGTAGTGCGGATCGTCGTACTCGCACGAGGTGAGCACGGCGCGATCGGCGCGCAGCGAGAGGTCCGGGCCGATGCTCATCCACTGCGCCTTGGCCCGGAAGCGCTGCGACTTCCCGCGGATCTTGATGTCCCGGATGATGTCGGCGTCCTGCGCCCAACCGCGGCCTTCCTTGAGGTCGAGGTACAAGGAGGCGGCGCGCGCGACACGCTCGCCCGCCTCCGAGAACTCCATGTTGCCCTCGAGGTACATCTCGGAGAGCACCTTCGCGATCTCGTGCTTGCGTAGGTCGGCGAAGCGTTCCGCGGGGCTCTTGTTCGCGTCGCGCCGCGGGTCCTCGGGCTGCAGCTCGGGCTCGGTGACGCGCAAGTCGCTGCCCTGCGCCTTCTCCTTCATGGCCTTCTCGCCGCGCCGCCTCCACTCCTCGCGGTCGACCCAGAAGAGCGCCCACAGCGCGCGCACTTCCTTCTCGCCTTGCCGCATGCGCGGGTTGCGCAACACGAGGATCGTGTTCTCGCCGCGCGCGAACGGTTGCAGGGATTCGTACGTGACCGACCACGCGTCGCGTGCATCGGCGGTGACGGGCACGAGCCGGCCGCGGTCGGTCGCGAGCAGCAGGTTCTCGGCGTCGTACTGGATCCACGCCGATTCGAGCATGGCGCCCATGCGCGCGACGAGCTCGAGGCGCGCGGGCGAGCCCTCGATGCGCGTCTGCTTCGCGTTGCCGCGCAGGGTGTCGCCCACGGCGCGGGCGCGATCCGCGAGCTCCGCGGTGAAGCCTCCGGTCGCCTCGATGAGCTCGATCGCCTGGTCGTCGAGCTTCGTCTCGCGGCGGAAGTCGCCGGTGATGCGCAGCTTGCCCGCGTCGATGGTCCAGCCCTCGCCCTGGCCCGTGCGGCCGGTCGCGTGAGCGTCGCCGTCGAGCACGATCTGCTTCTCGTCCGCGCGGAAGCGCTTCGTCGTGAGCTGCAACACCGCAGGCTTGCCGGGCGGGAGCTCGCCCGCGCCGGGATCGATGCCGACGACGACGTCCGCGGCATCGACGTGGTGTTCGTCGAAGTCGATCCACGTCGCGTGCATCGCGTACGGCTGTCCCGCGTCGCCGAGCGTGCCCCGCGCCTCGACCTTGCGGCCCTCGAACGACTCGAGCCGTCCGCGACGCTCGCGATCGAGCGTGAAGCGGTCGCCCGAACCGCGCAGGCCCGTGGGCGAGGCCGCGACGGCGCGCGGGCTCCAATCGACCGTGACCGCGCCCTCCGCGCGCAGATCGGAGTCGCCGAGACGCGCCGCCTCGGCCGTCTTCCGCGCCGTGCCGTCGACGGCGAGGTTCTGGCACTGGAGCTCGCCGCGTCGATCGAGCGACGTGAAGGTCGCGCGGACGTTGTTCGTCGCCTTCGCGTGGTACGTGCGCTCGGTCGCGCTCGAAGCGTCGACGCCGGGCGGCAAAGGATCGAGCACGAGGTCGAGCGCGCCGCTCGCGAGCTCGTAGTGCTCCGCACCCGCGCCGAGATCGCACACGACCTCGCCGCGCGCATGCACCTCCTCGCCCTTGGCCGTGATCTCGAGCGCGCGCGCTTCCGCCGTGAACGGGCCCTTCTTCGTCTCGCGCCGCGCGAGCACCCACCGCGCCGGATCCCCCGGCACGCCGTAGAGCTCGACCGAGTCCTTCCCGTGCACCACCGCGCGCTCCGCGTTGCCGTCGCCCTGCGCGCCGTTGAAGTGCACCGCGCCCTCCGCGACGAACTCCTTGGTGTCCCAGTCGAGGTCGTTGACGCGGTTGGCGCTCGCGTCGAAGCCGTCGGGGCCCTCTGCCTTCAACGTCACGCGCCGCGCGATCGGGATCGAGAGCCGGCCCTGCGACGTGCGCGCTTCGAGGCCCTCGTCCGCGACGAGCGTGACCTTGCCCTTGCCCGACGGCGTGCCGGTGATCGTCGTGGCGCCGCTCGTCGTGGCGACGACCGCTTCCTTGCCGGGCTCGAGCAGTTCGAGCCCGAGGTGGAGCTTCTCCGTGGTGAGCCGCGTGTCGACGTACTCGACCGCGACCCCGCCGAGCGCATCGAGCGCGCCGCCTTTCTTGTCCTTGCGCACGCTGCCCTTCAACTGGCCGCCCGCGCGCAGCACGAACTGCATCTCCTCCACCGCCAGCACGCCCGGTCCCGCGAGTTCGAGCCCCGTGTCGCCCGCGAACGTGACGACGAGCGGACCCGTGCCTGAGAGCCGGGCCTTCGCGTCCTGCAGCTTGCGCTCGAGCTCGCCCGGCGCGGGACGCGCGCCCAGGTACTTGCCGAGCACGATTTCGCCGCTGGGCGAGCCGCTGATCTCCGCGTTCGTGAGCTGCCCGGCGCCGTCGAAATGGAACGTCGCCGCGTCACCGCGGAAGACGTCGCCGCTCGATTCGAGCACGACGTTGCCGTCGAGCACGCCGCGTTCGAGCCGATTCTCGTGCTTCGCGGTCGTCTCGTTCGACGGAGCCTTGCTCGGTGCGTGGAAGGTGAACTCCGCGTGGTGCGCGCGGAACGTGTCGCCGCGGCTCGTCGCGACGACGTCCTCCAGCGCCTCGATGCGCGCGAGACGGAAATCGGCGAGGTCCTTCGCGCCGCCGCGGCCGTGGAGCCGCAGCGTGCTCGCGTCGAGCACGAGCGGCTCCTCGCCCTTCACCTCGAACTTCGCGCCCTCCGTGGTGACGAGCTCGAGCTCCTGATCCTCGTCCGGCATGCCCGCGCTGGTGAGCGCGCGCTTCACGCGGATCGGTCCGCCGCCCGTCGCACGGAGCACGGCCTTGCCGCCTTGCTCCAGGTCCAGGCGCACGAGCCCGTCGCGCGTCAGCACGAGCTCGCCTCGGTCCTGGTCGAGATCGAAACCGGTACCCTCGGCGTGGAAGCCCTTGCCGTCGAACTCGACGCGGTCGGTCGACTCGATGCGGTCGACGAGGCGCTCTTCCTTCAGGCGCCAGACGAGCTTCGGCGTCGCGAGCGTGAGCGGGACGATCGGCGCGCCCTCGTGGAGCGTCATGCTCGCGTTCGAGAACTCGACGGCCTTCCCATCGCCCAGCGAGAACTTGCCCTGTGCGAGCGGGATGGGGAGACGCGTCGACGGCGACGCGAGCTCGAAGCGCACGCGCTGCTTCTCGACGTCGTGCACGACGACGCTGAGGTTCTTCGCGTCGTAAACGTTCGCCTCCACGAGGTTCAGATCGTCGGCGTGCACGTCGTAGAGCGGCTTGCCGTGCTCCGGGTCGTCGCTGCTGAACACCGTGAAGTCGGTGCGGCCGCGCAGCACGACACCGACCGCGCCCTGTTGCCCGCCGGGCTTGCTCGGCGTGACCGGGATCTCGGTGAAGTCCGGCGGGACCTGCGTCGTGCTCTGCTTCCGCGGCTCGACCTTCGGAGCGTCCTTCTGGACGTACCACACGAGCACGGAGACGCCCGCGCCGAAGAGCAGGAGGAAGAGCAGGAGCTTCTTCATCGCAGCGCCGCGTCGACGATCGCACTCCAGCGTCCGCGCGCGCGCAGGAGCGCTTCGCAGACCTCGCGCACGGCGCCGTGGCCGCCGATCGCGCGCGTGACGTGATCCGCGCGTTCCTTCACGTCGTCGCAGGCGTTCGCGGGCGCCGCGAAGAGCGCGCAGTCGCCGCGCAACGCGAGGTCGGGCAGGTCGTCGCCCATCGCGAGCGTGTTCTCGCGCGCGACGCCGAAGCGCTGCTGCAGCGCGCGCAGGTCCGTGCCCTTGTGCGCCGAACGCTCGACGAGCTCGTCCGCCTCGAGCTCCTTCGCCCGCGCGCGCGTCGCCGCGCACCCGCGGCCCGTGATCCACACGACGCGCAGGCCTTCCTTCTTCAACCAGCGCAGCGCGAGCCCGTCCTGCACGTGGAAGTGCATCAGCTCGTCGTGCGGGCCCTGGTAGCCGTACACGATGCGCCCGTCGGTGAGCACGCCGTCGACGTCGAGCGCCACGAGCTCGATCCGCGCGAGCTTCGCCCACGCCGGAGCGCTCCAGCCGTGTGTCGGTGCGCTCACGGGCGATCCTCGGCGACGGACGCCTCCGCGTTTGGGTCTCGGGCCAGGTTCGGTCGTTCCCCCAATACGGAGCCAGGCACTTTTTCCACCAATTCGCCGAGCAGCAACGGCGAACTGCGAGCCAAGGCGCGAATCGGTGAAAAAAGAGCCAGGCTCCTGACCGCGCCGAGACCCTCGCACGTGTTCGTCACGCCGCTTTCCTAGTAGATGCGCACGTCGAGCAGGTCCTGCACGTCGAGCAGTCCGATCGCGCGCCGCGTCTCGTCGACGACGGCGATCTGGTCGATCCTGTGCTCGTGCAGGAGGTGCTGCGCTTCCTCGACGAGCTGTTCGCCGAGGATGGTCTTCGGCGCCTTGCCCATGTGCAGGTCGACGGCGTCGTTCGTGTCGAGCGTGTTGCGCTCGAGCATGCGCGCGAGGTCGCCGTGCGTGAAGATGCCGACGAGCCGCGCCTCCGTGTCGACGACGAGCGCCGCCCCCGGACGTCCCGGCGTGCGGTTCATGACGCGCACGACCTCGGCGAGCTTCGTCCCGCTCTTCACGAGCGGCAACTGCTCGCCCTTGCGCATCACTTCCTTCACGCGCATCAGCTTGCGGCCGAGCATGCCGCCGGGGTGGTAGAGCGCGTAGTCCTCGCGCGAGAAGTTGCGCTCCTGCATCACGACCATCGCGAGCGCGTCGCCCATCGCCATCAACGCCGACGTGCTCGCGGTCGGCGCGAGCTTCATCGGGCACGCCTCTTCGACCCGGCCGATGTCGAGCACGCAGTCCGCGTGCCGGCCGAGCGTCGAGTCCGCGGCGCCGGTGAGCGCCAAGACGCGCGCGCCGAGCTTGCGCACGGGCCCGAGGAGCGCGCTCACCTCCGCCGACTCGCCCGAGTTCGAGATCGCGAGCACGAGGTCCTGCGCGCGGATGCGCCCGAGGTCGCCGTGCAGCGCCTCCGTCGGGTGCAGGAACATCGACGGCGTGCCGGTCGACGCGAGCGTCGCCGAGAGCTTCTGTCCGACGAGCCCCGCCTTGCCGACGCCGGTGACGACCACCATGCCCTGGCAGGCGAGGAGCAGCTCGACCGCTTTCGAGAAGCGCTCGTCGAGGCGGTGCTCGAGCTGCGCGATCGTGCGCGCCTCGAGACGCAAGACCTCCGCGGCCCGCGCGATGCGCAGCTGGACGAGTTCGGCTTCGGTGGCCACCTGCGGCATCCTCGGGGTTCGAATCAAGGCGGACTCGGGTCTTGCGTGGAGGTCGAAAGCGCGCGGCCCCGCCGGACGAAGCGACACGAGCCACGCACTGCCCCGTTCACCACCGGCGAGTTCCGGACCGGATCGGTCCGAAGCACGAAGGAACGCGCACGACCCCTCGCTCGCTCCCGCGGCGCGGGATTCTATGCCTCGCGCGATCCCTGCATCAACGAGGCCGAGCGCGCGGCGTGGTCGCGGGCCGTCCTTCCCGGCGTGGTGCCAACCCCGAATGCATGGTAGATAGCGCGCTTCGCGCCGGCGCCCGCGCCGCTGCCCCACGGAGACCCGCCATCCGCCGCTTTTCGAGCCCGTTCCGCCGCTCCGTCGCCGCCTGCGCCTCCCTCGGCGCGGTGCTCGCGCTGCCGCTGCCCCAGCTCGGGCTCGACGCGAGCGTCCTCGCGATCGTGATGCAGGTGGTGCTCCTCATCCTGTGCCTGGGCACCCACGAGGCCGCCCACGCCTGGTCGGCCTGGAAGTGCGGCGATTCGACCGCCAAGGACGAGGGCCGCCTCACCTTGAACCCGATCGTCCACATCGATTTGTGGATGACGATCCTCCTCCCCGGGCTGCTCTTGTTCATGACGCAGGGGCGCTTCGTCTTCGGCGGCGCCAAGCCCGTACCGGTCAACTTCCACCGCCTGCGCCACCCCTGGCGCGACATGAGCCTGGTCGCGCTCGCCGGTCCGTTTTCGAACCTGCTGCTCGCCGTCCTCTTCCTCCTTCTCTACAAAGTCCTCGTCCTGACCGGCTGGTATAACGGCGCGGCCGACTTCATCGAGGAGCGCAAGTACGACCTCCTCCCCATCGTCATGAAGGCGATGGTGAAAACCAACCTGCTGCTCACCCTGTTCAACCTCGTCCCCATCCCGCCGCTCGACGGATCGCGCGTCATGGCCTGGCTGCTCCCGAACGACCTGCGCTCGCCCTACCTCGCCATCGAGCGCTTCGGGATGATCCTCGTCTTCATCCTCCTCTACGGTGGCTCGGGCTTCTCGAGCTGGCTCTACTCCTCGATCGACACGCTGTACATCTGGCTGCGCAACCTCGTGTCCCTCGGAGGCCGCTGGTGATCGCCCACTACACCGTGCGCCTCGAGCGCGTCTTCCAGGGCCCGATGGACCTGCTCCTGCACCTCGTGCGCGAGCAGGAGGTCGAGATCAAGGACATCGAGATCGCGAAGATCCTCGCGGGTTACCTCGAGTACCTGAAGGCGCTGCGCGACCTCGACATCGAGCTCGCGGGCGAGTTCCTCGTCATGGCGGCGACGTTGATGTCGATCAAGTCGCGCTCGTTGCTGCCCCGTGAAAGCGTCGATCTCGCGCAGGAAATCGACCCGCGCGACGAGCTCATCCAGCGCCTGATCGAGTACCGGCGCTTCAAGGAGGCCTCCGACCGCCTCGGTGAGCGCTACGAGCTGCGCGCGCAGCAGCACGAGCGCGGCGCGACGGGTTTCGACGTCGACGAGAAGGAGCCGGAGCTCGAACTCGGCGAGCTCACCGCGTGGGATCTGCTCGCGGCGTTCTCGAAGCTCATGCGCGAGACGTTCGCCGACCGCCCGCACCGCGTGCAGGTCGAGCACCGCCCGCTGCGCTACTACGTCAAGGACATGGCGCACCGCATGCGCTCGAAGCAGCGTATGTCGCTGCGCGAGCTCTTCCTCGAGGTCGAGGGCGGGCCTTCGCGCGAATCGTTCATCGGGACGTTCTGCGCGATGCTCGAGCTCGTCAAGTTGGGCATCGTCGGCATCGAGCAGGAGGGGCTCCACGGGGAGATCGTCCTCGCGCTCAAGCAGGAGCACGCTGCGGACATGGATGATGTGCTCGACCAGTCCGTGCTCGACGACGAGGCGCAGCTGGCCCAGCCCGAGGCCGCCGCGACGGCGATCGAGGCGGCGGTGGCGGAGCCGGTGCTCGCGAGTGCGAACGCGGATGACGAAGACGACGGCTGACGAATACGGAGCCAGGCACTTTTTTCTCCGGTTCGCCGAAGGCGGAGGAGCAAGAGAGTCGAGGCGCGAACCGGAAAAAAAAGAGCCAGGCTCCTGTCGACATCAGGGGTAGACGCGCGCGGCTTCGCGCTCCATAGTCTTGACCTTTCGTCCCGCGCCGGTCGTCACTCACGCATCCGTTCCGGCATCGAACCCTTTCCATCCTCGCGAGACCGCCATGAGCAACGCCCTCGACGTCACCGACACCACTTGGGAAGCCGCCGTCCTCCAGAGCAACGTGCCCGTGCTCGTCGACTTCTTGGCGGAGTGGTGCGCCCCGTGCAAGGCGATGACGCCGTCGGTCGACAAGCTCGCCGAGGAGTACAAGGGCAAGCTCAAGGTCGTGAAGATGAACACGTCGGACAACTCCGACGTGCCGTCGCGGTACGGCGTCGTCGCCATTCCGACGTTCCTCGTGATCAAGAAGGGCGAGGTCGCCGCGCAGTTCCGTGGGCAGATGCCGTACGAGAAGCTCAAGGCGGCGGTGACGCCGCACATCTGAGCGCGGGGCGGGCGGGGGCTCGGTATCGTCGGAAGCCGTGGCCGTCGGATGCCGCGCGACTGTCGGATACGGAGCAACCGTCGGTGCAACCGAATACGGAGCCAGGCACTTTTTCCACCGGTTCGCCGAGAGCGAAGGGGCAAGAGAGCCGAGGCGCGAACCGGTGAAAAAAGAGCCAGGCTCCATGGAACTCCTGCGGGTCGATGCGCGTGAGCCGGATCCGATCGTGATCGGGCGGGCGGCGGACGAGCTGAAGCGCGGCGGGCTCGTCGCGTTTCCGACGGAGACGGTGTATGGGCTCGGCGTGAACGCGCTCGACGAGCGGGCGGTCGAGCGCCTCTATCGTGTGAAGCGCAGGCCTGCGGTGAACCCGCTCATCGTGCACGTCGCCGACGTTCCCGCGGCGCGCGCGCTCGTCACGCGCTGGCCCGACGCCGCGGAGCGACTCGCGAACGCGTTCTGGCCGGGACCGGTGACGCTCGTGCTGCCGAAACGCGCGCACGTGCCGGACCTCGTCACCGCCGGGCTTCCTGCCGTCGGCGTCCGCGTTCCGGCGCATCCCGTCGCGCTCGCGTTGCTGCGTGCGTGCGCGCTCCCGATCGCCGCGCCGAGCGCGAACCGTTCGACCGAGCTCTCGCCGACGCGCGCGGAGCACGTCGTGAAGAGTCTCGGCGACGAGATCGAGATGGTGCTCGATGCGGGAGCTACCGACGTCGGCATCGAGTCGGCGGTGATCGACCTCACAGGCGCGAGGCCGAGGCTGTTGCGGCCCGGCGCGCTCGATCCGCGGCGCATCGCGGAGGTCGCGGGGGAGCTCGAGTTCACGCGCCACGACCCGGACGCGGACGCGCCGCGCGTTTCGCCGGGCATGATGGAGCGGCATTACGCGCCGCGCGCGCGGCTCGTGGTCGTTGGGCACCGTCTCGGCGAGCTCGCGCGCGCGCACGAGCTCGCGGCGCTCGTGCGTGCGCGCGGTGGGCGCGTGGCGCGGCTCGATTTTGGGGGGTTGCGGGTCGAGGTGGATGTTGCCCGCTCGTTTGCCGCGCAAGACGCGGAAGGCGTGGCGCGAGTGCTGTACGACACGCTGCATGCGTTCGACGAGGCACAGGTCGCGCTCATTCTCGTCGAAGCGCCGCCGGAGGGGACGGAGTGGCTTGGTGTGCGTGATCGGTTGAGCAGGGCGGCGGCGAGCGAGTGAACGTCTACCCGATACGGAGCCAGGCACTTTTTCCACCGGTTCGCCGAGGGGCAACGGCCAGAAGAGAGCCGAGGCGCGAACCGGTGAAAAAAGAGCCAGGCTCCTAGGCCCTCCGATAGACGCTCGACATCATCTTCATTTCCTTGCCGTCGGGCAGCGTCACGAACATCTCGAAGTGGTGTTCGTTCGCGTGGAGGGTCTTCCACGTCGTGCGGTGCATGAGCTCGGTGCCCGTGTGGCACGAGAGCGCCTTGCCGGTCAGCGTGATCGTGTCGCCTTGCCGCGTGCCCGTCATGTGGAAGAGCACCGGCGACATGCAGTCGACCCACGTCATCACGTAGCGACTCTTGTGCGGCTCGAAGCCCATCGTCGTGCGGCCGACGAAGGGCGCGCCCATGAAGTTCGCCTCGTACTTGCTGACGGTCCAGAACTCGCCGACCATTTCGATCGACTCGGTCGCCGACATCTTCATCGGCGGCGTGCCGGGCTCCATGTAGCAGTTGCAGTCGACGTTCCACTTGCCGACGTACTGCTTCAGCGACGAGTGCTCTGCGGTCGGTTGGGGCATCGGGGGAGCGGCGTGTTCGGTCATGTTCTTTCCTCCTTGTCGTGATCGGGATCTCGCGCAGGCGATGCGCTGCGCGCAGGATCCGAATCGTAGCCACACTCCTCGAATTCCGCCGCCTCGGCGAGGATTCGAGCGCTCGCCCGCGTGCACGAACTCCGTCACCGTGCGCGTTGAGCTCCCTCCCACCCCGTGCGATGCTCTCCGCCCCCATGCGCGTCGTGTTCCTCGGATCGCCGCCCTTCGCCGTGCCCGTCTTCGAGCGGTTGTGCACGAGCGAGCACACGGTCGCGGCGCTCGTGACGCCGCCGGACAAGCCCAAGGGACGGGGGAGGAAGGTGGAGCTCTCGCCCCTCGTCGAGCTCGCGACCGCGCGCTCGATCCCGATCGTGCAGCCCGCGACGACGAAGACCCCCGAGTTCGTCGCCGCGCTGCGCTCCTTCGAGCCCGACGTGCTGCTCGTCGCGAGCTACGGCGAGATCCTGCGCCAGGACGTGCTCTCCCTCGCACCGCACGGCGCGCTCAACGTGCATGCGTCGCTGCTCCCGCGCTGGCGTGGAGCTTCCCCGATCCAGGCCGCGATCCTCGCCGGCGACGCGGAGACCGGCGTCAGCGTGCAGCGCATGGTGCTCGCGCTCGACGAGGGCGACGTGCTCGTCGAACGCCGCACGCCGATCGCCGCCGACGAGAACGCGGGTGAGCTCCTCCTGCGGCTCGCCGAGCTCGGCGGTGAAGCCGCGCTCGAAGCGCTCGCTCGACTCGCCCGCGGTACGGCTCACGCGACCGCGCAGGACGCGGCGCGCGCGACCTACGCGCGCAAGATCACGAAAGAGCGCGGCTGGATCGACTGGGCTCTCCCCGCGCAGGAACTCGCGCGTCACGTCCGCGCGTACACGCCCTGGCCCGGCGCGCGCACGCTCTTCGGCGGCGAGGACCTCATCGTCGTCGCCGCGCGCGTCCGCGCCGACGTCGACACGACCGGTCGCGCGCCTGGGACCCTCGTCACGACCAAGCACGAGCTCTTCGTCGTCTGCGGACGCGACGCGCTCGAGATCCTGCGGCTCAAGCCCGCGGGCAAGGGCGTGCTCGCGGCCGATGCGTGGTTGCGCGGCGCGCGCATCGCACCCGATGCGCAGTTCGGAAGCGGACGCCCCGCATGAACGTCCGCATCCTCGCCTGGCGCATCCTGCGCAAGCAACACGCGACCCCGCTGCGGCTCGCGGAGGCCGTCGCCGAGCGCGCGCAGCTCTCCGGCCGCGATCGACGACTGCTCCTCTCGCTCGTCGGCATCGAATTGCGCCGCCGCGGCACGCTGAACACGCTCGTGCGCCACTTCTCGCGCGGCAAGGCCGACACGGCGGTCGGCGCGCACGTCGCGCTCGGTCTGATCCAGGCCTTCCTCCTCGACCGCATCCCCGATCACGCCGTCGTCGCCGAGAGCGTGCGCGCGGCCCGCATCACCCTCGGCGAACGCCACGGTCGCACGGTCGAGATCGTGCTGCGCGCGGCGCTCGGCTCGCGCATGCGCGGAAACACGGGCGACGTGCGGCGCGACCTCCCGCTGCGCGACCTCGCGTTCGCGAACTCCGTCTTCCACGACCCGAAGGAGCACCCGCTGCTCTGGGCCGAGGAAGCGCTCTCGATGCCCGTGCCGATCATGAAGCGCTGGCTCAAGCGCTACGGCGAGGAGCGCGCGTTCGGTCTCGCGCGTGGAGCGCTCGAGGAGCCGGATCTGTCGGTGCGCGTGGTCCAGGGCGAACGCAAAGCCGTGTGCGCGGAGCTCGCGACCATCGAGATCGCGGCGCGCGACGGAGCGCACGACCGGATTTTCCTCGTGCCGCGCAGCCGCTCCGCGCGTCTGCTCGCTTCCGTGCCGTTCACCGAAGGCCGCATCACGATCCAAGGCGAGACCGCGCTCCGCGCCGCCGAGCTCGTTCAGGCGCGCGCCGACGAGCGCATCCTCGATCTCTGCGCCGCTCCCGGCGGAAAGACGGCGGTGCTCGCGGCCGCGGGAGCGCGCGTCGTCGCCCGCGACGTCGACGAGAAGCGCCTCGCGCGCGTCACGAACACGCTCGCGCGCTTGAAGCTCGCGACGAACGTCGAGCTCTCGCCCGGCCGCGGCGCGGAGGGTCTCGCTCCCGATGCCTTCGACGCCGTGCTCGTCGACGCGCCGTGCAGCAACACCGGCGTGCTCGGCAAACGCCCCGGCGCGCGCTGGCGCTTCTCCAGCGACTCGCAGGTCGCGCTCGGCGCGCTCCAGGCCGCGCTTCTCGCCGACGCCGCGCGCTGCGTCCGCCCCGGCGGCCGTCTCGTCTACTCGACCTGCAGCATCGAACCCGAGGAGAACCAGCGGCGCGTGAAAGCGTTCCTCGGAGCGCGCGCGGACTTCGCGCTCGAAGCCGAGCTCGACCACCTCCCCGACACGCGCGGACCCAGCGGACCGCTCGACGGCGGCTACGCCGCGCGGCTGCGTCGCGCGTGATCGCGCATCACCAGATCACGCGCACGCCGTTCGTCACGTTGAAGGTCGCGCTCGTGCAGTAGCTCGCGGCGTTGCGGTAGTACGTCTGGTACCAGCCCGTGAGGCCGCTCCCCACCGGCGTCGCGCCGCGCACGGAGATGGCCGTGTTGCCGCTCTCCGGATAGCGCGCGCTGCCGCCGACGTTCGTCTTGGTGCCGAGCCGGATCAATCCGCCCCCCACGCAGCGCACGCCGTCCCCGAACACCGCTCCGCCGACGAGGAGCTGATCGCCCTTCAAAAAGATCGTCGACGGCGCGGAGAGCGGCATGCCCGCGGCGACGAGTACGAGTTCATCGCTCGGCGCGATGCGGCCCTGCGCAACGAGCGCCGCACCCGACGGACCCGCGTGCCACGCGCATCCGCGGCCCTGCGCGCCGAAGTTCCCGCACGGACACGGCGTGGTCACGTCGGGATCGAGGCCGTCGCCGGCACAGAACGATGCGATGCGGCACCCGTGCAACTCGCCGACCCAGTGCGCATCGACACCGCCGAGTGCCGTGAAACTCCCGCCGACGAAGAGCGCGGGGCCGGTGCCGCCGCCTTCGTCCGCCGAGGCGAGCGCGAACACGGAAGCGTTGGTGGGCACGGTGACGCCGCCGACGACGCTGGACCAACTCGTGCCGTTCCAGCGCGCGAGGTCCGACGCGACAACGCCGCCTGCGTGCGCGAACGTGCCGCCCGCGTAGAGCGCCTTCCCGGTGCCGTCGTCCTGCGCGGCCAGCGCGTAGGCGTAGGAGTCGAGACCCCCGCCGACCGCGGACCAGCTCGTTCCGTTCCAACGCGCGAGATTCGCCGATGGAGCTCCACCCGCGCTCGAGAAGGGACCCGTGGCGTAGAGCGCAGGTCCGCTGCCGTCGTCGTGCACGAGGAGTCCGAACACGGACGCGCCCGGCCCGGTCATCCCGCCGCCGACGGGCGACCAGCTCGTTCCGTTCCAGCGCGCAATCGCATTCGCGGGCTGCCCGCCTGCGAGTTGGAAGAGTCCGCCCGCGTACAACGCTGATCCCGATCCATCGTCGAAACTCGCGAGCGCGAACACCGGACCCGACATCCCGACGCCGAGCGGCGACCAGCTCGTTCCGTTCCAACGCGCGATCCGGTTGACGAGCTGGCTGCCCTCGTAGCGGAAGCGGCCGCCAGCGTAGAGCTCTGCGCCCGTTCCGTCGTCGTGCGCAACGAGCGCGCGTACCTCGTCGTCGAAGCCATTGCCGAGCGCGGACCAGTTCGTCCCGTTCCAACGCGCCAGGTCGTACGCCGTCGCTCCACCCGCCTGCGTGAACAGTCCACCCGCGTAGAGCGCGGTTCCAGCCCCCTCGTCGAACCCGAGCAGCGCGTACACGCCGGACACAGTGCTGCCCGGCCATTCGATGCCGCCCCCCATCGGTTGCCACCGAGTGCCGTCCCACCGCGCGATGTTGCCGCCGAGCACGCCGCCTGCCTGCGTGAACGAACCGCCCGCGAAGAACTGCGGTCCGTCGCCGACGTCGACCTCTGCGATCGCATACACGCCCGACTTGTATGGATACGAGAAACTCGGCCACCGCACGTCGAACACGCCGTTCGAGTCCGTGAGGACATTCCAGCGTGCTCCGTCCCACGATGAAACGCCCGTCCACATCGTCGACGGCAAACCAACGGCGGCGAGCTTCGGCGCTCCTGCCGTGTGATACGTGGCGAGCGCGTACACGGGCAGGACGCCTGGACCGCTGGCGATCACCGACATCGACACGCCGTCCGTTCGCAAGACCGCCGCGTCAGGGTAGAGCGTGCTGCAGCCGACGTAGAGCCGTGCGCCATTCCCGTCGTCGTGCACCCCGAGCGCGCGCACCGAGTTCGACGGGTGATACGAAGGCGGCGTCCACGGCGTCGACCACGCCGTCCCGGACCAAGCCGCGAGGTAGTTCGCCGGCGCCGCGCCGACCATCTGGAAGTCGCCGCCCACGTACAACCGCGGCGCTCCGATCGACGGCGGAACGTACGCACGGAGCGCGCGCACCGATGCGTTCACGCCCGTCGCGAGCGCGGACCACGCGCTCCCGTTCCAGCGCGCGACGTAGTTCACGGCCGTCCCTCCCGCGTTCGTGAACTCGCCGCCGGCGAACAGCGCGGTCCCCGTTCCCAGGTCGGCCGATTCGAGCGCGTGCACCGGCGCGTTCACGCCGCCGCCCACGGACGACCAGCTCGTACCGTTCCAGCTCGCCAAGCGCGCGACCGGCGCTCCACCCGACGTCGTGAACGTGCCGCCCGCGTACAGCTTCGCGCCGGTGCCGTCGTCATGCGTTTCGAGCGCGAGCACGAGCTCGTCGAGCCCCACGCCGAGCGGCGACCAACTCGCTCCGTCCCAGACCGCGATGTGGTTCGCGGGCACGCCTCCCGCCGTGAGGAAGTTGCCCGCCGCGACGAGCCGCGGCCCCTGCCCGAAGTCGTGCACGTGCACCGCGCCCACCCAGCCGTCCACTCCGCCGCCGACCGCGGACCACGCGCCTTCGTCCCACCGCGCGAGGAACGCGAGCGGCTGCGCGCCCACCGACGTGAACTCGCCGCCGACGTAGAGGTGCTCCCCCGTTCCGTCGTCCCACGCGACGCACGCCTTCGCCAAGGCGTCCGGTGTGCCCGCTCCGAAGCGGTCGTCCCAGCTCGCGGCGCACTGCGCCTGGGCCCGAACGGAGGCCACAGAGAGCGCGAGCAGCGCCAGGACACACGAGTGAGTGAGGTGCTTCGTCTGCATGGAAGGCCGGCTTTCTCCCGCCCCCATTCCAACCGCAAGGGATTGGTCTGCACAGGGCTCCACCTCTTCTTGCCCACCCGGACGCGGCCGTTGCACCCATCGCGCGGCATCGCTCCCCACCCGCCTCGACGCGCCCGTGCACGAGGCCCGCCTTGCGCATGGATCGAGCACCGCCCACTCGCGAGACTCCGGACCTCATGTCCGCCGCTCCGACCGCGCCGCCGCGCCGCGCACTCGTCACCGGCGCCTCCTCCGGCATCGGCGCTGCGACCGCGCGGCTCCTCGTGGAGCACGGATACCACGTCGCGCTCCTCGCGCGCGGCGAGGAGCGGTTGCGCGCGCTCTCCACGGAGCTCGGCGTGGAGCGCACGCTCGTGCTGCCTTGCGACCTTCGCGATCCCGCGGCGATCGAGCGCGCGTTCGCTCGCGCACGCCAACGCCTCGGCGGCCTCGACCTCCTCGTGAACAACGCGGGCCTCGGCTACCGAGCGCGCGTCGAGGAGCTCGACCCCGAGCTCCTGCGCCAGACCTTCGAGACGAACGTCAACGGCCTTCTCCTCGCCTGCCGCGCGGCACTCCCGCTCCTGCGCACGAGCCCGCGCCCCGTCGTGATCAACGTCGCGAGCGTCGTCGGCCGCCGCGGCATTCCCGGCCAGGCCGTGTACTCCGCGAGCAAGGCAGCCGTCGTCTCCATCGGCGAGGCCCTGCGCCTCGAATGGGCGCGCGATCGCATCGCCGTGTGCACGCTCTCCCCCGCGCTCACCGCGACGGGTTTCTTCGAGACCCAACCCAACCCAGCGCGCCTCGCGCCGCCCGACCTCGCGCGCGCCGATCCCGCGCTTCGCGTCGCCGAAGCGATCCTCGCGCTCGATCGCGCTCCGCGTCCCGAGCACTCCCTTCGGCGCAAGTGGAGCTGGCTCGCGCTGCTCTCGATCCTCGCGCCGCGCCTCTCCGATCGCGTGCTCGCGCGACGCATCGGCTTCGATGCGCCGACACCCGACGATCAGCCTTGATTCGAGAGCGGCCCCGGTAGCGGCGGAAACTGCATCCCCGACTGCACCGCGGCATCACCCTGATCGAAGATCGAGCTCCACTCACCGCCGTGCAACTCCTGCGGCTGGCTGCTGCTCGGCAGCGCCGATGCGGGCAACGCGCTCCGCAGGTTGCTCTCGAGCCACTTGCGGTTCGAGCGCACCGTCCCCACGACCGGGATGATGAACAGGTCCGTCTCCGCTGCGAGCAACCCGAGCACTTCCGCCGGCACGAGCGCCGGCATGCAGATCGTGAGCACCTGACCGAACCGTCCGATCGGGATGAGCGCGTTCTCGAGCATGAATTGCTCCGAGATCCCCGCGCGCGCCTTCGCATCGACCTCGATCGAATCGATCGTGAGGAACGGCAGGTTGTAGATCTCGCACACGACGCGCGAGAGCTCCCAGTCCGCGATCAGGTTCGCCGTGACGAGCGCCTCGGGAAACGGCATGTTCCCCTGCGTCGAGAACTGCAGCGCTTCGCGCAACGCCTGCGGCTCGACGAGGCCGCGTTCGGCGAGGACTTCGGCGAGGCGTCCATATTCGAGGCGTTGGTTGGACTTGGACACGGTGTGGGGCGCGGGAGACGGGGGTGCGAGGCGCACGCGGGTCGAGCGCCTTCGTTTCCACGTATCGACCTCACGAATGCGGAGCTGAAGGTGAGTTGACACTTCGCGCGCGTCCGCCGCGGAAGTCCTTTCCCGCCGCGCTCCGACTGCGTTTCGCAGGGCCTCCAGCCCTGCTCCGCGATCACACGTCGAGGTTCGTCGCCTCGAGCGCGTGCCGGTCGATGTACGCGCGCCGCTCCTCGACCGAGTCCGACATGAG
>JACRIO010000189.1 GCA_016220035.1 Planctomycetota bacterium | reverse complement strand
GACGGAGAGCACCGCGAGCACCATGAGCGGCACGGTCATCACCGGCGGCGACTCGTGCGGGTGCACGTGGTGCGGATCGAAGCGCTCCTTCCCGAAGAAGGTGAGCGCCACCATGCGCCACGTGTAGAACGCGGTCATCGCCGCGGTCGCGATGCCGATCGCCCACAGGACGTAGTAGGGACCGCCGTGCGCGAACGTGTGGCCGAGGATCTCGTCCTTCGAGAAGTAGCCCGAGAGGAGCGGCAGGCCGGAGAGCGCCGCGGCACCCGCGAGGAAGGTCGCGAAGGTCGCGGGCATGTGCTTCCGCAAGCCGCCCATCTTGTGCATGTCCTGCTCGTCGTGCATGCCGTGGATCACCGATCCCGCGCCGAGGAAGAGCAGCGCCTTGAAGAAGGCGTGCGTGACGAGGTGGAAGATCGCGGCGGCCCACGCCCCCGTGCCGAGGCCGAGGAACATGTACCCGAGCTGCGACACGGTCGAGTAGGCGAGCACGCGCTTGATGTCGCGCTGCAGGATCGCCGACGAGCCCGCGATGAGTGCTGTGACCGCGCCGACGGAGCCGACGAAGAGCATCAACTGCGGACTCGCGGCGTAGATCGGGTTCAAGCGCACCGTGAGGTAGATGCCCGCCGTGACCATCGTCGCCGCGTGGATGAGCGCGGACACCGGCGTCGGACCGGCCATCGCGTCGGGCAGCCACGTGAAGAGCGGGAGCTGCGCGCTCTTGCCGCACGCGCCGCCGAAGAGCAGGAGGCCCGCGAGCATGAGCTGGTACGCCTTGTCGGGGTCCGCGATCAGCGGGCGCACGCCCTCGACGATCTCGGAGAGATCCAGCGTGCCGAACAACCGCACGAGCAGGAACGAGCCGACGAGGAAGCTCGCGTCGCCGATGCGGTTCATGACGAAGGCCTTTTGCCCCGCCTCCGCCGGCCAGCCCTTCTCGTACCAGAAACCGATCAGGAAGTAGGAGCAGAGCCCCACGCCCTCCCAGCCCACGAAGAGGCCGAGCAGGTTCGAGCTGAGCACGAGCATCAGCATCGCGAACACGAAGAGGTTCAGGTACGCGAAGAACTTCGCGTAGTGCTTGTCGCCCTTCATGTACCCGGCGGCGTAGACGTGGATCAGGAGGCCGACGCCCGTGATCACGAGCGTCATCACCGACGACAGGCGATCGAGCACGATCGCGAGGTCGATCTCGAACGTCCCGGTGTCGATCCAGCTCCACGCCGGGCTCTCGAGCGCGTGCGTCTCGCCCTGCAGGCCGAGGAAGCCCTTGATCGCGAGCGCGAACGCACCCGCCATCGCGAGCACCGCGATCCACGGCGCGAGCGCGGAGAGACCGGGCTCGACCTGCGCGTGGCCGTGGCCGCCGCCGTGCGCTCCGCCGTGGTCGTCGTGCGCGTCGTGCGCGTGCGTGTCGACCGCGGCCGACCCGTGGTCGGCGTGCCCGTGCGCCCCGTGCACACCGGGCGCGACCTTCGGCATGCGCGCCTTGATCGTGAAGTAGTGGAGGAGCCCGCACAGAGCGCTCCCCGCGAGCGGAAGCGCCGGGATCGCCCACAGCCAGGCTTGTTCGGTGAGGTTCACGCCGGGTCAGTCCTTCAATTCGACGACGTCGTCGAGGGAGACCGTCTGTTTGCGCCGGTAGAGCGCGATCACGAGCGCGAGACCGACGGCGGCTTCCACCGCGGCCACGACGATCACGAAGATCGCGAAGATCGGTCCCTGGAGGTCGATGCGACCGCCGGGCACGTCGAGCGAGTGCATGCGGCTCGCCGCGAGGAACGTGAGGTTCGCCGCGTTGAGCATGAGCTCGATGCAAAGGAGCACCACGATCACGTTGCGGCGCAGGAAGAAGCCCGCGACGCCGATGGAGAAGAGGAGCGCGGCGAGGAGCAAGAGGTGGGAGCTCGGGACGGTCATGGGGGGCTCACGCGCTCCTATCGCCGGGCCGGTTGCGCTTCGCGAGCACGACCACCGCGACCGCGGTCGCGAGCAGGAGCATCGAGACCGCCTCGAACGGCAGGAGGTAGCGTCCGAACATCTCGGCCGCGAGGCCGTCGTTCGTCCCCGGCGTCGGCCGGATCGCGTCGATGCCCTCGCGCGGCATCGCGCCCGCGGCTTCGACGCCCGTCGACTGCGTGCCGAGGATCGCCGACGCGCCGAGCAGCAGGAGCGCCGCCGCGATCACGACCGTGACGCCGCTCTTGCGGCGCAGGAACATCGGGAGGCCGACCTCCTCGAGCTTGGGCGCCTTCGGGCCCGGCGCCAGGTTGAGCAGCATGATCACGAACAGGAACAGGACCATGATCGCGCCCGCGTAGACGAGGATCTGCGTCGCGGCGAGGAACTGGAACCCGGCGAGCAGGTAGATCGTCGCGAGGCAGAAGAACGCGAAGAGCAACGACAGCACGTTCGCGATCGGGTTGCGCAGGAGCACGACGCCCGCCGCTGCGACCACGGTGAGCGCTGCCAGGAGATAGAAGAGGGCGTTCGCCACGCTCATGGGGACCTCGAGGTCAGCTCGCGTGCGGCCGTTGGGCCGCGGCGGCGGGGGAGTGGGCGTGCGCTCCGTGCGGCGCGTCTCGCCCGACGAGCATCGGCGGGCGCGGCGCGTCTCGCCAACGATCGTTGATGCGGTTCACGTACTCGATGCGCCGACGCATGGCGGCCGCCGGGCGCTTGAGCTTCTCGATGTCGTACACGAGCGCCTGGCGCGAGTAGTCCGCGAGCTCGAGCTCGTCGCTCATGAAGATCGCGTCCTTCGGGCAGGCTTCCTCGCAGAAGCCGCAGAGGATGCAGCGCAGCATGTCGATGTCGAAGCGCTTCGGCTCGCGCTCGATCGGCCGGTCGGTCTCGCCGCCGTCGATCGTGATCGCGTAGGCGGGGCACGCGGCTTCGCACAGGCCGCACGAGACGCACGCGATGGCCCCGTCGTCCTTGACGACGAGGCGCGGCTGGCCGCGCGTCACCTCGGTCTTCACGAGCGGCTCCTCGGGGTACTGCCGCGTGATCTTCTTCTCGAACATCTTCCGGAACGTGATCGAGAGCCCGCGGACGATCTCGGGCACGTAGAGCCGCTCGGAGAGGCTGAGTTCCTTGCGCTTGACGATGACCATGGCTGCGTGGACTCCTGGTTCCTCTCAGGGAGCGCCCGGCGGGCCGAAGAACGTGAGCCACGCGCCCGTGGCGAGCAGGTTCACGAGCGCGAGCGGGAGCATCACCTTCCACCCGATGCGCATGAGCTGGTCGAAGCGGAAGCGCGGCAAGGTCCAGCGCACCCACACGAACAGGAACAGGTACACGCTGGTCTTCGCCAGGAAGGCCGCGAAGCCGAGGTACCACGGCGCGTCCGGCAGGAACGGGATGCTCCAGCCGCCGAAGAACAGGATGACGGACAGCGAGCTCATCACCGCCATCGCGCTGTACTCGCCGATGAAGAAGATGGCCCACTTCATCGCGGAGTACTCCGTGTTGAAGCCGGCAACGAGCTCGGGCTCGCACTCGGCGAAGTCGAACGGATGGCGGTTCGTCTCCGCGAAGGAAGCGACGAGCAGCAGGAAGCACGCGAGCGGCTGCTTCCAGAAATTCCAGTCGGCGATGCTTCCGCCGTGCGCCTGCGACTCGACGATCTCCCGCAGGTTGATCGAACCCGCCATCGCGACGACGGCGAGGATCGCGAGGATCATCGAGAGCTCGTAGCTGATCATCTGCGCCGACGCGCGCAGCCCGCCGAGCAGCGAGTACTTCGAGTTCGACGCCCAGCCGGCGAGGATGACGCCGTAGACGCTCATCGAGCCGATCGCGAGCAGGTAGAGGATCCCGATGTCGATGTCGGCGACCACGAGCGGGCCCCAGTTCTTGCCGAACAGGACCACGTCGTTCGCGAACGGGATCACCGCGATGGTCATCATCGCCGGCACGGCCGCCAGCGCGGGCGCGAGCACGTACAGCGCCTTGTTCGCTCCGTTCGGGACGACGACTTCCTTGAAGATGAACTTCACGCCGTCCGCGAGCGGCTGCAAGAGGCCCCACGGCCCGACGCGGTTGGGTCCGTGGCGGAACTGCATCCACGCGGAGACCTTGCGCTCGACGAGCGTCATGACCGCCGCGACGCTGATGATCCCGATCAAGATCACCGTGTTGCGCACGAGGATCGCGAGCAGGTGCTCGAGCTGTTCGCCCGTGAGACCGACCTTGGCCGCGAAGTCGTTCATGAGCGCGCCGCCTCCGCGCGAAGATCGAGCGCCGCGAGGTGCCGCGCGAGCGCGCGCACGCCGGCGGGGGCCGGTTTCACCGCCGCGATCGGGCCCTTCTGACCGTCGACGTTGATCCAGGTCCCGGTGCGCTCGACCGACGTCGGCACGCCGATCGCGACCGTGCACGCAGCGGCGTCGGGGGCCTTGCAGTCGAAGACCGCGAGCGCCGTGCTGGTCGGGAGCGCTGCGATCGCGGCGGCGCCCGCGAGCTCGACGACGCGCTCGCCGAAGAGCACCGCGGCCTTCGACGACGCGAGCTTCTTCGCGAGCTCCTTGGGCTCGATGGGCTGCAGCCCGAGCTCCGTGAGCCCGCGTCGGTTCGGACACGGATCACCGGTGTGCAGGAGCGCGTCCTTCAGGCCGTTCGGTCCCGGCGCGACGAACAGCGCCGTCGTCCCGCGGCGCTTCGCGAGCGCCTGGATCGAAGCCCCTTCCTCGACCGTGCAGAAGGGCGACGCGACGAAGAGCGCGTCCGAGTGCGCGTCGAGCAAGGCACGCACCGCGGCGATCCCGTCCTCGATCGAGCGCGGCGCGAGGCCGTGCCCGTCGCGCACGAGCGAGTTCACGAGCCGGTCCTTCGCGTTCACGTGGTCGAACGCGAAGCGTCCGGTGTCGCACATCCACCAGCGGTTCACGGCCGCGTTCTCGCGCGGGCGGAAGCGCTTCACGTCGCCGCCGCGCAGCACCTCGACCTGGATCGAGCAGCCGCGCGAGCACTCGGCGCACGTGCTCGCCATCTTGACGAGGTTCCACACGCGCGCCTGGAAGCGGAAGCCTTTCAGCGTCAACGCGCCGACGGGGCACAGGTCGGCGATGTTGCCCTGGTAGTTGCCCGTGAGCGGCTGGTCCGCGAAGGTCGCGATCACCGAGCGTGATCCGAGGCTCGCCACCGTGAGCTGCGCCTTCTTCGGCACCTCCTCGAAGAAGCGCACGCAGCGCGAGCACAGGATGCAGCGCTCCTGGTCGAGCACGATCACGTCGCCGAGCGAGTGGCGCTTCTCGAGCGGACGGCGCGGCTCCTTCGAGCGACCGGTCGCCTGGCCTTCCTGGTACGTGAAGTCCTGCAGATCGCACTCGCCCGCCTTGTCGCAGATGGGGCAGTCGAGCGGGTGGTTCTTGAGGAGGAACTCGAGGCACTCGCGGCGCGTCGCGTGCGACTTCTCGCTCTCCGTGCTCACCACCATCCCCTCGGCGGGATAGGTGCGGCACGCGACCATGACGCGGCCCGGCGCGGTGCCCTGCTGGACCTCGACCTGGCACATGCGGCAACTGCCGACCGTGGAGAGCCCGGGGTGGTAGCAGTAGTGCGGCACGTCGACGTCGTGGCCGTGGCACGCCGCGATGAGCGGCTGCTTCGGATCGGCTTCGACCTCGCGGCCGTTGACGGTGATCTTGACCACGGACTAGTGCGCTCCCGCGTACTCGACGCGCTGGTAGGGGATCGGGTCCTGCTTTTGCCGCACGCACTCCTCGAGCTCGTCGCGGAAGAGCCGCACCGCGGACAGAGCGGGGATCGCGGCCGCGTCGGAGAGCGCGCAGATCGTCTTGCCCGGCGCCATGCCCTTCGCGAGCGCGTCGAGCGCGTCGACGTCGCCGGGGAGCCCGTGGCCGGTCGCGATGCGGTGGAAGATCTGCGCGAGCCACTGCGTGCCCTCGCGGCACTGGCTGCACTGGCCGCAGCTCTCGTGGTCGTAGAAGCGCGCGATGATCTCCATCACGCGCGCGATCGACGTGTGGTCGTCGATGATGATCATCGCGGCGGTGCCGAGCGAGCTGCCCTTGGTCTTCAGGGAGTCGTGGTCGAGCACGACGTCGAGGTCCTCGCCCTTGACGAGCGAGCACGAGCTGCCGCCGGGGAACCACGCCTTGCACTTGCGGTTCTTCCACACGCCGCCCGCGACCTCGTCGACGATCTCGCGCGCGGTGACGCCGAAGGGGAGCTCGTACACGCCCGGCCTGTTCACGTGGCCCGAGATGCCGCAGAGGAAATTGCCCTTCGAGCCCTTCGTCCCGATCGAAGCGTGCCACGCGCCGCCGCGCGTCACGATGAACGGCACGTTGAAGATGGTCTCGACGTTGTTGACCGTCGTGGGCTGGCCCCACAGGCCGAACATCGCGGGGAACGGCGGCTTGGGCCGCGGATGGCCGCGCTTGCCCTCGAGGCTCTCCATCAGCCCCGTCTCCTCGCCGCAGATGTAGGCGCCAGCACCCTTGTGCATGTGGACTTCGCAGGAGAAGTCCGTGCCGAGGACGTTCTTGCCGACGAGGCCCTTCTTGCGCGCCTCGTCGATCGCGGCCTGGCAGCGGTCGTAGGACTTCCTGTATTCGCCGCGCACGTAGATGTAGGCCGCCTGCGCGCGGATCGCGTAGCAGGCGATGAGCGCGCCCTCGATCAGACCGTGCGGGTCCTGCTCCATGAGCACGCGGTCCTTGCACGTGCCGGGCTCGGATTCGTCCGCGTTGATCGCGAGGTAGCGCGGGCGCGGGTCCTTCGCCGGGTCGGGCATGAAGCTCCACTTCATGCCGGAGGGAAAACCCGCGCCGCCGCGGCCGCGCAACTCGGAGACCTTCATCTCCTGGATCACGTCGGCGGGCGACATCGGCTTCTTCAGCACGGTCGCGAGGGCTTGGTATCCGCCCGCCTTCTCGTACGCGGCGAGCGTGTGCGAGTCTTTGTTCTTCGTGCGATCGAGCAGCCACGTCGGGAACGGCTTCACTTCTTCAACCCTCCCAGGAGCGCGTCGACCTTCGCGTTGGTGAGGTCCTCGTGATAGACGCCGTCGACGTCGATCATCGGCGCGTTCGCGCAGGCGCCCTGGCACTCGACCGGCCACACGGTGAACTGGCCGTCCGCGGAGGTGCCGTAGGGCTTGGCGCCCGTGACCTTGCAGACGTGCTCGAGGATCTCCGTCGCGCCGCGCAGCTCGCAGCTGATGTTGTGGCAGACGGAGACGAAGTGCTTGCCGACGGGCCGCATGCGGAACATCGGGTAGAACGACGCGACGCCGTAGACCTCGACGGGCTCCAGGCCGAAGTACGCCGCGAGGTCCTCCATGATCTGCGGGGAGATCCAGCCGCCGAGCTCCTCCTGGCAGCGATGGAGGGCGGGGATGAGGCCCGACTTCCGGTCGGGGTACTTCTTCACGAGTTGGTCGAACTCGGAGACGAGCTTCTGCGGAAGGGCCATCAGCGATCCACCTCGCCCATGACGAAATCGAGCGATCCGATCAGCGACACCATGTCGGAGAAGAGGCGCCCCATGGCCACCATGGGGATCGCCTGCACGTTCATCAGCCCCGGCGCGCGGATGTGGCAGCGCAGCGGCGTGCTCGTGCCGTCCGACGCGACGAAGAACCCGAGCTCGCCCTTCGACGACTCGATCCCGTGGTAGGCAGAGCCCTTCGGCAGTGCCATGTCGGTCACGATCTTGAACTGGTGGATGAGCTCCTCCATGGAGCTCCGCACCAGGTCCTTCGGCGGCAGCACGTAGCGACGGTCCTCGGCGAGGAACTCGCCGCCCTTCGTCTCCTTCAAGAGCTTCAAGCACTGCTGAACGATGCGCGCGGACTGGCGCATCTCCTCGATGCTCACGAGGTAGCGGTCGTAGCAGTCGCCGCCCGTTCCGACGGCGACCTCGAAGTCGTAGCGCTCGTAGCCCGAGTAGGGCTGCGCCTTGCGCAGGTCGAAGTCGCAGCCGGATCCGCGCAGGTTCGGGCCGTTGAGCGACCACGCGAGCGCCTGCTCCTTCGTGATCGCGCCGATCCCGTGATTGCGGTCGTACCAGATGCGGTTGCCGGTGAGCATCTTCTCGAACTCGTCGACCGCGGCGGGGAACTGGGCGATCCACTGCTCGATCGCGTCCTGCACGCGCTCGTCCACGTCGGCGTACACGCCGCCGATCCGAACGTACGTGTTGTTCATCCGGTGGCCGGTGTACGCGTCGAGGAGGTCGTACAACGTCTCGCGCTGCTTGAAGCAGAAGAAGAACATCGTCACCGCGCCGAGGTCGATGCCTGTCGTCGCGAGGTAGATCAAGTGCGAGCCGATGCGCGACAGCTCGCACAGGAGCACGCGGATGATCTGTCCGCGCTCGGGCACCGTGACGCCGCCGAGCTTCTCGAGCGCCAGCGCGTAGCCGACGTTGTTCATCAACGGCTGCACGTAGTCGAGGCGGTCCGTGTGCACGAAGAACTTGCGCCAGCCGAGCGACTCGCAGGTCTTCTCCTTGCCGCGGTGCAGGTAGCCGACCTCGGGCTCGATGCGCGCGATGGTCTCGCCGTCGAGCTCGACCAGGATGCGCAACACGCCGTGCGTCGCGGGATGCTGCGGGCCCATGTTGAGCTCGAGCAGCTCACCGTGCAGCGGGTCGTCGCCGTCCGCGCCGCCGCCCGAGGGCTTCGCGCGCGGCGGCAGGAGCCCCGGCGCGTACTCAAACGTCGGCATGCTCTCTCTCGTGGCGCTCGAAGCGCCGTTGGAACCACGCGTTGTAGAGCTTGTCGGGCTCGATGCCCTGGTGGGGGAAATCCTTGCGCAGCGGGAAGTGGTCGTAGCCCTCGGGCATGAGCAGGCGCTTCAATCCGCCGGCGTGGCTCGTGTGGCCGTCGAACACGACGCCGAACATGTCGTAGCACTCGCGCTCGCTGTACTGCGTGCCCGGGTAGAGGTCGCCGATGGACGCGACGTGCGGGTGCGCGCCCGTCACGCGCGCGCTGAGACGCACGCGGTCGTTGTGCTGCACCGACAGGAACTGCCAGAAGAGTTCGAAGCGCGGCTCCGCGGGGAAGTGGTCGATCGCGGTGACGAAGGTGTTCGTCTCGAAGCCGCAGGCGTCGCGCAGGAGCCGACAGGCTTCGCGCACCTGTTCCGCCTCGATTTCGAAGGCCGGCATGCCGTCGCGCGCGGCGATGGACTTGGGGTTCAGCGCCGCGAGGCCGGACTGCACTCGGTCGAGGGCGTTCGCAGAGGGGGCGCTCACGGGGCGAGCTCCCCGGGCGGGAGCACCGCGTGGCTGCCGCGC
This sequence comes from Planctomycetota bacterium, assembly GCA_016220035.1. GTDB lineage: Bacteria > Planctomycetota > UBA1135 > UBA1135 > JADJNY01. Next base: position 16,412 of record JACRIO010000189.1, on the reverse strand, counting down.
GTCGGCACCGAGTGGTTCGGCGCGCGCACGAAGGCCTTCGAGCCGATGCCGTGGTCGAGGTTCGCGCCCGAGAGGCGCGCCTTGAGCGGCTGCTCGCGCTCGATCTTCCTCTGGAGCTTGATGATCGCGTCGATCACCGCGTCGGGGCGCGGCGGGCAACCCGGCACGTAGACGTCGACGGGCAGGATCATGTCGACGCCCTGCACGACGCTGTAGCTGTCGTACATGCCGCCCGACGACGAGCACACACCCATCGCGATGACCCACTTCGGGTCGGGCATCTGGTCGTAGATGACGCGCGCGGCCTCGGCCATCTTCCACGTCAGCGTGCCGGCGACGACCATCAGGTCGCACTGGCGCGGCGAGAAGCGCGCGGCCTCCGCGCCGAAGCGCGCGAGGTCGAACTTCGGCCCGATCATGGCCATGAGCTCGATGCCGCAGCACGAGAGCCCGAGCGGCATCGGCCACAAGGAGTTCTTGCGGCCCCAGTTGATCAACTCGTCGACGCGCGTCGCGAGGAAGCCCTCCTGCGTCGTCGCCTCGTCGACCGGTTTCAGCGATCCCATTCGAGACCTCCCTTGCGCCACACGTAGGCCAGCGCGAGCGCCAAGAGGCCGACGAAGGCCGTGATCTCGGCGAAGACGAACATCCCGACCCCCGTCTCGTGGAAGCCCTTCGCGCCGACCGCCCACAATAGGAGGAAGACCGACTCGACGTCGAACAGGATGAACAGCACCGCCACCAGATAGAAATGGATGGAGAGGCGCAGGCGGGCATCGCCCTGGGGCTCCATCCCGCACTCGTAGGGGTCGCCCTTCCCGACGTTCTTCCGCTTCCGGCCGCCGAGCTCCGACAGGAGCATCTGCACGAAGGCAAAGGTCACCACCATCACGAAGAGGATCAGGACCGGTAGGTAGCTCTCGACCATCGGCGGGGGGGTGGGACGGGGGCTCCAGGGCGGGTTTTCGGGCCGGTCGAGGGCGGGGCGGGGGGCGACCGGGGCGTCCGGAGCAGGGGTGGGGGAAACTTGGCGGGGGAGTCTATCGGGGGCGGGCCGCACGAGGAAGCACGCGGAGGGCGGAGATCGACGGGGCGGCTCCGGGCCGGAGTGCGCAGGGCGTCGGGGTCGACCGGCGGGTCCGCTTGGAGTCCTTCGGAACGCGCGTTCCTGGGGCGGCTCGCAGGGCGCCACAGCCGACGTAACTCATTGCCATGAAATGGAATGTGGCGCACTCAACCGCCCCGGAACCGGAGCCGGCCCCCTTCGCTGGCAAGCCCACTCTCGACCCCTCCCGGGGCCCGTCGAGGGCGGTTCGGGTCGTCCCGGGGGCGCGCTGCCAGCGAAGGGAGCCAGTCTCCTCAGCGCGTGATGCGGACGAACTCCCCGCCCGACTCCCGCGCGAGGGTCTCCAGCGTGCCGTCCCCGCCCTCCCCGATCTGCACGCAGTGGAAAACCACCCGCAGGCGCGGGTTCACGCGCCGCAGCCTTGGCCCGACCCAGCCGTCCCCCTCCGCGGTCGCTCCATCGCAGAGCACGATCACGGTGTCCGCGTCGACCCGCTCGGGCGCCACGGCGCCGTCGGGCGCCGCTTCGAGCCCGAGCTCGATCCCCGCCCGCAACCGCGTCCCGCCGAGCGGTCTCTGCCCCGCGAGCCACTGCCGCGCGGCCGCGAGGTTGCGCTCGTCCGCCGCGACGAGCTTCTTCTTCCAGACGTCGGCCGAGTCGTGGAACACCACCACGTCGAAGCGCGCGCGCGGGCCGAGGGCCTCGACGAACCCGCACAGCTCGGTCGCCGCCTTCTCCCACCGCGTCGCGGCGCGTTTCTCCGGCGACTGCTTCGCCGGATCGAACACGGCCTCCATGCTGCCCGAGCGGTCGATGACGAAGAGCACGCGATCGCTGCGCGGCTCCAGGCCGAAGAACGAGGGGCGCGTGGGCTCGGGGTAGTAGCTCGGCGCGCTCGCCTTCTTCACCTCGCCCTTGCGCGCGGCCTCCCACCACGCGAGCCAGTTCTCGGGGAAGAGGCCGAGCTTGCGCCCCGAGCGCAGCTCGAGCTCCGCCTCGATCTCGTGCTCGACGCGCAGCGCCTGCAGGCCCTTCTCCGCGCGTGCCTTCCACGTCCCGAGCGCCTCGATGAGCCACGGGACGATCGCGTCGTCGTCGAAAGCGCGCGAGAGCGCGATCGCCTGCGATGCGCCGCGCCAGCTCTCGGACAGGAGCTCGCGGCGCACGAGCTTGGTCAGGCCCTTCGCTGCGCCGGATTCGGGCGCGAGCCGCACGCGGCGCAGATGGCGCTCGGCGAGCATGCGCAGGGGATCGCCCGGCTCGTTCGCGCGGCCGAATTCCTCGACGAAAAAGCGGTGCACGGCCTCCGAATCCGCGCCGACGAGCGCTTCGGCCGCGATCGACCGCAGGCGCGGATCGGCGTCGCGCGTGCAGGTGAGCAGCGCGAGCTCCTGGTCCGCGCGCCGCCGTCCGATCAGGAACCACGCGGCCGCGCGCCGGCGGCCGAGCGGTTGCGAGCTCGCGTTCGCGAGCACGTCGCGCGCGAGCCAGAGGCCGAGCTCGGCGTCGTAGTGCTGCGACAGCACGTCGGCGGCGGCGGTGCGCGCGCGCAAGGACTCCGGGAAGAGGTCGTCGCGTCCCGCCGGGTCGTAGAGCACGAGCGTGTGCCCCGTGAGGTCGAGCAGCGTCGCGGCGATCTCGTTCCCGCGCTCGGGCGCGAGGCTCCAGAGGAGCCGCAGGTCGCCCACCGCGCGCGTGAATTCGTCGACGGTGTCGGGCTGGATCGACAGCGTCGCGCGCTCGAGGCGCCCGAGCAGGCCCTGGAGCGCGAGCACGGGATCGCGGCCGCGGCGCGCCGGTTCCTGCGCGGCCGCGAGCACGCCGCTCCCCGCCGCGAACCAGGCGAGGAGCACCGCGATCGACGCGCGCGCGAGCACCGCCCTCCGCATCCCGCTCGTTCGCTCCCTCGCCACGCGCGTACGGTACCGCGCGGCGCGCGGACGGCTACGGACGGCGATCGTCGGAAGCGTGTTCGGACGCGTTCCACTCCGCGTCCGTCGCGCTCCACGCCCTCCATCCGAGCCGCGCGAGCGCCACGATCGACGCGCTCGCGAACCGGCCCGGCACGAGCACGATGCACAGCATCGCGAGCCAACGGTTCACGTCGTCCGACCAGCGGAACGGGTGGTCCATGAGCCCGCCGAACCAGCCGACGTTGCGGAGCTCGGGTTCGGGGCGGACGAAAAACGCGACGGCGAGGTAGAGCAGTGTCCCGAGCGCGGTCCACCCCCTGGGCCAACCGAACTGCGGCGCGGCGAACAGGATCCAGCCCGCGAGGAGGAGCAGCGCCGCCAATCCGAGGACGAGCACGGTCGCGCGCTTCCGCCGCCGAGGCTCCTGGCGCTCGAACCGCACGCAGCCCAACGGACCCGGGTCGATCGACTCACCCCACCACTCGAACCAGCTCATGCCGACCGCCTACTTCGGCCATGGGGAGCGCATTCCCGCTGTCGCGTCGATTCTTCGCGCGAAGGCCGGTCGAAACGACTTCCCGGTGCGCCGCTCGCGAGCCCGAGCTCCGCTGACGCGCGCGGTGGGGCGGCTTCGTCGTGGACCCCGCGCCCCACGCGCGGCAGGGTGGGCGCATGCGGCCTCTCTTCCTCGCGCTCGCGGGGTTCTTCTTCGTGCTCGCGGTGCTCGGCGTCTTCCTCCCCGTGCTGCCGACGACGCCGTTCCTCCTCCTGACGAGCGCCTGCCTCGTGCGTTCGTCGCCGCACCTGAACGAGAAGCTCCGCCGTTCGCCGCTCTTCGGCCCGCTCCTCCGCGACTGGGAAGCGCACCGCGGCGTGCGCCTGCACGTGAAGGTGACCGCGATGACGCTGATCGTGCTTGTCGTCGCCTGGAGCCTGTTCTTCCGCGAGCTGTCCGTCGCGATGCAGGTGCTCCTCTGCTCGCTCGCGGCGCTCGGCGCGTTCGTGGTCCTGCGCCTCGAGACGGTGCGCGACGAGTGACGGCCCGGCGCGCGGCGTGGCGCAAGCGCGGACTTCGGAGCACGATGTGCGCCCATTCATGAGCGAGCCCGACCCGAACGCCGCGCCCGGCCCGACGCCGCACCGTCGGCGTCCGCGTTACAAGGGCACGCACCCGCGGCGCTTCGAGGAGAAGTACAAGGAGCTCGCGGCGGAGCAGTACCCCGAGGCAGTGAGGCACGTGCTCGCGCGCGGGCAGACGCCGGCGGGGCAGCATGTGCCGATCCTCGTCGAGGAGGTTCTGTCCGCGCTCGTTCCGAAGCCGGGCGAACGCGGCGTCGACGCGACGCTCGGCTTCGGCGGGCACGCGCAGCGCTTGCTCGAGCGGATCGCCCCGAGCGACGAGCACCGCGCGGCCGATGACGAGCACCGTGCGGCCGACGACGAGCCACGCGCGACGCGCGGCGCCCTGCTCGCGCTCGACCAGGACCCGCTGCAGTTGCCGCGCACGGTCGAGCGGCTCGCGAAGCTCGGCTTCGGCGCGGACGTGCTGCACGCGCGGCGCACGAACTTCGCGGCACTCGGCGCGGAGCTAGCGGCGCTCGGTTGGAACGACGGCGCAGACTTCGTGTTCGCGGACCTCGGCGTGTCGTCGATGCAGATCGACGACCCAGCGCGCGGCTTCACCTTCAAGCACGACGGGCCGCTCGACATGCGCATGAACCCGAAGAAGGGGCTCTCCGCGGCGCAGTGGCTCGCGCGCGCGGCCGTGGAGGAGCTCGCGCAGGCGCTCACGGACGACTCCGACGAGCCGCACGCGCTGCGCATCGCGCGCTTCGTGAAGGCGCAGCGGAACGAGCTCACGACGACGGTGGCGCTCGCCGAGTGCGTGCGCGAAGCCCTCGCGGGCCGCGCGGACGACGACGCGATCGAATCGAGCGTGCGCCGCGTGTTCCAGGCGCTGCGCATCGAGGTCAACGACGAGTTCGGCGCGTTGGAGGCGCTCCTGCGCCAGCTCCCGTCCGCGCTGCGTGCGGGTGGACGCGTCGCAGTCCTCACCTTTCACTCTGGCGAGGACCGCCGCGTGAAGCAGGCCTTCGAGCGCGGCGCGAAGGACGGCGTCTACGCGGCGATCAGCGACGCCGTCGTGCGCGCGAGCCCCGCGGAACACCGCGCGAACCCCCGCTCCGCCCCCGCGAAACTGCGCTGGGCGCGGAGGGCGTGAGCGGAGCGCGCGTCACTCCCGCTCGCTTGGATCGTCGCCGCGCATGAGCTGCGACAAGTTCTCCATGTGAGTCACGAGGAACAGCCGGTCCTTGGGTCGGTCCGCCGCCGATTTGGATTCGACGATGTGCCGCAGACGCGCGACGTGGACGTCCGCGCCGCCGTCGCGAAACGTGCGACGCTCCTGCCAGACGTGTTCGAATTCGTGCGCGGCCATCACGAGCGTCAGGTCGATCTGCAGTCGGTCGGGTCCGAGTGCCGTCGTGAGGGCACGGTTCGCGACCATCCGCTCCGCAAGCCAGAGATCGCGCGGCTGATCGAGCGGCTCGCGGCCGGACCAGAGCTCGAGACCGGCATCGTTGCAAGCTGCCCAGGCTCGTTCGAGGTTCTCCGGGTCTGGAGGCAGGAAGAGGTCCTTGTCGTGCGTCGTGAACACGACGCCGCCCGCCTGCGCATAGTAGTTGGCACCCCACACGCCGATCGTGGCGTAGCGCACGTCACGCTGCTGTAGCGCTCGGAGCAGCGCGACCCAAGGATTCGGGTCAGCGGACACGCTTCACCCTTGCGAGGTGCTCCGCGTCGAGACGCATGCGCTCGCGCAGCCAGCTCTTGTCCTGTCCCGATTGGTTGTCCTGCATGCGCTCGATCTCGTCGATCCAGCGGAGGTACTGCTCGGTCAGGACCGGCTTGCCGTACTCGGGGCGCGGTTCCGCGACGCGATCGCGGCCGAGTTCGTGCTTCCTGGAATCGGGCTCGTCCATGAGCACATCGTACTCGCGGTTCGGAACGGGCAATCGACACTGCCTGACGAGGGCGCGGACGATGGAAGGTGAAGTGGGGAACGGGGTGTCTCGAAGCGCCTCCCCCAAGGCAGGGAGCGCGGGTCGGGCGGCGATACCGAGTTGGGAAGAGCGCCAGCTCCTCCCGAGCGCTTGCTTCGAGTCGACGAATCCCCCGGTTCGCGTTCCGGCGAGAAATTGTTCGTCAGCGCGGGCGCGTGCGGCCACTCGCGAGTCAACGCAGCCCGAGCGTCGCGAGCTTCGCGCGATCGACGAGCTCGCCGTCGTTCGGGAGCGCAGCGCGGAGCTCGTCCTTGATCGAGTGCCATGCTCGATACAGCTCCACCTTCTGTGGCTCGCGCTCCTTCTCGAGTTCCAGGATCTCCTCGAGTGAGTAGCGCTCGGGATCGTCCGGCGTGTTCCCGGGGTAGCCGATTCCCGGCAGCCGTCCATCCCACTTCGAGTCGCGCTCGGCGAACACGCTCCGGAGTTCGACGCCGCGGTTCGTTCCGCCGCGATGGAGCCAGACCTCCTCGGAACCGGCATCGACCGCGAACTCCCACTGGCCCCCGTGTTCCTCGATCACGGACGCCGTCTTCGACACGAGCCCTTGAACCAGGTCCGCGGACAACCGCCCTCCGCGATGTCGCAGCGCTCCGTCCTCGTTCGGCCACGCCCACACGACGTAGCCCGACGGCCAGAACGCGAGCTCGAGATCACCCAGGTCGTCTCGCTCCGAGTCGCTCATTCCATGCCAGCCGGCGTGTAAGAGGACGAGCAGCGACGCGGTCTCGACCTCCGGCACCTCGGAGACGTAGTGCTCGTACCGTGCGGGGCTGCTGAAGGATGGGGCGTGCGCCGGCGAGCGCGAGCAGCTCAGGGCGATGCAGGCAGCGAAGGCGAGCCCGAAGCCCCCGTCGAGACGTGCGCGTGCGAGCATCCCGCACGACGGCGCGAGCCGACTCTCCACGGCGCCGCTCACTTGTCGAACACGTTCGTCTCGCTCGGCGCGATGCGCTCGTCGACCTTCTCGATCGAGAGGTCGAGTTCGGCGTAGTTCAGCGTCTCGGGCTCTTGCGCGTCGGGCTTGCGCTCCTCGCGCGCGGGCGGCGTGGGCTTGGTCGTGGCCTCGGGCTTCTTCGATTCCGTGGGCTTCATGGTGGATCCTCGTGGACGGTTCAGAGGGTAGTCGTCGCGGCGGCGGACGGCGAGCGCGTGCTCGTCGTCGTGCGTGCGTGGGGGAGATGGAGCAGTCCGAGGCGGTGCAACTCGCCGCCGAAACGCTCGAGCGCGGCGCGCGAGGCCCCCGATTGGCCTTCGAGCAGGCTCCCGAGCGTTCCGCGCTTCGCGATCGCCTCCAAGACGCGCTTGCCGTCGAGCGCGAGCTCGGCGAACTCCGCGCTGTCGCCGTCGTACGCGAGCGCCTTGCGCTTCGGCGCGATCGTCCCAAGCGCGCGCTCCGCCTCCGCGACGCGGTTCTCGACGTAGCGGCCGGTGAGGAAGTCCGGCTGGATCGCGCGCGCGAGCGGGTGCGCGAGCTTCGTGCGTGTCTCCGTGTGGCTGAACGGGAGCTCGACGACGCGCAGGTCGCGCGACGGGGCAAGCGTCGCGTCCGCGCCGAGCTTCGCGCGCCGATCCACACGTTCCTTGCAGCGCGCGACGAACTCGTCGGGCTGCATGTCCCGCGCGAGGTGCAGGAAGTAGTGACTCTTCTGCATGAAGTAGAAGATGTTGTCGCCGCTGAAGAGCGGCAGGTTCGCGCAGAGGCGGCTCATCATCTCCTCGAAGAGCTCCGCGGCCTCCGTCTGCGTCATGCCCGTCTCGGCGACGTAGTCGTGGTAGAGCTCGATGTCGAGGTCGGGGTCGTCGACGATCGTGAGGCCGAAGCGCTCGGGGTGCTGGTACGTCTCCGCGACCTCGTCGATGTGGAACGTCTGCAGCGACACCTCGCGGATCACGTTGGCGTTCTTCACGAGGAAGTCGACCGTCGCGCGCGCTTCGTCGCGCGTCTCGGTCGGGAACCCGACCATCGCATAGAACGTGACGCTGATGCCGGCCCGCGCGCAGTGCTTCGCGACGGCGAGCGTCTCGTCGACGGTCTGGCCCTTCTTCATCATGTCGAGGAGGCGCGGCGTCGCCGTCTCGAAGCCGAAAAGCAGCTTGCGGCAGCCCGAGGCGTAGAGGCGCCGAGTGCCTTCCTCCGTGTACGCCTCGGCTTCGATGCGCGCGTCGCTCCACCAGCGGATGTCGGCGTCGCGGCGCAGGAGCTCGTTCGGGAGCTCGCGGATCATGCCCGGCGGCATGCAGTCGGTGATGAAGTCGAACGCGCGCGCGCCGTGGCGTTCCTTCAATTGCACGACGTGCTCGACGATCGTCTTCGCGCGCCGCGTGCGGTAGCCGGGACCGATCACGGTCGGCAGCGTGCAGAAGCTGCACTCGCCGTAGTAGCACCCGCGGTTCACGTCGTAGGGGAGCACGAGCTCCGGCGAGAAGTACTCGTCGAGCGGGAGCCCCTCGAAATCGGGCAGGGGCGCCGCGTCGAGGCGGATCGGCATGCCGGGACGATTCACGACCGCGCGCGGCGCTCCGCTCGAACGATCGATCCACGTGAGCGCGCCGACGTCGGCGAGCGACGCACCGCTCTCCAGTGCATTGCACAGCGCGAGCAGCGGCGCTTCGCCCTCGTGGAAGATCAACGAATCGAGGCACTCCTCCACGCCGGGCCGCTGCATCAGTTTCTGCCCGATGTACGCGAGGTATCCCCCGCCCGCGGTGACATGGCAGTCGGGCAGCGCGCGCTTGATCATTCGTCCGAGCGTCATCGCGGGGATGAGCTGGCTCCCGTAGATCACGCTCATGCCGAGCACGCGCGGCTTGCGCGCGACGAGGCCGGGGAGCACGTACTCGCGGAAGTACCGCACGAACGGGTTCTCCGCCTCGTCGAGCGTCGCCGCGAGGACGTCGCGCGATCGATCGATCGAGTACCGCATCGTGAAGTTGTGCGGCGTGAGCATCGTCGGGAAGTGCGCCGCGCTGAAGAGGCGCAGCGCGTGGTAGAGCGTGCGCACCGCGGGCACGTACTGCTCCATGTCCCAGAACCGAGTCCCGCGGATCACGGCCTTCGCGTCGTCGACGCGCGCGATCAACGCCTCGGCGCTCGCGGCGCTCTCCGCGGCCGCGCGGAACGCGGCGAGCTCGCGGAAGGAGAGCTCCGTGCGGTTGGCGTAGCGCGCGAGCGGCAGCCGCTCCGCGACGAGCCGCGCGGCGCGCGCGAGCTCGTCCCGCGAAAGGAAGCGATCGTAGGCGTCGACGCTCGCGTCGACGAGCTCGACGTCGTCGAAGCCGTTCGCGCGCAGGTACGCCTTCAAGCACGGCAGCGCGAGGTACGGCTGCGTGAAGTGCCCCTGCGGCGGGAAGACGAGCGTGATGGGAAACGACGAGTTCGGAGTCATCGTGCGTGGGGTCCGATCAGGGCTTGGGCGCGGGAGCATCCGCGGGGACGAGCGTGACCTCGAGCTTGGCGTCGTGCGTGTGCATGCCTCCGCTGATGGAGTCGATGCAGAGGCCGATGATCCCGCCGATGAGGATGTTCCCGAGCACCCAGCCCGAGATGCGCTTCTTCGACTCCGCGGTGAGCGGCGTGTAACCGTCCATGGTGAACGTGAACTCCACGTCGACCTCGTCGGAGACCTGGACCTTGGCCGGCGTCACGCCCGACAGCGCCGTGTTGGTCGTGAACTTCGCGCCCGGCGGCGTCGAGAGCACCTCGATCGTGTCCTGGTGGCCCGTCATGACGGTGGCGCACGAGGCGAGCAGTGCGAGCGGAAGGGCGAGGTGCAGTCGGATCATGAGGAGACTCCCGTGGGGGCATCGATCGCGGAAGGCGCGTGCGATCCAGAAGGGATCACGACCCAGCCGTCCCGGTTCCATTGCGCGAGCGCCGAGCGCGCGGGCGGAGCGTATTCGTCGAGCGTCCGCTCCCCGTCGAGCTCGCGCAGGAGCGCCGCGGCGCCGCGGGACACGCGCAGCGTCTCGATGCCGTGCGCGCCGAGGCGCACCGCGAGCCACGTCGGCTTCGGTTCGATCGCGCCCGCGAACTCGCGCGCGGCGGCGGCGGGGAGGTCGTGCTGGAGCTCGACGAGCTCGCCGTCGAAGCGTGGGCCGACGGAATCGTGCTCGACCCGTCCGCGCGCCGCGACGCGCACGCACGCTTGTTCCCAGAGGAGCGCGTCCTGGACGCACGGGTCGTTCGCCGCGCGCGCGAAGGTCTCGAAACTGCGGCCGTCGGCTTTCCACGCGCGGAAAAGATCGAGCGTGTCCGCGCCGCGTGCCTTCGCTAGCAGCGCCCACGCGCGCGGGTGGCGCATGAGCACGTCGGGGAGCTCGCTCGCGATCGCGTGGAGCGCGCGCAGGTGCGCCTCGTCGTTGGGCAGCAGCGCCCACGTCGTGAACAGGTCGGGGTGCGCGGCGCGCATGCGGCGCTCCTCGGGTTCGTCGCCGGCGCCCCACGCCATGTCGGGCGGGATCCCTTCGACGGGCAGCGCGCTCCTCCCGAACTCCTCGAACAGGCCGCACCCCGGCTGCGGGTTCACGAGGTGCAGCGAGAGCTGCACGCCGGCGCGCAGCGATGCCCGCGCGCAGAAGTCGAGGCTCGCGCGGAGCGCGTGCTCGTCCTCGCCGGGCAGGCCGAGGATCAGGGACAGGATCGGCAGGATCTGCGCGCGCGCGCAGTCGTCGACGACCTGCAGGAGGTCGACGTCGGCGCGCATGCCCTTCTGGTTCCGCTCGCGCACGCTGGAATCCGCCGACTCGATGCCGAGCAGCACGCGGTAGCAGCCCGCGCGGCCCATGTGCTCGAGCAGCTCGGCGTCGAGGTGATCCGCGCGCGCGCGCACCTCCCACGGCGTGCGCACGCCGCGCGCGAGGAGCTCCTCGCAGAACGCGACGGCCTGCCCGCGGTTCGCGCCGAAGAGGTCGTGGCACAGGTACGCGGAGCTCGCACCCGGCAGCGTCGCGAGCGCTTCGACCTCGTCCGCGAGCGCGCGCGCCGGCACGACGCGCGAACGGCGCGACCAGAAGCGCCCGATCGTGCAGAACGAGCAGTCGTAGACGCACCCACGGCCCGAATCGAGCGCGACGAGGCCGTCCTTGTCGCCGGTGACGCGCTTGTACTCGGCGATCGAGGGCAGGAGCTCCCACGCGTACGGCGCGAGCGCTCCGAGGTCGGCGATCGGCGCGCGGTCGGGGTTGCGCAGCGCGCGGCCGTCCGCGCCGCGCACGGTCGTCCCCGCGACCGCGCGCGCGTGCTCGCCGCGCTCGAACGCGCGCAGCAACTCGATCAACGCGGCTTCGCCCTCGCCGCGCACGACGACGTCGACGCACGCGAAGCGCTCGACGAGTTCGACGTCGATGCCCGTCGTGCCCGGACCACCGAGGAGCGTGATCACGCCGGGGCGCGCACGCCGGAGCTCGTCCAGGATCGCGAGCGCGATCGGGACCGTGGCGCCCATCACCGACAGCCCGACGACCGAGTGCTCGCCGCGAGCGAGGAGCCGCTCCGTGCAGGCGCGCGCGAGCGACTTCGCCCGCAGGTCGAGCGCTCCCGCACCCAGTGCGTGCGCGAGGTCTTCGAGCGCGACCGTGATGCCCGCCGCGCGCAGGGCACCGCCCAGGCGCAGGAGGCCCGGCGGCGGCATCGAGTACCCGAAGGTGTCGCGATGCGGCGCCGAGGCGAGGAGCACGTTCACGCGCGCATGATCCCAGCCGCGCGCGCGAGGCGCCAGTCCGCGGGGCGTAGTCGCGTACGCCTTCACGCGCGCGCGGCGCGCCGCTACCCTGTTCGCCCTCCACGGTTTCTCCGGCAGAACAGAACCCCATGACGACCCGCATCGACCGCGCCGCAGAAGGCGCTCTCTACTTACTTCCCATGGTCCTCCTCGCGGCGTGCGGCGGCGGCGGCTCCTCCTCCGAGAGCTTCGTCGTGCGCACGACCTCCGTGAGCTGGGCGCAAGCGACGCCGATCGCGCTCTCGGGCGGGAACCTCGCGTTCCTCGCGGCCGAGGACGTCACCGGCGCCACGGGCACGCAGCTCAACGGCGACGCGGACAAGAACGACAGCGTCGCGGTCGTCGTCGACACCGCGGCGCACCAGGAGACGATCCTCGCCGTCCAGGCGCAGGACCTCGTCTGGGTCGGGAACGAGCTCTACCTCGTCACCGACGAGCTCGCCGACGACGTCGACTGGAACCTGGACACGGTGAAGGACGACGTCGTGCTCCTGCACTGGTCGAAGGCGGCCGCGACCGTGGTGTTCGTCGACACGCTCGGCGATCCGGCGCTCTTCGCGCGCGGGACGAATCTCTACTACACGAGCGCGACCGCGCCCGTGGGAGCGCTGGCGACGAGCCTCGCGGTGATCGCGTCGAGCGCGCCGCTCACGCCGGTCGCGGTCGTGAGCACGGACATCGTCGGGCCGCTCTCGCCCACGATCCTCGGCGCGGACGAAGGGCTCTTGTTCCTCGAGCTCGACGAGGCCGTCGAGGCGCGCTCGCTGAACGGCGATGCCGATTCGACCGACAAGGTGCTCGCGCTACTCGACGGCACGACCGTCGCCGGCGTCGTTCAGAGCACGGGGCTCGCGCTCGCGACGGATTCGCCGCTGCGCGCGAAGTCGAGCGGCTCGCACGACTGGCAGGTCGGGTTCCTCGTCTCGGAGACCGCGCAGAACGCCGCGAACCTGAACCTCCCGGCCCTGTTCGGGACGAGCTGGAAGCCGACGCAGTGCGTCGGCCACGAGGACTCCGACACGACCGACTCCGTGCTCCACTTCCTGAACTTCGCCGCGTGGAGCGCGAACGCCGTCACGAGCCCGATCCGCAACACGGGCCTCGTCGGCTCGCGGCGCATCTGCATCGCGAACGGGTTCATCGCGACCCTCAGCCTCGAGAGCGACGAGGGCACGTGCGACCTGAACGGCGACGGCGATACGGACGATCGGGTCGTGCGCTGGACGCAGATCGTCTCAGGCAGCGCCTCGATCCTCCCGCTCAACGCCGCGGCCGATATCCACGCCGTCGCCGACTGCCCCGGCGGCACGCGCGGGCTCGCGGAGCTCGACAGCCGCTTCGTCGCGCTCGTCGACGAGAGCGACGACGACCTCGACATCGACGGCGGCGGGTTCACGCACGAGCTCCTCGGTTGGCTGCTCCCGAGCAACACCGCGCACGCCTGGGACTTCACGCACACCTCCTCGGACGCGGCCTTCGTCGGCGCGACCTTCATGGCGGAGACGCCCGCGCGCGACCGCCTCGGCGTCGCGCTGCCGGAGAACATCGAAGGCGACAACATCAACCGCCACGTGCCGGCGGTCGCGGGCGAGGACCTGGACACGAACGACTCCGTGCCGACCTTCGCCGACTTCTCGAGCTCGACGACGCTCTCCTTCCCCGGCGTCGCGATCGCGTGCGACACGGACAACGCGGGCATCGTGATCGCGAAGGGCGTCGCCTTCTACCGCGTGCCGGAAGCGCAGGACAGCCGCGACTGGAACGGGGACTCTGTCGAGAACGACGTCGTCCTGTTCCGCACGTCACTCACGCAGGGCACGTCGTTCACCACGGCCGTGCTCAACGACCTCACGATCGGCGGCAACGCGACGCCGTCGGTGTACGTCGACACCGTCGGCACGCCGTCCGCCGCGGCGATCGTCGTCGACGAGACCATCATCGGCTCCGACGTGAACGGCGACGGGACGCAGCACTTCGTGGTCGAGTACTTCCGCTTCTAGCCCGGGGAGCATGGCCCACGTCGCGATCGTCGGACCCGGTGCCATCGGGTGCGTGCTCGCGGCGTGGCTCGCGGAGACGGGCCGGCACCGCGTCAAGCTGTGCGCGCGGACGCCGTTCGAGGGCGAGCTCCGGGTCGAGACGCCCGCGCGCATGCTCGTCTCAAGCCCGCGCGTGATCACCGAGCGCGCGCACGCCGAGCGCGCCGATTGGATCCTCGTCGCGACGAAGGCCTCCGACTCCGCGGCCGCGGCCGAGTGGTTCGCGCCGCTCGGCGCCGCTGCGCCGATCGCGATCGTCCAGAACGGCGTGGAGCACGTCGAGCGCTTCCTCCCGTTCGCTCCCCGCGAGCGTCTCGTGCCCGTGATGGTGCACGTGCCGGCGGAGCGCGTCGCGCCGAACCGCGTGCGCCAGCGCGGCCCGGCGCGGCTCGTTGCGGCGGAAAACGACGACGGACGCGCGTTCGCGGCGCTCTTCGCGGGCACGGAGGTGCGGGTCGAGCTCACACGGGACCTCACGACCGTCTTGTGGCGCAAGCTGTGCCTGAACGTCGCGGGAGCGCTGCCCGCGCTCGTGCTCGAACCCGCGGGCGTCCTGCGCGACGAAGCGCTGGGCGAGGCCGCGCGCGCGCTCGTGCGCGAGTGCATCGCGGTCGGTCGCGCGGAGGGCGCCGTGCTCGACGACGAATTCGCCGAGAGCGTGCTCGCCGAGCTCCGCGCGCTGCCGACCGACAACGTGAACTCGCTCCACGCCGACCGTCTCGCGGGCCGCCCGATGGAGCTCGACGCGCGCAACGGCGCGGTCGTGCGTCTCGGACGGAAGCACGGCCTCGCGACGCCCTGCAATCAGATGGTGGTCGCGCTGCTCGAACGGCTCGGGCGGCAGCGCCGCTGATCAGGGCGGCGACTGCATGCCCTCGAGGAACGGCGCGGCGAGCGCCTCGGACTCCACCGGATCGACGCGCTTCGGCGCGAGGCGCGCGAGCCAGCCCTTGCGCAGCTTCATCGCGCGCTGCTGCGCGTCCTTCCCGTTCGCGTCGACCGATTGGATCGCGCGGAAACCGCGCGGATGGAGCGCGAGCCGGATGCGCTCGACCGCGGCGTCCTGGAACAGCGCGAGGAAGCCCTTCGACAGGCGCACCTCGCCGACGGGGTGGAGCTCCTGCATGCCGCGCCGCCAGCGCTCGCGCTCGCTCACGAGCAGCACGTGGTTGAAGATGAGCTTGTTCGTGCCCATCGAGAGCGCCTTCCTCGGCACGGTGCGATTGACGAGCTCGTCGAGCTCGGTGAGCTCGGGCAGGGACTTCAAGCGCGTCACGACGGCCCAGCGCGCCGCGGGCACGAAGCGATCGGCGTTCATCTCCCAGTAGAGGTGGCCGAGCCCGCGCGTGCGCGCGAAGCGCGCGAGGTGGTAGGGGACGAAGTGGTTGTGCGCGATCGTGTCGGCGGCGAGGTGCGAGAGGTAGCCCTGGACGAAGCTCTCCTCGCGCGGCGTCGCGGCGAGGGAGCGCATGTCGTCGATGATCCTCCAGCGGTGGCAGTGCCCGTACGCGCCGCCGTAGCCCTTGAAGTTGATGATGTCGGCCGCGAGGTTGCCGTAGAGGTAGGCGTCGCGTTCGGCGTGGAGCAGCTCCGCGACGTCGCGCGGGAGGAGCTCGCGCCGGCGACGGTAGACGCGCTCGGCGAACTCGAGGTGGTGGCCGGGGCCCCAGGCGAGGGCCAGGAGCGCGGCGAGGAGGAGCGCGGCGACGAGCACCATCGCGCCGAGCATAACGGGGGAACGCGCTCCGATCAGGAGGGAACGTGCTCGCGTTCGCCGCGCAGGATCGCGCGGATGGCTTCGAGGCGCTCGGGGGGGATCGGCGGGAGCGCGCGCGCGGCGGCGAGGACCGCGTCGAACCCGGGAGCGCGCGGGGCGAGCTCGGCGTAGCGTGCATGGAGCGCGCGGGCCTCGGGCGCCTCGTCGAGCGCGCGCACGATGCGCGCCCACTGCTCGAGCGCGAGCTTCCCGCGGCGATCGAACGGCGTGCGCGCCCGCAGCGCCTCGAGGTCGAGGAGCAACCACCGCGTCCCGTCCCAGAGCACGTTCTCCGGGTGCAGGTCGCCATGCACGAAGGGGCTCGCGTGCAGGCGCGCGAGGAACGCCGGGAACGCGGCGACCGCGCGCGCGTCGCGCCGCCAGGCGGCGAGGAGCGAGCTCCCCGCGACGAAGCGGCTCACGAGCAGGCTCCCGCGCGCACGCGTTACCGGTCCCCAGCGCAACGCGGCTAGCGGAGCGGGCGCGGCGAGGCCATCGAAGCGCGCGACCGCGACGGCGGAACGCGCGGCGCGCAGGGCGCTGGCCGTCCGCAGGAAGCGCTCCGGCCCGACGCGCTTCACGACGATGTCGCCGACGCGCCACACCCGCCCGGGGCGGAGCGCTTCACCGTCGCTCTCGGCGCCGCGCTCGATCCAGCGCGGGAGCGCCGCCTCCGTGCGCGCATCGAGGGCATCGAAGGCGATCCCGCTCGCGTTCGCGACGCGCAGGGCGCGTGTCTCTGACTCGGTGCCCACGCGCGGAAAGTACGGTGCCGGAAAATACGGTGCCAGAGCAATTTGTCACCCGATACGGAAACGCCGCGGCGTTTCCGTATCGGGTGACAAATTGCTCT
>JACRIO010000187.1 GCA_016220035.1 Planctomycetota bacterium | reverse complement strand
TTGGATCCTGGCCGCGCTCGGTCTCGGCCGCGTCCCGCGCGCGTTCGCGTGGAGCCTCGCCGCCAACGTCGCGAGCGCGTCGGGCGCGCTCTGGCTTCGCGCGTGACGATCCACCGAACTCGGGGCGCTTCGCGAGACTCGCGAGCACGCCGACGCCGGCATCCGCGAACGAGAGCTCGATGCGGCGGGTCGCGCGGTCGAAGCTCGCCGCACCGAAACCCGTCGAGGGATGGAGCGAGTGCTGAACGACATTTGCGCCGAGCTCCTCAGCCACGAAGCGCAACGCGCGCACCGGTGCGGTGCCTTCCTCACCGAGCGCGTGCTCGAGCGTCGCACCGAGAGCGCTCGCCAACTCACGCGCCGTTCCGAGGTCGAGGATCGGCTCGAGTTCGACGAGGGCCGCGAGGGTCGCGCGTTCGCCCGCGATGCGCGTGGTCTTCAACAGCTCGCCTCGGCGCGCTCGCGCCGCCGACAGGAGCACGAGTCCGGACGGTGAGAGCCTCACGCTCTCGTCGATGCTCCACTGCACGATCGGGGCCTCGTCGACGGCGCGGACGGCGCGGAACCACTCCATGGCTCCGCGCGGGCCGAAATCGGACGGAACGTGCAGTTCTGCCGCCGTGTCGGAGCGCTTCTTCATCGCACGCGTTCGCGCTCCGCCGGCCGTGTGGCGGAAGCTACGTCGCTACTCTACGCTCTCCGCCCCTCGCGCGGGATCCACGCGGATCCGACCGACGCGCGGCGCACGCGACGAACGGACGCACACGCTCACCATGGCCGAAGCACGCATCACTCCCCGCTCCCAGGATTACTCGCAGTGGTACCAGGACGTGATCCAGCACGCCGGTCTCGCCGAAGCGGCGGAGGTCGTACGCGGCTGCATGGTGATCAAGCCGCACGGCTACGCGATCTGGGAGAAGATGCAGGCCGACCTCGACCGCCGCTTCAAGGCGACGGGGCACCAGAACGCGTACTTCCCGATGCTCATCCCGCTCTCCTTCCTCGCGAAGGAGGCGGCGCACGTGCAGGGCTTCGCGATGGAGGTCGCGGTCGTCACGCACTCGGGCTTGAAGGCCGTCGACGGCAAGCTCGTCGTGAAGAACGAGCTCGAGGAACCCTACGTCGTCCGCCCGACGTCCGAGACGATCATCGGTCACTTCTTCGCGAAGTGGATCGACTCGTACCGCGACCTGCCGCTGCTCATCAACCAGTGGGCGAACGTCATGCGTTGGGAGCTGCGCACGCGCCTCTTCCTGCGCACCGGCGAGTTCCTCTGGCAGGAAGGCCACACCGCGCACGCCTCCCACGAAGAAGCGAAGGAGGAAGTGAGCCGCATGCTCGACGTCTACCGCGACTTCGCGCAGGACGTCATGGCGCTGCCCGTGATCCAGGGCGTCAAGACCGAGAACGAGCGCTTCGCCGGCGCCGTCGAGACGCAGTGCATCGAAGCGATGATGCAGGACGGCAAGGCGCTCCAAGCGGGCACGAGCCACGACCTCGGCCAGAACTTCGGCAAGGCGTTCAACGTCACGTTCCAGAACCCGGCCGGCGTGCGCGAGCACGTGTGGCAGACGTCGTGGGGCGTCTCGACGCGCCTCGTCGGCGCGGTGGTCATGGCGCACAGCGACGACGACGGGCTCGTGCTCCCGCCCAAGCTCGCGCCGATCCACGTCGTGATCGTGCCGATCTACAAGACGGACGCCGAGAAGGCGCAGACGGTCGAGGCCGCGAACAAGATCGCGAAGGAGCTGCGCGACGACGGCCTCGCCGTGAAGGTCGACGACCGCGAGAACGTGCGGCCCGGCGAGAAGTACTACGAATGGGAGCGCAAGGGCGTCCCCGTGCGCGTCGAGCTCGGCCCGCGCGACCTCCAGTCGCAGACCGTCATGATCAAGCGCCGCATCGCGCCCATCGAAGCCAACGGCAAGCCGAAGAAGGAGACGCTGCCGATGAAGGACCTCGGCGTGGCGCTCGGCAAGGTGCTCGACGAGTTCCAGACGATGCTCTTCGAGCGCGCGAAGGCGTTCCGCGAGCAGAACACGGTCACGGTCGACTCGTGGAAGGACTTCACCGACGTCTTCGCCGACCAGGGATCGAAGTTCGTCTTCGCGCACTGGGATGGGACGACGGCGACGGAGCTCGCGATCAAGGAAGCGACGAAGGCCACGGTCCGCTGCATCCCGCTCGCGGGCCAAGGCCCCGCCGCCGAACCGGGCAAGTGCATCAAGACGGGTGCGCCGAGCAAGCAGCGCGTCCTGTTCGCCAAGAACTACTGAGGGTCGGGCCGCGTTCCGTCTCGGAGCGCGGCCGGACTCGTGCTTCGAATCCCGCCACTGTCCGGGAAGCCGGAGCACTGGGAGGCGTCCAGCGCACGGTCCCCATCGGAGGTCGAAAGATGCAGCTCCCGATCGCGCGCTCCCTGTTCACGACCTTGCTCGTCCTCGCCGCTTGTCATGCGCCCGAAGCGCCGACCGCGCCGAGCGCAGCGGCCACCGAGGCAAAGCTCGACCTCGCGGAATGCGCGGGACGCGCGTGGACCGGCGAGGAGTTCCTGAAGTACTGCACGCAGGCGAGCGGGTTGAACTTCACCTACGCGAGCGAGGTCGCCGAGGGCCTCCGCGGCACACCGTTGCGCGTCTTCGGCAACACGCGCCTGTCGCGCGGCGAACTCGAGACCTTTCTCGGGGAACTGCTCGCCGTGAACGGCTTCGAGCTGCGCCGGGTCGGTCCCGAGCACCTGAACGTCCTCGAAGTGCGGCGCAAGTCGTCCTGATGCCCTGCCGTCCCGCGCGCGAGAACCGGAGTTCGCGGTCGGGGGCGCGCCGGGCCTTCCCGCGCGACCGCGTGAGCTTGCGCCGCCGATGAAGGCGGCGGAAGCTAGCCCGCATGGACTCCGTGCAACCCCCCACCGGTCCGAACGCGCCCGATCCCAGCGTGCAGTACTACCGGCCCGCGCCCGCGCCCAAGCCGCGGGCCGAGCCGCACGCTTCGAGCGACGTCGACCTCGCGCTGTGGCAGCCGCTGCGCACCGTCGACGTCGTGCTCGCGACGCCGGAGCGCGTCGCCGCGAACGTCGACGGCGAGCTCGCGCTCGGCCGGCTCGCGGCGGTGTTCCTCCTTTCCGGGCTCTTGTTCGCGGTGCCGTACTCGTGCGTGCTCGGCGTCGACTCGTGGTGGCGGGTCACGACGCTCTACCTGGGCTCGACCCTCATCTGCCTGCCGTCGCTCTACGTCTTCACGAGCTACATGGGCACGCGCGTGACGCTCGCGCAGATCGTCGTGCTCGCCTTGATGATCCCGGCTTCCGCGGCGTTGTTCACGCTCGGCTTCGCGCCGATCCTCGAGTTCCTGCGGCTCACGATGTCGGACGCCTCGAAGGAGATCGGTTGGACCTCGATCTCGAAGGTGCTGCTCGGCATCGCGCTGGCCGCGGGCATCATCCAGCTCTGGCGCTGCTTCCTCGGCTCGCGCCAGAAGACCAACCCCGCGCTGCTCGCGCTCGTGCTCATCGTGTGGCACGGCGTGTTCCTGTACGTCTTCACGCGCATGTTTCGAGTGCTCGAGCTCTGACATGCGCCGCGCGCTGCTCGGCATCCTGCTGGGCTCGGCCGCGTACGGCTTCGCGCTCGGATCGGCGCACAGCGAGCTCTACGCGCTGCGCAACGTCGTGAAGCTGCCGCTGCTCGTCGTCGTGACGACGACGGTTTGCTCGCTGAGCTACTGGATCGCCGCGCGCGCGTTCCGGGCGCCGCTCGGCTTCCGTGAAGTGCAGGTGAGCGCGTGGAGGTTGTTCCAGGACCTCGGCCTCCTGCTCGGGAGCCTCTCGCCCGCCGTGTTTTTCGTCGCGCGGGTCGCGCGCGCGACCGACGACGGGAAGCTCGGCGACTACGACGCGTTTCTCGCGTTGAACATGGCGTGCGTCGCCGCGTCGGGAACGCTCGCGCTCGTGCGGCAGGCGAGCGAGCTCCTCGCCGGTCGCGAACTGTCGAGGACGCGCGCGAGCTTCCTCGTCGGGACGTGGCTCGCGCTCTCGCTCTTCGTCGGCGGTCAAGCAGCGTTCAGCATGCGCCCATTCTTCGGTTTCCCGGCGACGCGCGGCAACGTACCGCCGTGGTTCCTCGGCCATCAGGCGGACCTGCGCGGCGCGACGAACTTCTACGAGTCGGTGTGGCAGACGATCCGGCAACCACCGCTGCCGGGTTGGTTGCGCGGCACGTCGTACTGAGCGAGCGCGTCTCGTCGCGACACGCGCGCGAGTGTGCTCGCGAAGCACCGGTTGGTTGCGCGGCACGTCGTCGCGACACGCGCGCGAGTGTGCTCGCGAAGCGAACGATCGTTCACGTTCGCGCGCGAGCATGACGGCGCGCTCATCCACGCGCGTGTTTTCGTCGTTGTCTGAACGCGCCGACATTCAATCCTGCGCATGTGTTCGTGTGTCGCGCCGATCGTCTGCGCCCTCGAACCCGTCGCGCTTTTCGCGCGCGTCCGTTGTGATGAGTGCGTCCGGGGTTGTTGGACGAAACACATGAAGCATTCTCACGTCGGCTCTTGTCTCCTTCTCACCCTCGCGTCGTTCGTGTCGAGCTGTGGCGGAAGCTCCTCCACCGCCGCGCCGCCGAGCGACGCTCCTTCGACGGTCGCCGTTCCGCCGGGCGAGTACCGCGTGCTCGCGAACAACGATCTCGGCATGCACTGCATGGACCGCGAGTTCTCGGTGTTCTCGATCCTCCCGCCGTTCAACGTCGTCAACGCGCAGGTCGTGCGGCGCGTGACGAACGGACCTCCGCAGGTGCTGCTTCCGGGCCAGGTCGAGCTGACCTACGCGCCGGTCGCCGACGCGCAGGGGTCGATCAACTCGCGCAGCTCGGGCAAGAGCGATTTCTGGGCGCACGCCGGCGGGCTCTTCGGCGTCACGCTCGCTCCCGGACAGGGCGTCACCGGTCTCTACATGCCGGCCGACGCGCCGACGCCGGGACCGCAGTCGCTCGCGTGGAACGACGGTGATCAGCTTTTCCGCGCCTTCGGCATCCCGATCACGCCGGTCGACGACGCCGGCGGCACGAACCCTTATCCGCTCCTGCGCATCCAGGCCCGCAATCCAGCTACCGGCCAGGTGCTCGCGTCGAGCGACGTCGTCGTGCCCGTCGCGAGCGAGACCGATTGCCGCAACTGCCACTTGACCGGGCAGCTCGCGGCGAACGAGCCCGGTGTCGCGTGGTCGAACGCGGCCGATCCTGAGGTGCAGTCGAAGCTGAACGTGCTCATCCTCCACGACCTGAACCAGGGCACGGACCTCGTCGGTCATCAGCCGGTCCTCTGCGCGTCGTGTCACTACTCGCCGCCGCTCGACCTCGCGGGCAGCGGCCCGCCGCCGCACTCCTCCGGCTTCGCCAGCGGCCCGCTGCCGCCCGCGCGACCGCGCGACTTCTCGGTCGTCCCGCACTTCATGTCGCGCGTCATGCATTCCTTCCACGGGATGCAGCTCGATGCGCAGGGGCAGCCCGTGTTCCCGCCGAACGGTTCGATCCAGTCGACGTGTTACCAGTGCCACCCGGGCGCGCAGACGGAGTGCCTCCGTGGAGCGATGAAGAACGGCGGCATGGATTGCTACTCGTGCCACGGCGACATGCTCGCGGTCGGCGGCGCATTCCCGCTCGTGTCGGGCGGCAGCGTCGATGGCGCCAACGACGGCCACGCGCGGCGGCCGTGGAAGGACCTCCCGCGCTGCCAGTCGTGCCATACCGGTGACGCGGTGAACCACTTGACGGGCCCGAACCTGGTGACGTCGTCCGACGGGATCCGTTTGCGCCAGGCGTGGCGCGTCGGCGACACGTCGGCGTCACCCATCGCAGCGCCGAACTCGCGCTTCGCCGAGAACCCGGACAAGCTCTACCGCTACAGCAAGGGCCACGGCGCCATCGCGTGCGAGGCGTGTCACGGCAGCACGCACGCCGAGTGGCCCGTCGCGCCCGCGGGCGCGAACGACAACGTGATCGCGAATCAGGTGCAGGGTCACACGGGGACGTTGATCGAGTGCGCGGGCTGCCATGCGCCGAACACGCTGCCGACGCTGACGCTGCAGGGTCCGCACGGCATGCACCAGGTGAACAGCGCGAGCTTCATCCACGACCACCACGAGCTGTGGGAAACCCAAGGCGCGACTTGCCAAGCCTGCCACGGCGCGAACCTGACCGGCACGGTGCTGTCGCGCGCGGCGGCGGATCGCACCTGGAACGTCGACGGCCACACGGTGAGCGTGACGAAGGGCACGGCCATCAGCTGCACGCTCTGTCACGCCGCACCGGGCACGGAAGACTGATCGCTGGATCGAAGACGCGCGGGGCCGGGCGGGTCCCCGCCCTCGCGCCGTCGTTTTCGGGGCCGAATCCAGACCACTGGCCTGATTGGGGTTCGAGAGCGCGGCACCGGCACACTCCCGTCGCGCCACGAGTATCCTGAGGCCGCCGCGCGACCCGCGCGCGGTCGCGAGCTGGGTTCTCGCGCCCCCGGACCTCACTCCCCCCACGCGCATGCTGCTCCGTTTCGGTGTCGGGTTCACGCTGCTCGCTGCTTCGTTCGCATCGCCGACGAACGAGGGGCCGCGCGCGCGCGGTGCGCTACGACCGCGACGTGCGGCCGATCCTCGCGGACCGTTGCTTCACGTGCCACGGCTCCGACGCGAACAAGCGGCAGGCGAAGTTGCGGCTCGACGAGCGCGACACCGCGCTCCTCGACCGCGGCGGTTACGCGGCGATCGTGCCCGGGAACGCGGGCGAGAGCGAGCTCCTCCGCCGCGTCGCTTCGACGGAGCAGGACGAGCACATGCCGCCCGCGTCGAGCAACAAGCGCGCGCTCTCGGCGGTCGAGATCGAAACGCTGCGCCTCTGGATCGAGCAGGGCGCGGAGTACGAGCCGCATTGGTCGTTCACGGCGCCCGAGCGTCCCGCCGTGCCGACTCCCCGCGACGCGCCCTGGTGCGAGAACGCGGTCGACCGCTTCGTGCTCGCGCGTCTGGAGGAGCTCGGCGTCGCGCCGAACCCGCCCGCCGAGCGCGACGTGCTCGCGCGCCGCGTGTTCCTCGATCTCACCGGTCTGCCGCCGACGCCGGAGGAGCTCGACCGCTTCCTCGCCGACGCGCGTCCCGATGCGTACGAACGGCTCGTCGACCGACTGCTCGGTGAGGAGCCGTATCGAACGCGCCACGCCGAGCGCTTGGCCGTTCCGTGGCTCGACGCGGCGCGCTACGCGGACACGTGCGGCATCCACACCGACGCCGGACGTTCGATCTGGCCGTGGCGCGACTGGGTGCTGCGCGCGTTCCGCGACGGCATGCCGTTCGACCGCTTCGTGACGGAGCAGCTCGCGGGCGACCTCTTCCCGAACGCGACGCAGGACCAGAAGGTCGCGAGCGGCTTCCACCGCAACCACGTGACGACCGACGAAGGCGGCGCGATCCCCGCGGAGTACCTGGTCGAGTACGCGGTCGACCGCGCCGCGACGACGGGCTCGGTGTTCCTCGGGCTCACGCTCGGCTGCGCGCGCTGCCACGACCATAAGTACGATCCGATAAGACAGGACGACTTCTACGCGCTCTACGCCTTCTTCGCTTCGAACGAGGAACCCGGGCTCTACGACCAGCGCACGGATCCGACGCGCGCGTTCGAGCCGTTCATGACGGTGCCTTCGGACGAGCAGCGGGCGGAGCGATTGAAGCTCGACACGCGTCTCGGCGAGCTGAAGGTCGAGCTCGATCGGCCCGCGCCCGACGAGACGGCGAAGCAGAAGCTCTTCCTGGACGAGCTAGCGCGCACGTCGGGGCTCGCGTGGGCGGAAACGCAGGTCGTGAGCGCTCAATCGACCGGCGGAGCGACGATGGAGGTGCTCGACGACGGCTCCGTGCGCGCGAGCGGCAAGAACCCCGACGTCGACGACTTCGTGCTCACGCTGCGCACCGAAGCGACGAACCAGCGCGTCGTGCTCGTCGAAGCGCTCGCCGATGCGTTGAAGCCGGGGGACAAGGCGCTGCTCGGCCGTTTCGACAACGGCAACGTCGTGCTCAGCGGCGTGCAGCTCGAGATCGCGCCGGTCGACGAGCCCGAGAAGAAGGAGCGCGTGCCGCTCGAGTGGGCGTGGGCCGATTTCGAGCAGCCCAACGGCGACTACCGCGCGGTGAACGTCCTCGACGCGAACGACCGGCTCGGTTGGGCCCTCGACGGACACGAAAAGGGCGGCAACCGCGCGCTGCTCTTGCTCGCGGAGCGTCCGTTCGGTTTCCCCGGCGGCACGCTCGTCACCGTGCGGCTCCTGCACCGCTCGCAGTACGCGCAGCACGTCTTGCGCCGTCCGCGCGTGACGCTCGGCGCGCTCGACGCCGCGGGCATCGCGCGGCTGCCGACCGCGATGAGCACCTGGTACCAGCTCGGCCCCTTGCCCGCGGAGTCGCGCAACGAGCCGTACACGCGTCTCTACGGCCCCGAGACCGACACGCTCATCGACCACGAGCGCAACTTCGGTTTCGGCAACCAGTATTGGCGCGACGTCCCCACGTTCGTCGACGGGCGCGCGAACGAGTTGCCCGCGACGGCGGGGGCGATCTTCGTCGCGCGCGATCTGTACGCTCCCTCGGAGCGCGAGCTCGAGCTCGCGCTCGGCAGCGACGACGGGCTCGTGCTCTACCTCGACGGACGAGAGGTCTTCCGCCGCGAGGTCGATCGCGGTCTCGCGCCGGACCAGGATCGGACGAAGGTCCAGCTCCACCGCGGCCGCAACGTGCTCGTGATGAAGATCGTGAACACCGCGGGCCAGGCGGGCTTCTACTTCAAGCCGGCGGCCCGCGCGGACGAGCTCTACGGCGATCTCGTCGCGTCGCTGCTGCCGCCGCGCGTGCGCGGCACCGAGCTCGAGGCGCGCTGGCAGAGCGGGTGGCGCGCGCTCTTCTCCGCGGAGTACCGGCGATTGAAGGACGCGATCGCGACCGCTGAGGCGGGCCTCGCGCAGCTCGACGGCAAGATCCCGCGCACGATGGTGATGAAGGAGCTCGACAAGCCGCGCGACGTGTTCGTGCTGCAGCGCGGCGAGTACGACAAGGCCGACAAGGCGCGACCCGTGAAGCGCGCGGTGCCGGCGGCGCTCGGGAAGCTCCCCGAAGGAGCGCCCGCGGACCGACGCGGTCTCGCGCAGTGGCTGCTCGCGCCGGAGAACCCGCTCGTCGCGCGCGTCGCCGTGAACCGGCTGTGGGAGCTCGTCTTCGGCGTCGGCATCGTGCGCACGAGCGAGGACTTCGGCATGCAGGGCGAGTGGCCGAGCCATCCCGAGCTGCTCGACTGGCTCGCGCTCGAGTACCGCGAGAAAGGCTGGGACACGCGCGCGCTGTTGAAGCTGCTCGTCACGAGCAGTGCGTACCGCCAGAGCTCGCGCGCGCGGCCCGAGCTCGCGGAGCTCGACCCCGACGGCCGTTTGCTCGCGCACTTCCCGCGCAAGCGCCTCGGCGCCGAGACGATCCGCGATCAAGCGCTCTACGTCGCGGGCCTGCTCGTCGAGAAGCTCGGCGGCGCGTCGGTGCGCCCCTACCAGCCCGATGGGTTGTGGGAGGAGGTCGCGATGCCCGTGTCGAACACGCGGACCTATGTGCAGGGGAGCGGCGACGACCTCTGGCGCCGCAGCCTCTACACGTTCTGGAAGCGCGCCTCGCCGCCGCCGTCGCTCACGACCTTCGACGCGCCGACGCGCGAGTCGTGCGTCATCCGCCGCAACAGCACGAACCCGCCGCTGCAGGCGCTCGTGCTCTGGAACGACGACCAGGTCGTCGAAGCCGCGCGCAAGCTCGCCGAGCGCACGCTCGTCGCGCCGGGCGGCGACGGCGAACGGCTCACGACGCTCTTCCGCCATTGCGCGGGCCGAGCGCCGGACGCGGAGGAGTCGGCGGCGCTCGAGAAGGCGCTCGCACGCTTCCGCGACCGCTACCGAGCGAAGAAGGACGACGCGACGAAGCTGCTGGCGGTCGGACAGGCGCCGCGCGCGATGGAACTCGACGCGAGCGAGCTCGCCGCGTGGACGATGATCGCGAACTCGGTGCTCGCACTCGACGCGACGATTTCGAGGAACTGACCGCATGCACCCGATCGAAGAGCATCATCTCGGCCTCACGCGCCGACGTTTCTTCTCGAGCGCCGCAAAGGGCCTCGGCGCCGGGCTCGGCATCGCGGCGTTGTCCTCGATCCTCGGCCGCGATGCGCGCGCGGACGACCGCAAGAGCGCCTCGTCGCGCGGTCCGCACTTCGCGCCGCGCGCGAAGCGCGTCATCTACATGCACATGGAGGGCGCGCCGAGCCAGCTCGACCTCTACGACTACAAGCCGGGACTGCGCACGCGCTTCGACGAGGATCTGCCCGACTCGATTCGCCAGGGCCAGCGCCTCACCGGCATGACCAGCGGCCAGACGCGCTTTCCCGTCGCGCCGTCGATGTTCCGCTTCAGCCGCTACGCGAACCAACAGGACGGCGTGTGGCTGAGCGAGCTCATCCCGCACACCGCGGCGATCGCGAGCGAGCTCTGCTTCGTCCACTCGATGCGGACGGACGCGATCAACCACGAGCCCGGCATCACGTTCTTCCAGACCGGCAATCAGCAGCCGGGGCGGCCGTCGTTCGGCGCGTGGGTGAGTTACGGCCTCGGCAGCGCGAACGAGAACCTGCCGTCGTTCGTCGTGCTCATCACGCAGGGGCTCGGCAACATGCAGGCGCTCTCCGCGCGCTTCTGGGGCAGTGGTTTCCTCCCGAGCGAGCACCAGGGTTGCCGACTGCGCGCGGGCAAGACGCCGGTGCTCTACTTGAATGATCCGCCCGGCGTGGAGCGCGGCGACCGACGCACGATGCTCGACCTCGTGAGCGAGCTGAACGAGCGCGAGTATGCGAAGAGCCTGGACCCCGAGATCCGCGCGCGCATCGCGCAGAGCGAGATGGCGTACCGCATGCAAATGTCGGTGCCCGAGCTCACGGACTTCTCCGACGAGGACGCGGACACGCTGGCGCTGTACGGCCCCGACGTGCACAAGCCCGGCTCGTTCGCCGCGAACTGCCTGCTCGCGCGCCGGCTCGCGGAGCGCGGCGTGCGCTTCGTGCAGCTCTACATGCGCGGCTGGGACGCGCACGCGAATCTGCCGAAGGAGATCCGCCAGCAGTGCCAGGTCGTCGACCAGCCGCAGGCGGCACTGATCCTCGACCTGAAGCGGCGCGGGCTGCTCGACGACACGCTCGTGCTGTGGTCGGGCGAGTTCGGACGCACGGTGTACAGCCAGGGCACGCTCACAGAGACCGATTACGGCCGCGACCACCATCCGCGCTGCTTCACGACGTGGATGACGGGCGCGGGCATCCAGCGCGGCATCACCCACGGCAAGACGGACGACTACGGCTACAACATCGTCGAGAACCCCGTCGAGGTGCACGACCTGCACGCGACGCTCCTCGACCAGCTCGGGTTCGAGCACGAGCGGCTCGTCTATCGGCACCAAGGCCGCGACTTCCGGTTGACGGACGTCTCGGGGCGCGTGGTGAAGGAGGTGCTCGCGTGAGGCTGCTCGCGACGGCGCTGCTCGCGCTCGCCGCGGCGGCGTGTGCTTCGCGGCCCGCGCCGGAGGAAACGCCCGCACCGAAGGCGACGCTCGCGGCGGAGGAAACGCTTGCGCCGAAACTCCCGTCGGCCGCGCCGAAGGAACCACCGGCCGCCACCGCGCTCGTCGCGGCCGTCCCTGTCGCCGCGAGCGCGCTCGACCGACTGCGCGCGGCCTTCGTGCACGTGCAGACCTTCGATCCGGCGCGCGGGACCCTTTGGATCGACTGCGCCGCCGCGACGCAGCTCGAGGACGGCGCGCTCGCGGAGCTCCTCGTTCCCGTGAAGGATAGCGTCGCGCACCTCGGTCTCGCGCGCACGAGGGCGGGCGGAGCGACACTCGCCGTCGTCGCAACGATGCCGAACCTCGAACGCCTCGACCTGCGCGCGACCGCGGTCGACGACGCGGCGCTCGCGCGTCTCGGCGCGCACGCGAAGCTCGCGACGCTCGTCGTCGAGCAGACGAAGCTCGACGCGCGCGGGGTCGACGTGCTCGTGAAGCTGCCCGCGCTCGTCGAGCTGCACGTGTGGCGCTCGGGGCTCGACGCGCAGGCGATCGAACGCCTGCGCGTGCTCCGTCCCGCGCTGCGCGTCGACGCCGGCGACACCGGGCCCGCGAAACCCGTCGAGGAGGAGCCTGTCGTCCAGCTCGTCTCCGGCCGCGCCGCGCCCGCTGCGCCGAGTGCAGCGCCGGCAGCCGCCTCCGCGCTGAAGCCGATCAACGCGACGTGCCCCGTGAGCGGCACGCCGGTGAACCCCGCCTACACGATCGTCTTCGAGGGCCGCGTGATCGGCTTCTGCTGCCCGAACTGCCCAACGAAGTTCTGGGCCGATCCGCAGAGCTATCGATCGAAGCTGCCGCAGTGAGGATCCTCGCCGCGCGAAGCCAACACGCAACGTCGCGCGGCCGTACCGGGGAGGAGTCGCCGACGACTTGGAAGTTCCGCAATCCCATGCATGCATGGCGACATGCACCCGTCTCCAGAGAGGTGTCCGCATGCACGCTCGAACGCCGATCGCCTTCCTCGTCGCGCTCTTCGTCCTTTTCGCCAGCGCGTTCGCGCGGCCCGTCGACGACCCCGAGCGCCGCGCGCCCGCGGCTTCCGCACCCGATTCGAAGGTCTTCGCGTGGACCTCGAAGAAGGGCCTGCGCTACACGTGGACGCTGCCGCCCGGCTACGACGCGAAGACGCCGCGCAATCTCACCGTGATCCTGCACGGCACCGGCCTCGATTACCGCTGGGGCCACTGGAACAACAAGGTCGGTGTGTTCCGCCCGAACGACGTCGTCGTCTCCGTCGACGGCACTTCCGAGGGTCAAGGGGACACGCGGCTCTTCCTCGGCGAGCCGAAGGACGCGAGCGCGTTCGCGGAGTTCCTCGAGGAGCTGCGCGCGACGTTCGCGGTCGATCGCATCTACCTCTACGGCCACAGCCAGGGCGGTTTCTTCGTCACCTACTTCGCGGGCGAGTACCCGAACGCGGTCGCAGGCGTCGTCGCGCACGCCTCGGGCTCGTGGACGTGGGCGAAGTTCGCGCCGGGGCTGAAGAAGGTCGCGCTCGCGTTCATGCACGGCACCGGCGATCCCGTCGTGCCGTACGGCCAGAGTCCGGGCGCGCGCGACACGTACGTCGAGAAGGGTTTCGAGCTCGTCCACCTGAACCGCCTCGATCGCTACAACCACTGGCCCAACGCGATCCGCGCGACCGAGACGCTCGACTGGTGCCAGGGGATGACCGCGAAGACGCCGGAGGAGGCGCTCGACTGCGCGAAGCGCATCCTGACGGTGAAGCCGGCGGACGAGTACCAGTGGGAGACGCTGGTCGACTTCTCGGGCGCGCGCGACGTGCTCCGCCGCCTCGAGGGCAAGGGGCCGGTGCCGTTCAAGAGCGTCGACGCGAAGGTCGCGAGCGAGGCGAAGACGTGGATCGCCGCGATCGAGAAGCACGGCGCGGCGCACGTGAAGGAGCTCGAGAAGACGCTGCTGAAGAAGGCGCTCGTGCTCGACGGCAAGCCGTGGCTCGGTCACTTGATCCCGCTGCGCGAGAACTTCCGCGGCGTCGACGCGGTGGAGGCGTTCCTCGACGTTCTGAAGTTCGACGAGAAGGTGAAGGCGCACGCGAAGGCCTCGAAGGCGATGTGGGAGGCGTGGTGGAACGAGAAGAGCGAGGCGAAGGTCGCGGAGGCCGTGCTCGAGGGACTCCCCAAGGGCTTCCTCCTCGACGGTTTCCCCTCCGAGTTCGGCGAGCGCATGGAGGGCCTGCGCAAGGTCGAGCTCCCTGGCAAGCTCGGCTTCGACGCGTTCGACGCGTGGTCGAAGGGCTGGAAGGACGGGTTGAAGCAGTACGAGAACGTGTGGAGGACGTGGGAGGGTCCGAAGGCGCGCAAGTGAACGCGCGTTCGCGCTCCCAGCCCGCGCGTCGACCTCCGCGCCCTTGATTCCCCTCCGCGCGCGGTCAGCATGAGGTCGTGGCGCGCCTGCACCTCCTCCTCGGCCTCCCGTTCGCGGCGATCGTCGCCGGCTGCGGCACCACCCGCGCGGGTTGGGGCAAGGGATCGTTCCGCGAGCTCCACGAGTCGGGCGAGCTGCAGATCCGCCGCGCCTACGTTCGCGTCGACGAGCGTACGGGCGAGCTCCTCCTCCCGTGGATCGGCGCGCGCATCCCGGTCGGAGTCGAAGGCGAGGTCGCGCGGTGCGAGCTCGTGATCTACCGCGACGACGACCGCGATCACCAGCTCGATCCGGACGAGGCCGTGTCGATGCGTTCGAATGCGCAGGCGGGTGTCAAGGTGCTCTTCGAAGACGTACGCGTGTCCCCGCCGGCGACCGGCGTCGAGCTCGTCGCCCGCATCGAAGTGGTCGCGAGCTCGGGCGCGCGCGTGATCCAGTTTTTGTTCCGCGACGAGGCGGAACTTTCGCGCCGCTGAGAATCTGAAGCCGCTGAAGCGTCTCTGGAGTTCGGCGGGAATCGGCGCGGGTCCGCGAGCCGTTCATGCAACCGCGCCGTGCGTGCGGGATACCTTGCGCACGATGTCCACCGCCGTCGATGCGCGTCTCGGTCGCGTTCGCGCCACCATCGGAGTGGCGCTCGCCCTGGCCAGCCTCGGCGTAGCCGCTTGGCTCATCGGCCGGCCCGCGGGCGCGGACTTCCTCGAGACGGGCACGAACACGGCCCGCGCGGCGTCCCCGAGCAAGACTCCGAGCAGCGTGGTCGTGTCCTCGATGCGTTCCGTGGCGCGGCTGGCCGATCCGGGGACGCCGATCCCCGAGGCCGCGTGGACGTTGGCGCGCCAACCGGCGAGCGTGAAGCTCGAGGAGGAGCTCGGCCACTCGCTCCTCGCGCGCCCCATCCCGCCGCCGCCCGAACTGCGGCTCGACAGCGACCCCGGCGCGGCGGACGCGCCGATCGGGAGCGTGGCCCACGTCGACGACCAGAGCCTGCGCGTGATCGACGGCTCGACGAACGGGGAGCACGACCTCCAGATCGAGTTGCGCATGTGGCCCGCAGCGAACGGATCGCCGCGCGTCGAAGCCGGCGTGTGGGACGTGCTGAGCAACGAGCCGCCCAAGGCGTGGAGCGAGCTCGCGTGCGAAGTCACGCTGAACCAGAGCACGTGGAACGACGGCGACCGCGTCGTGCTCCGCTACCACGTGCGCGGCGTGGACGCTCAGGGGAAGGCGCGCGACGAGGGCGGGCTCGTGCGGGTCGTGGTGCCGTAGGACCTTGTCGGATGGACGGCGCTTCCCTCAGAGCCAATAGCGAAACGCATAGAAGAAGAGCTCGAGACACTGCTGCCACGTCGAGTGCCGGTTCCACTCCTCCAACGTCACCTCCCTGCACGCAGCGAGATCGTGCTCGAACCGTTCCTGCATCCGGTCGCCGAGGTCGCGGTCGATCGTGACCAGCCCCGCCTCGAGGTTGTGCAGGAAGCTCCGGCGGTCGAGGTTGTAGCTCCCGATCGTCGACCACACGCCGTCGATGACGCCGCACTTCGCGTGCATCATCCGCTCGGGCCACTCGAAGATGCGCACGCCGCGCTTGAGCAGACGCCCGTACAAGTGGCGACTCGCGTAGTACACCGCCGCGACGTCGGACGCCGACGGCACGATCACGCGCACGTCGACGCCGCGCTTCACCGCGAGCCCGAACGCGCGCCGCAGCCCGATATCGGGGATGAAGTACGCGTTCATGATGCTGATCGTGCTTTCCGCGCGGCGGATCGCGTGCAGGTACGCCGAGCGCATCCGCGAGCGCGCGCGCAGCCGTTCG
Organism: Planctomycetota bacterium; assembly: GCA_016220035.1. Lineage (GTDB taxonomy): Bacteria > Planctomycetota > UBA1135 > UBA1135 > JADJNY01. The sequence continues at coordinate 29,385 of JACRIO010000187.1, read as the reverse complement.
TTGCTGATCACCTCGACCTGCGCCTTGTGCGCGGGCAGGTCCGGCCGCGGCGCGGGGAGCTCGGGCTCGGGGAACGGCGCGCCGCCGACCTCCACCCACGTCTCGCGAAAGAGCATGCCGAGGTCGAACACCGCCGGCCCTTCGAGGCGCGCGTGCATGTCGTGCCAACCGCCGCCGCCGCGCTCGATCGGTTGGTAGTCGTCGGCGAGGTTGATCCCGCCGCAGAACGCGAGCTCGTCGTCGACGATCAGGAGCTTCTGGTGGTCGCGCTTGTTGATCCCCCACCGACGACGCCACGGCGCCACGGGATGGAACACGCACACCTCGACGCCGGCCGCGCGGAGCTCGTCGAAAAAGCGCGCGGAGAGCGCGAACGAGCCGAGCCCGTCGACGAGCACGCGCACCTCGACGCCCGCCTTCGCGCGCTCGATGAACGCCTGCTGGAACTCGCGGCCCGTCCGATCGTCCTCGAAGATGTACATCTCGAGGTGCACGCGCCGCCGCGCCGTGCGGATCGCGTCGAGCATCGCGGGAAAGGCCTCGCGGCCGCCGATGAGCGGTTCGACGTGGTTGTACGGCCGTAGGCGCTCGCGCCGCGGCACGTAGCCGAGGTCGCCGTGGGCGAACGGCTCGCGCCGACGCAGCGTCGGCAGGTGAGGGAGCTCGAAACGGAAACGGCTCATGCGCGCGCTCCGCGCTTCACGACGATCGCATCGCCCGTGCAGATCGCCCCGCCGCGCACGCAGCGCGCGAGCACGCCGCGCGTTCGCCGACCGGTCGCGTTGCCGCGCTTCACGCGCTTCACGGCCGTGACGCCGTAGCGCTTCTCGAACAGGCGACACGGACGGTGCGGCTCGGGCGTGATCTCGAGCTCGCACTCGCCCACGGCGAGCACGGTCCCCGGCGGCAAGTTGGCCTCGGTGAGGTCGAGATCGACGACGAGGTTGTCGCCCGCGAGCGCCATGCGCTCCGCATCGTCGCCCGCGATCGCGCGCAAGACGTGCGCGTTCATCAGGCTTACTTGGTTCCCCTCACGACGGTGCGGATCGACGAGCCAGCGATCGCCCTCGATGCCGCGCTCGGGCGTGAGCGCGAGGGTCTCGACGATGCGCCGTTCGCCGCGCGCGGGCCGCAGGACGCAGAGCTCGACCCGTCCGGCGTCCTTCGGCGAGCGCGCGATGCGCGACAACCACCAGTCGAAGCGGAACGAGAGGTCCATCGCGGTCGATTGTGCGTGACGCGCGTGCTCGCCGCCAAGCACGGGCTTCGAGTTCGACGCCTTGTCGCCGAGCGCGCTCTACTTCGCGGCTTCACGCAAGCGCGCGAGCACCTCGCGCGCCGCGCCGCTGTCGAGCGAGCTCGACGCCGCATCGACGCCTTCCGCGAGCGTCATCGCCTTGCCCGAGGCCTTCAGGATGAGCGCCGCTCCGAGCAAGGCAGCGTTGCGCGCGGGACCGTGCTCGCCCGCGAGCACCGCGTGCGTGATGTCGCCGACGCACTTCACGAGTTCGGCGCAATCCCCCGTGCCCTGGTCCTCGGGCGGCGGGCTGAAGAGCGGGAGCTCCGGCTCGCTCGCGCACTCGAGACCGAAATCGGGCGGCTCGACGTTCAGCGGCACGAGGTGCTTCTCCGCGAGCTCGATGCCGCGCGTGCGCTTCCTCACCGACGGGATGACGCCGCCCTCGGGGCCTTGGATCGCGATGCCGCGCGGATGACCGAGGCTTTGGATCACCTCGACCGCGCCGCCGAGCACGGGCCCGCCTTGCGCGCCGAGCACGACGGCGGCGTTCGTCGGCGCGAGCAGTTTCTCGACCGTCGCGAGCGGCGTGCGGATGGTCACGTCGCCGCGCACGCGCCGCAGGTGCATCAACGAGGGCAGCATGCCCGTCACCGCGACCGCGCCGAAGCGCGCCTTGGCGACCCACTCCTCCGCCTCGTTCGGATCCCACGTCATGCCGATGCCGAGCGCATCCAAGACGCTCGCCGTCGTCAATCCGCGCTTCGGCGGCACGCAACGATCGGACAGGATGAGCACGCGCACGCCTGCTCCCGCGGCGATCAGGCCCGAAGCGACCTCGAGCGGCGGCACGCGGTCCATCCCGTCGTGCGGCGGGCAGATGCATACGAGGCCGGGCATGTCGAGGCACGGGATGCGCGCCTTCTCGCGCGCGGCGCGAGCGAACGCGGTGAGCTCCTGCACCGTGACGCCCTTGATGCGCATCATCACGAGGAACGCACCGACGAGGATCTCGCTCTCCTCGCCCGACAGTACTTCCTGGAACGCGCGGTACGCCTCGTCGTACGTCAGGCTGCGTCCGTCTTTGACGCCCTGGCCTAGGACGCGCATCAGGTGGCGGAGGATCATCGTGGGGGGCGAGGACGGGGCGGGAGCGATCGAGCGCGTTGGATCCAATTGCTCCAGCGGACCGGAGGGCGGGCTCAGCATAGCCGTGGCGCGCGGAGCTCACAATGCGCCGGTCGAGCTCCGTTCACCCATCGTTTTCTCGCGTGAGCTTCGCATCGGACCGAGCGCTCGGCATCCTCTGCGACTTGGACGTCGGCGTGAGGTCGGGACCGATCCCGAGGCCTTCGAGCCGCCCTCCTACCCCGCGATGAGCACGAACGACGAGCGCTCGAGTCGCCTCCGGCGCCGGATCACGGCCATCGTGCTCGGCTTCTTGTTCGCGCCGCTCGCCGCGGAGCTCGCGTACCGCGTCACGCGCGCTTCGACGCTCTCGCCGACGACGAACCCGCGCTACGTCGTGCACGACGACGAGCTCGGCTGGCGCTACGAGCCGAACGCGCGCGAGCGCCATACGAGCGCCGAGTTCGACGTCGAGATCGCGATCAATTCGGACGGCTTTCGCGGCCCCGAGTGGCCGCCGGAGAAGAGCGGGAAGCGCGGGAAGCGCGTGCTCGTGCTCGGCGACTCGTACGCCTTCGGCTGGGGCGTGCGCTTCGAGGACACGTTCGCGGCGCGGCTGCAGAGCGCGCATCCGGAGTGGGAGGTCCTCGACGCCGCGGTGTCGGGGTATGCGACGGACCAGGAGCTCCTGCTCCTGCGCCGGATGCGCGCGCGTGTCGATCCCGACGTCGTCGTGTGCGTCTTCTGCGCCAACGATCTCGCGGAGGCGAGCTCGGACGTGGTCTACGGCAAGTCGAAGCCGCGCTTCGTCGAGAGCGGAGTTGAGCTCGAGCTCGTGGGCGCGCCCGTCCCGAACCCTTGGCTCGAGCAGACGAGCGCTCTGTGGCGTGCATGGAAGAAGTCGCGTTGGGAGCGAGCGGAGAACGCGCGGCCGCGCGATCTCGAGGGCGAGTGGCGGCTCGTGCTCGCGCTCTTCGCGAAGTTCACGGACGAGCTCGCGGGCTCCGCCACGACCGACGTTCGTCGCGCGAACGTGCCGCTCGTCATCGTGTCGAGCGAGGACCGCCTCGCGCGCTTCGCGAAGGGATCGCCCGGCGTGCGCCACCTCGACCTGCGGCCCGTGCTCGGTGCAGGCGCGGGAAGCGCGTCGGTCCCGCTCGACGGTCACTGGAAGGCGCGCGGCCACGAGCTCGTGGTCCGAGCGCTCGAGCCCGCGCTCGTCGAGGTCCTCGATCCGCGCCGCTGAAGGTCGCCCGGAATCGGCGCGGCCCGCGAGGGAGCTCCTCACGGGCCGCGGTTGCCCAGGATCGACCGGAGCGCTGGCTCAGCCGCCCTTCTTCTCCTCGTCGCCGCCCTTCTTCTCGCCGTCGCCGTTCTTCTTCTCGCCATCGCCCTTCTTGCCGCCTTCTTCGGGACCTTCCTTGGGCTTGTCGGCGTCGGGCTTGGGCTCGGTCTCGCCCTTGTCGAGCTTCTTCGGCTCGGCCGGCGCGTCGGGGCGCGGGCGGATGTGCGCGAAGTAGAGCTCCTTCTGCTTGTCGTAGACGATCTTCCCGTCGACGACGGTCCACTGCACGAACGCTTCGTAGTGGAGCAGGTCCTTGTCGACGACGATCAGGTCGCAGTCCTTGCCGACCTCGAGCGAGCCGACGCGGTGCTGCACGCCGAGGATGCGCGCGGACGTGGTCGTGATCGACGCGAGCGCGGCGTCCTCCGGGAGACCGCCGCGGATCGCGAAGTCGGCCTCGATCGGCAGCGCCATGATGTCCCGACCGACGATGCCGCCGAGGTCCACGCTTTCCGTGCCGGACACGACGGCGACCGCGACGCCCGAACGGTGCAGGATGGCCGCGTTCTCGATGCTCGAGCCGCCGTCGCGCACGAGCGCTTCGTCCTTCGGCCGCCGGTCGCGCGCGGTCACGATCGCCATCGCGCCGGCGCGGCCGAGCTCGTCGGCCACGGTCCAGCCCTCGACACAACCCTCGATGACGGGCCGGAAGCCGAACTCCTGCGCGAGGTGCGCGATGCCGAGCAAGTCGTCGCGATCGTTCGCGTTGAACTTCGCCGTCGTTTCGCCCTTCAGCACGGCGAGCACCGTCGTGTCGACGTTCTTCTTCTGCGGCTCCTTGAGCTCCTTGTCCTTCTTGACCTTGTCCTCCCAATCGCGGAACTCGCGCAAGTAGGCCGCGGCCGAGACGAACTTCTCGCGCAGGCTGCGCTTGCCCGACGGGTTGCGCGCGCTCCACGAGAAGACGGCAAAGATCTTCTCGCGCACGACGAGGTCCTTGATCGAGAAGCGCTTGAGCTTCACCGCCGCGTTGCCCGAGCCCGTCGTCGTGATCCCGGTCGCGAGCCCGAGGATCATGTTCGAGTTGAACGGATTGACCGTGTCGCCGAAGTCGCTCGTCGTGGGCCCGAGCAGGCCCGAGGAGGAGATGGCGACGAGGCCCGGATACACGCGCATTCCCTGCGCGTCGAGCACCTTCGCATCCGGCGGGATCTCGAGGTCGTGCCCGATGTCGTCGATCTTGCCGTTCTTCGCGACGAGCATCGCGTCGCGCAACACGGCTCCGGTGCCCGTGTGGATCTCGGCGTTCTTCACGACGAACCACTTGTCGGGCTCCTCCTTCTTCTTCTCGGCGCTCTCGTCCTTCTTCTCGTCGCCGCCCGCGTCCTGCCACGCGAACGCGGTCGCGGGGATCGTGACGAAGACGAGCGCGAAGCTCGCGACCAGGCTTTCGATGTTGTTCCGCTTCGAGATCACAGCTTCACCTCCCCGTGCACGAACCGGCCGTCGAGCATGACGGCCTCCAGCTTGCTCGTCGGCTCGAGTGGGTCGCCGCTGAAGAAGATCAGGTTCGCGTCCTTGCCTTTTTCCAGGCTGCCAACGCGCTTCTCGACGCCGAGCAGTTCCGCGGGCTCGAGCGTCACCGCCCGCAGCGCGATGCTGCGATCGAGGTTCGCGCCGACGATCTCGCCGACGTTGGCGAGCCACGCCTTCGCGTCCATCAGCGTGTCGTTGCGCGGGATGAAGACGATCTTCGCGCCGGCCTTCGCGAGCTCCATGGCGAGGTTGCGGTTGCGCATCGTGCCGGGCGTGACGCTCAGCACGGGCTCCATCACGACGCGGCATTTCTTGTCGCCGATGCCGTCGAAGTCGAGGTCGTACGTCTTCTTGTCGAGCACGTAGAACACGTCGCTCTCGCGCTGCACGACGAGACGCACGTCCCAGGAGAACGTCTCCTTGCCGATCGCATCGACGTAGTGCAGGAACTCGGCCGCGCTGTTGATGCTGACGAGCCCGCGCAAGCGTCCCGCGCGCAGGTCGACCCACGGCTTCGCCTTCGGTTCGGGCTCCGGCGGCACGAAGCCGTCGTCCTTCTTCTCCTCGGGCTTCGGGTCCTCCGCCGCGGCCGGTTCCTGCGCGGCGCCGGGCGCGGGCTTGGGCTCCTCCTTCTTCTCTTCCTTCTTGTCTTCCTTCTTGCCCTTCTTGTCCTTGTCGAACTTCTCGCGCGCCTTCTTCTCCTTCTCCGCGTACTCGTCCGCCTTCTTGAAGCCGTCTTGGATGAGCTTCTTCGCGCTCGGCGACGCGCGCGCGATGATCTTCAGGTAGCAGGCGTCGGCGAGGAGCATCTCCTCCTTCGTCTTGCCGAGCGGGCGGACCGCGCACGCTTGCCCCGGCACGCCGTTTCCAGCGGGGTAGAGCCCGAGCGTCGTGACGCCGTACTTGACGATCTCCTGGAAATCCTTCGCCTGCGCGTAGAGCTCCGCCGAGGCCTTCACCTCCGCCGCGCTGTCGTCGCCGCCTTCGCTGTCGAGGCCGATGCGCGAGTACGCGTTCACGAGACCGGGCATGACGACCCAGCTCGGCCGGTCGAGGACGGGGATGCCGCGCTCGATCGGGAGGTCTTCGCCGATGGTCACGATCTTGCCGTTTTCGACGAGGATCACGGCGTGTTCGATCGTGCCCTTCGCGATCGTCTCCGCCTTGCCCACGCGTATCGCGAGCAGGTTCGGCGTCGGGCCCGGCTTGGTGTCGCCGCCAAGGGGCAGAGGGAGCAGGGGGATCAGGAGTGAGGCCAGCATCATGGGGATTTCCTCCGCGCGCTCAGAACCACTGTCCGTCGCGCGCGCGGTCGTACTCGATCTCGCCGTCGATCCAGACGCGCTCGACCCGCCCGCGCGGATCGAGCAGATCGCCCACGCGCAGCACGATGTCGGCGTCCTTGCCGACCTCGAGGCTGCCCAGGCGATGCGCGAGGTTGAACTGTTTCGCGGGCTCGATCGTCACGGCCCGCAGCATGAGGTAGGTGTCGGCGCCCAGGCGCGCGGACAGCGTGCCTTGGAGGAAGAGCTCCTCCTGGGGCATGACCGGCGCGTCGGTGTTCACGGAGACGCTCTTCACGCCGGCGGCGATGTACTTCGCGGCCGTGCCGGTGATCGCGCCGTCACGCGTGACGAGGTAGTCCATCGTGCGCGGCCCGGCGTTGACCTTGACGCCCTGCTCGGCGATCCACGGCGCGGTCAGGTGCGCGTCGAAGCAGCCGTGCGACAGCACGCAATCGGTGTGATACGTGTTGTGCCACATGCGCGCGGCGGCGGCCCACGAGTCGCTGCCCGCGGAGTGGATGAGCACCGGGAGCTCGCGCCTGTGGACCTTCTGCAGGTTCTCGAGCGCGATGTCGCGCCGCCCCGCGCGGTTCGCGCCGACCGCCTTGTCGTTGATGTCCTCGAGGATGTACGCGAGACCCGCGCGCGTCGCTCCGAAGTCGCCGGCACGGCGCTCGGGGTTGTACGCCTGCGCGACCTTCATGCCGCCGGGGTTGCGCACGACGCAGTCGTCGAACGTCGCGTGCACCTTCGTCTTGTAGACGATGCCGAAGCCCGAGTGGCTCGTGCCGCTGCCGGGGATGCCGAAGAGCGTCGTGATGCCGCTCGCGCACGCGAGCTTGATCAGCGGGTTGCCGGGAACGACGGCGGGCGCGACGCGCAACTCCGGGTTCACCGGGATCACCATGTCGTTCACGTCGCCGAAGCCGCCGCTGTGTACGTGCGAGTGCAGGTCGACCATGCCGGGCATCGCCCACTGCTCGCCGCAGTCGACGACCGCGTAGCCCGCGGGCACGTCGCGGCGCTCGCCGACGTATGCGATCCGGCCGTTGCGGACGAGGATCAGCCCGCGCGGGAACATGCGGCCCTCGTCGTCGGCGGTGATCACCTTGCCGCAGAGGAGCGCGAAACCGCGCTCGCCCGGGCGCAGCGGCGAGAGATCGGGGCGATCGCCGACCTCGGGCCTCGCGTGGCGCGTCGCGGAGCACGCGGCGAGCGCGAGGACGAACAGCGATGCGACGAGTCGAGCTCGCGACGTTCGCGCGTGCTCCCCGATCGCATGCATGCCCTTCCCGCGTCGGATCACCAGCGCCTCCGCTCCGTCGCCGCGTCGTACACGCGCTTGCCGTCGATCAAGACCGACTCGACCGCGCACCGCGGATCGGCCGGATCGCCGCCGATCACGAGCACGTCCGCGTCGCGTCCCGGTTGCAGGCAGCCGACCTTGTTCGCGATGCCCGCCGTCACGGCGGGGACGATCGTCAGACCGCGCACGGCTTCGAGGTCGCGCGTCGGAAACCCGTAGCGCGCCGCCGTCGTCGCCTGCACGAGCAGCTCCTCCTCCGGCACCACGGGCGCGTCGGTGTTGAAGCCGATGTCCTTGACGCCGCGCTTGTGGTATTCGGCCGCGATGCCGAGGATTGCCTCGGGGTTCGAGCCGGTCCATTGGATGAACTGGCGCGTCGGGATCTCGATCTCGCGCGGGCCGATGATGGCGCGCACGCCGTTCTCCTGCGCGAGCTCGGCCGCCTTGTAGCCGGCCATCTCGCCGTGGTCGATGTACGCGGTGAACCCGAACTCGCGTGAGAGCATCGTGATCGTCGTCATGACGACCTGGTACATCTGCGTGTGCGTCGAGATCTGCGTGCGGTGCGCTTCGAGCTCGCGGAAGACGTCGTGCTCCAAGTCGCGCTCGGGCTTCGGGCCCTTGCCCTCCTCGAAAGCCTTCCAGCGCAGCGCGTAGGTCTTGCCGCGCTTCAGCATGTCGCGCGTGTTCCAGTTCATGAACGAACGGCCCACACCCATGACCCAGCTCTCGGGGTTGCCCGCTTGCGCGATCTTCAGCGAGCCCGGATCGCGCACGACCGCGTCCTCGTAGTGCTCGTGGCCCGTCTTCACGAGGATGCCCTGGCCGCTGCTGTTCACGCCGGAGCCGGGGATGTAGAGCACCGCCGTGACGCCGCTCGCGACCGCGACCTTGAACGCCTCGTTGTTCGGGATCACCGAACAATGCACGCGCAGGCCCGGGTTGGTCAGGTAGACCATGTCGTTGATGTCGAACGTGCCGGCGATGTGGCTGTGCAGGTCGATGAAGCCCGGCATGAGCCACTTGTCGCCGACGTCGAGCACCTGGTAGTCGGCCGGGATCGGCGTCGTGCGCGCGGGCCCGACGGCTTCGATCTTGCCGTCCTTGACGATCAGGACGCCGTTGTCGACGAACTGTTCGCCCTCGTAGGGCACGGTCAGGATCTTCTTCGCCCTGATCGCGAGGCCCGGCCCGCCCTTCTCGCCGGCCGCGGGCGGCTGCTTCACCTCGACGACGCGGTTCTGCGCGTCGATGGAGCGCTGTGCGTGCGCCGGAGCGGTGAGCGCGAGGCCGAGGAGCACGCTCGCGAGCGCCGCCGTCGACCGTGTCCGGTTCCCCTCTCGCATCACCATCGGCGTTCCTCCGTGCGCATGTCGTAGACGATCCGGCCCTCGATGAAGACGCTCTCGACCGTCGTGCGCGGGTCGACCGGATCGCCGTCGCACACGAGCAGGTCGGCGTCCTTGCCCGGCGCGAGGCTGCCGACGCGCGCGGCGATGCCCGCCGTCTGCGCCGGGACGATCGTGAGTCCGCGCAGCGCGTCCATGCGCGTCCCATCGAAGCCGTAGCGGCAAGCGGTCGCGGCTTGGACCTGGAGCTCCTCCTCGGGCACGACCGGGGAGTCCGTGTTGAAGCCGATGTGTTGGTGCCCGTTCTTCTGGTACTGCGCGGCGATGCCCTGGATCTGGCCGTCGGTGTCGATCGAGAAGCCGGGCGTGAAGCGGTCGATCTCGCGCGGGCCGATGATCGCGTTCACGCCGATTTCGTTCGCCATCGCCGCGAGCTTGCTCCCGAACCACTCGCCGTGGTCGATGTACACGTCGAGCCCGAAGCCTTGCCGCACCATGGTCAGCGTCGTGAGCACGACCTGGAAGATCTGCGTGTGCGTCGAGACCTGCGTCGTGTGGTCGGCGAGCGGGCCGAACGCGTCCCACTGGATGTTGCGCGCGAGCGTCGGGTCCAGCTTGCGGAGCTTCGCGTGCGTGAGGCCGCGCGTGAACGTGCTCCGCGTGTTCCAGTTCATGAACGAGCGGCCGGGATTGATGGCCCAGCGCTCGGGGTTGCCCGCTTGAGCGAGCTTGAGCGAGCCCGGGTCGCGGATGCGCATCTCCTCGAAGCGCGCGAGCCCGGTCTTCAGCAGGATCCCCTGCCCACCCATGTTCGTCCCGGAGCCGGGGATGAAGAGCACGCTCGTGACGCCGCCGGCGACCGCGCGCTTCAGGTTCGGGTTCCCGGGTTCGACCGCGGAGCTCGCGCGCAGCTCCGGGTTGGTCAGGTAGACCATGTCGTTGATGTCGTTGACCAGGAAGCTCTTGCCAGCGATGTGGCAGTGCAGGTCGACGAGGCCCGGCGTGATCCACTTGTCGCCGCGGTCGACGCGTTCGTAGCCGTCGGGGATCGCGATCGTCGCGCGCGGGCCGATCGCTTCGATCTTTCCGTCCTTCACGAGCACGACGGGGTCGTCGATGACGTCGCGCCCCTCGGGGCCGACGACCGCGGCCTTGCGCGCGAACAGCGCGAGCCCGCGCGAGGCGGTGCGTTCACCCGCGGCCGCCGCCTTCGAAGCCGTCGGGGCGTCCTGCGCGGAATCCGCGCGAGCGTCCCACCACGACCGTGTCACCGGCGCGGCCGTGGGCGCGCTCATCGACAGCGCGCCGAAGGCGCACACGCCGACGATGCCGGCGCTCGCGAAGCCGACGAACAGCGCCTTCGACGTCAAGCGGCCTCCCCGCGCGCACGGAGGCGCGCGTCAGAGCTCGCATCGAAGGTCGGGGTCCGCATCGCTCAGCGCACCTCGTGTCCCTGCACGAACACGCGCAGCACGCTGCTCGCGGGATCGAGCGGGCTGCCGTCGAGGAGCACCACGTCCGCGTCCAAGCCGGGCACGAGCAGGCCCACGCGATCGGCGATGCCGAACATGCTCGCGGCGTCGCTCGTGAGCGCGCGCAGCGCGGCCTCGGGGCTCATGCCCTGCGACACCGCGTACACGGCCATCAGCGGCAGGTCGGCCGCGCCCTCCTCCGCCGCGCTGTGGAACGCGACGGGGATGCCGGCGTTGACGAGCTCCTGGTAGCGGTTGCGCTTCTTCGCGCCCTGCTCGGGATCGACTTCGGTCACGCGCTGCGTGAACAGCACGCCGGCGACGCGACCTTGGAGCGCGTCGATCACCTTCCATGCGTCGCTCGCGCCGTAGAGGATCGGCTTGATACCGGCCTGCGCGAAGGCGTCGACGCACGCGCGGATCTCGTCGTCGCGCTCAGCCTGCACGACGATGCCGGCGTCGCCGTGCATCGCGCGGCGGAACGGTTCCAGCTCAGGGTCGACGCCGGGCGACTTGGGTTCGCCCTTGATCTCCTTCTTGGGCTCTTCCTTCGTCTTGCGCTTCTCGGGCCGTGCCGCGGTCTCGTACTCGGTCGCGGTCTGTGGGATTTCGACGTCGAGCTTCGTGCCCGCGAGCGACAGCTTGCCCTTGAGCTTGCCGTCGACCTCGTCCGCTTCGAGCGTAATCGCGCCCTTCGTGCCGTCGCCCTGGAGCGTGACCTTCTTCTCGACGCGCTTCCCCGTGACCTGCACGAGCTCGTCGGAGAGCACCGCGCAGCGCAGCAGACCGTGGATCGAGCCGTCTTCCTCCTCCTTCACGTAGAGGCGGAGACGCGCTTCGGGGTGCGGCGGCAGCGTGATCTTCGTCACCCACTCGCCGGTGACGGGCTTGGGCTTCTCCTCGCCCTTCTTCTTCTTGCCGCCCTTCTCCTCTTCCTTCTTCTCGCCGTCTTCCTTCTTGGCGTCGTCCTTCTTCTCGCCCTCGCCTTCCTTCTTGGCTTCGCCGTCCTTCTTCTCGGCGTCCTTCGGGGCGGCGGGTTCGTCCTTGGGCGGCGTCCACTCGGCCTTCTTCTTCTCGTACTCGCGCCACTTCTTGTCGTACTCGACGGCCTTCGCGAGCGTCTCGCGCAGCGCCTGACCCGACTGCGCGCGGTTGCGCTCGGTCCAGTTGAAGCGCAGGCCGACGGGATCGGCGACGACCATCTTCTCGACGTCCTCGCCCGCGGGCTTGTACGCCATCATCGGCGCGCCGCTGCGGCTCGGGCCGCGCGGGGAGAGCACGACGGTCGTGACGCCGCTCTTCGCGACGCGCTGATCGGTGCGATCGCCGGGCTCGACCAGCCGGTCGAGCTCAAAGCGCGTCGGCGGAACGCGCGACGATCCTTCGAGGCCGAGGTGGCCGAGCGCGTCGATCATGCCCGGCATCGCGGCTTTGCCGCGCACCGTGCGCGCACCCGACGGATGGCCGACCTTGCGCCCGACCTCGGCGATTTTTCCGTCGACGAGCAGCACCTGGCCCGGCGACAGCACCTCGCCGTCGCCGACGTGGAGCTCGTCGACCTCGAGCACGACCGCGGAGGACTCGTAGGCCTCGAACGCGAGCTCGCCGTCGACCCACGTCGTCACCACGGCGCTGCCGAGGTCGAGCGGGTGCCCGTTGAACACGACGAAGTCGGCATCCTTGCCGGGTTCGAGACTGCCGACGCGGTCGGCGACGCCGAGGATCTCGGCCGCGGACAGCGTGATCGCGCGCAGCGCCGCGTCACGGTCGAGCCCGCCGCGCGACATCAGACCCGCGGCGAAGCGCAGGTCGTTCGCCGGCGTGTTGTTCGACGGCGTGATCGCGAAGCGCACGCCCGCGGCCGCGAGCTTCGACGCGGTGTCGTACTCGGGCCACTTCGAGTCGCGGTCCTTGCCGAGCGCGCGCCCGGGCGAGTTCGGCGTGAACGGCGCCTCGACGATGACGCTCGCGCCCGACTTCTTGATCTCCTCGGCCGCGACTCCGGCGCCGTTCGCGCCGTCGATCACGAGCGGGAGCTTCGCTTCGTCGAAGAAGGAGAGGAGCGCGCGCACTTCCTCGGGGCTCGCGGCACCCATGCGCCACGGCATGCGCTTCCCGACGAGCTCGCGCAGCGCGGGGCCCGTGTCCGGGCCGTATTCACCGTCGTCCGCACCGCCGCGCGCGATCGAGACGAGCTCCTGCAGCGCGACGATCGCGCCCATGAGCGAACGCGGGAGCTGCGCCTGCTCCACACCCATGCCGACGTCGACCGTCGCGGGAATCGGCGGCTTCCAGTAGCCCGGTGTGTTGCGCGCTTCGGTGCTGATCGCGCCGTGGATGTGGTTCGCGCTGCTGAGCACGCGGTGCGCTTCGTCGGTCCCGCCGAGCTTCACGACCGCACCGAGCCCCGCGATCAACCGGCCGCGCGCGGGCGGCAGGTAGGCGGTGGTGACGCCCTCCTGCAGCGCGAACACGAAGTTCGCGTAGGGATCGAAGGCGTCGATCGCGAGCAGTGTCGGATCGGCGGTGCGCTCGCTCGGACGCGGGATTCCGTAGGTGCTGTCGGCCGCGACGAGCCCCGGCACCAGGACCGCGTCCGCGCCGTAGTCGACGACGCGCGCGCCTGACGGGACCGGAAGGTCCTTGCCGACGGCGACGATGCGCTGGCCGTCGAGCACGAGCGCTCCGCCGCGGATCGGCTCGCCCGAGACGGGCAGGATCGTGCCCGCTTGCACGACGACCACGCCGTGCTTGGTCCATTCCGCGGTTCCGCGGAGCGTCGCGCCCGCGCGCGGCGCGGGTCCGGCGAAGAGCGTCAGCGCGACGCCCCCGGCGACGAGGCCCGGAAGGAGGAACTGCTTCCCGTTCATCGCTCAGTCCTTCTTGGGCTCGTCCTTGTGATCGTCGTGCGGCTTCTCCTCGGGCGGTTTCTCGCCCTTGTCCGTCTTCGACTTCTCGTCGACGGTGGGCGCGTCGTTGCAGGGATGGCCGCTCGCATCGAGCATCACGCCGCCGGGCGCCGTGTTGTTCGGCTCGACGCCGTTCATCAGGTGCTTCATGCGCACGTCCTTCGAACGGTCGTAGACGAGGTTGCCGCCGATCACGACGTACTGGACCGTGCTTCGCACGCTGAGCGGATCACCGGAGAGGAGCACGACGTTGCCGTCCTTGCCTTGCTCGAGCGAACCGACGCGCTTCCCGAGGCGGAGGATGTCCGCGGGCGTGCGCGTCGCCGCTTCGAGCGCCGCGGTGCGGTCGAGGCCGTTGGCGACGCACTGCGCCGCCTGGAACCACAAGGACTGCGCGCTCGGGTTCAGCGACTGGAGCGCGAACCGGATCTTCTTCTCGCTGAAGACCTTCGGGACGAAGGTCTCGGTCTCCTTGCCGGTGAGCGGATCGCGCTCGACGTACATCAGGTTGGGCGAGAGCACGACGGGCACGCCCGCTTCGAGGATCGCGTCGGCGGCCTTCCAGGAGTCGCCTTCGAGCACGAGTACCGTGTTCGCGAGGAACCCGTTCGCGCGCGCGACGTCGAGCGCCAGTTGCACCGAGGAACCCGAATCGCAGTACATGAACGCGGGCAGCTTGCCCTCGACGAGGCGCAAGAGGGGCTCCTTCTGATCGTCGATCTCGCCGCGCGGGATCGCCTCGAGTCCAGGCACCTTCCAGTTCGCGGTGCCCTCGAACGCGCGGCCCTTCTTGTTCTCTTCCTTCTCGAGGTCCTTGCCCTGGAAGAGCGCTTCGCGGCGCGCGTAGTCCTTGCCGTCCTGTTTGTCCTGCACGAGCTTGTCGAGGTACTGGCGCAGGTCGAGGAAGGCCTTGCGGAGCTCCTGCGCCTGCGTCGCGCGCGAGCGACCCGGGCGCGCGCCGGCGACGAGCTTCAGGCCCGAGCCTTGCTTCACGAGCATCTGCTCGATCGTCAGTCCGAACGGCTTCACGACCATGCCCTGGCCGCCGATCACGCACGCGTTGCCCTGCTGCACGTTGATCGTGAGCACGCCGGCGCGCAGCGAGTCCTCGAAGTAGAAGCTGATCGGATCGATCGAGTCGCGCACGTCGAGGAACGGCGCGACCGGGACGTTCTCGTTCGGGCGGTCCATGCCGCGGTTCGAGTGCGCTTCGACCCAACCGGGGAACGCGACGAGCTCGGGGTGGTCGAGCACTTCGGCATCCCACGCGGCCTTCGCGTCGGCCGACACACCGGTGATGCGGCCGTCCTCGATCGTGATGACGCCGTTGACGATGTCGGGGCCGACCATGGTGATCACGCGCCCGGCCTTGATCGCGATCTTGCCGTTGCCGGCGTGCGCGTCGGGCGCGAGAGCGAGGAGGCCGAGGGAGAGGGCCGTGGAGACGAACGTGCGGGAGATGAGGTGCGACATGGGGGATTCCGCGTGTCTCGGGGATCGAAGCTGCGTGTGTTCGTGGAGGGTGCGCGGCGTTCAGGGCTGCGCGAGGTGGCTGGAGGCGACGCGTGCGCGGTTCACTGCTTGGGCCGCGGGTCGACGCGCAACACGCCGTCGACGATCACGCCGACGACGCGCGCGGTGGGCTCGAACGGCTCACCGTTCCAGAGCACGAGGTCGGCGTCCTTGCCGACTTCGAGCGAGCCGACGCGGTCCTCGACGCCGAGGAGCCGCGCGGGGTTGATCGTCACGGCGGCGAGTGCCTCGTCGAAGCTCAGGCCTCCGCGCATCGCGTAGCCCGCCTGCATCGCGAGGCGTCCGTCGAGCTCGGAATTGCCGTGCGCGCTGAGCGCGACGACGATGCCCTGCTCCTGCAGGAGCTGCGCGACGTTCCAGGCCATGAATGCTCCGTCGTCCGTTCGCCCGCCGACCGGGAACGGCGGGAGGACGACCGGCGTCTTCGAGCGGGCGAGGAGTTGCGGTTCCTTCCACGCTTCCGCTGCGGCGTCGATGAAGAGGCGCGGCTTGCCGAAGCCTTCGCGCTCGATCTCCTCCTTCAAGAAGACGGCGGTGCGGATGTCCTGCGTCGTCCACGCCTGGATCGAGAGCGTGAGCTTGCCCGCGAGCACTTCCTCGAGGCGCTCGACGCCCGGGAACTTCTTCGACGCGTCCTGCTTGCTCTGCGCGGTGTCGAAGAACGCCTTGCGCCATTCCCATTCGACACCCATGCGCGTCGTCGGACGGCGCGAGTAGAAGTCGGTCGGTCGGCCGAACGCGGGGTGGTTGCCCTGGCTCGGGTCGCTGCCCATCGCGCCGCGCAGCACGGCGTCTGGCTTCAACGTGCGCTTCGCGATCGCGTTGTCGCCCGCGGTCTTGAGCACGACGCCGAGGCCGCCGATCACGTCTCGGTCCGGCGGGTTCACGAGCACGGTCGTGACGCCGCACTCGACCTGGCGCTCCCACGCGGGCGAGAAGAGGTCGACGGCGCTCGCGACGCGCACCTCGGGAGCCACCTCGCGCGACTGCTCGACGGCGTCCATCGAGACGCCGATGCGCGCGCTCGCGTCGATGAGCCCCGCCGTCACCGCGTACACGCGCAGCTCGGTGGAGGCGTCGCCCTCGTCGCTGCCGGGCGTGACCGCGCTGATCTTCCCGTTGTTGACGATGACCACGCCCTTGTCGATGGTGCGGCCGGTCGACGTGTAGATCTTCGTCGCGCGCACCGTCCACGCCTTGCGTTCGTCCTTGTCGTCGGCCGCGGGACGTAGGAGCGCGTGCGCGTTCGAAGCGACGCATGCGAGACCGCCGAGCATCCAGGTGAGCTTCATCGTTCCTCCGCGGCGAACGCACGCTCGCCATCGACGTAGACCGCGACGACCGAGCTCGAAAGCTCCAACGGGTCACCGCTCCAGAGCACGAGGTCGGCGTCGAGCCCTTCGGCGAGGTTGCCCACGCGCTTCTCGACACCCGCGATGCGCGCGGACTCCGCGGTGAGACCGCGCCAGGCCTTGTCGCGCGCGAGACCTTCGCGAATGCACAACGCGGCCGACAGCCGCAGCGTCGCGGGGTGGCTGAACGGCGCGTCGAGACCGAATCCGAAGGGCACGTCCGCCGCGCCGAGCGCGACCATCGCGCGCAGCGTCCGCCGGTCCTCGCCGACGCGTAGGGTCGACGCGACGACGGAAAGTCCCGACGCCTTGACGTCCTTCGCGACTTCACCCGTCCAGTCCGCGCCCGAGAGCGCGCCGACGAGCTTGTGCCGCTTCGCGAAATCGATCGCGCGGTGGACGTCGCTCGGTGTTTCGACCTCGAAGAGCGCGGAAAGCTCGCCCTGCGCGCACTTCTCGATCGTCCCCGTCGGCTTCGCGAACAGGCGCTCGAGCTCCGCGAGCGCTCCACCATGGCTCGTCGGAAAGCGGTTGAACGACAGGTTCTGATCAGAGAAGCCGAGTGACAACTGGGCCTCGCGCGTGACGATCTTCCCGCCCGCGCACTTCACGAAGGCGCTCGCCCCGCCCGAGAGGCTCGACGGCGAGGGCGTGAGGACGAAGCTCGTGACGCCTTCGGCGAGGAGGTCGCGCAATTCCGGATGCCGCGCGTCGAAGGCCCATGCGACGCGCGCCTCGGGCAGCGTCGTGCGCGTCGTGTCGCGCAGCTCGCCCGTCGCGGTGGAGTAGCCGTGCAGGCCGATCAGCCCCGCGCTCAGCCAACCCTTGTGGTCGATGCGCCCGGCGCCGGCGGGCACGTCGACGTCCTTCTCGGCGCCCACGTGCTGGAGTTTTCCGCCCTCGATCACCACGACGCCCGGTTCGAGCGTGCGACCGTCGCCGAGCAGGACGTGCTCGGCCCGGATGGCGAGCGGACGATCGGCGACTCCGGGGAGGAGCGACAGGAACAGCGCGAACGAACTCATCTCAACCCTCCGGAGTCAGCACGAGCCGGCCAGCGGAAATCACGAAGCGCACGCGGCCCTCGCTCGTCAGCGGATCGCCGTCGAGGAGCAGCAGGTCGGCGTCCTTGCCGCGCTCGATGCTGCCGATCCGATCGGCCGCGTCGAGCACGCGCGCAGCGCCGAGGGTGAGCGCGTCGAAAGCAGCTTCGCGCTCGAACCCGTGGCCGATCGACATCTGGACGAGGAGCGGCAGGTCGCGGCTCGCCGCCGGATCCTGTCCGCCGGAGCCGAACAGCACCGAAACGCCGGCGCGCTGCAGCCGGGCCGGGAGCTCCAGGTCGGAACCCTCGAGCTCGTCCGCGGCGCCCTTGCCGTTCAAGGCCGGCGCCAGGATCACGGGCACGTTGCGCGCGGAGAGCTGCTCCGCGAAAGCGAGCGCTTCGCTCGCGCCTTCGAGGACGAGCCGCAGGCGGTCTTGCTTCTCCGTCCCACTCAAGAGCCCGCGGAGTTCCGCGTGCCGATGCACCAGCACCACGAGCGGGAGGTCGCCATTGGCCACGCGAGCGAGCGTTTCGGAATCGTCGTCGAACCGCGGCGCCGTGGGCTTCTTGTCTTCCTTGTACTTCTTCTCCTCGAACTTCTTGCCCTTCTCCTTGGCGTCCTTCTCTTCCTTCTCGCGGTCCTTCTTGGCCTTCTTGAACTCCTTGTCGAGCTCGGTCTCCTTCTCGGCGATCTTCTTCTGCCAGTCCTCGAGCTCGTGCTTGTACTCGTTCTTCGAGACGAGGTAGCTGCGACCGCTCTCGATGGCCGCGGTCACGCGATCGACGTCGGCCAGCCGATCGAACGGATCCATGCCGCGCATCGAGCTCGCGCGCTGGACGACCTGTCCGTCGACGACCTCGAAGGTCGGCCCCTGATTCGATGCGTTCGCGGAGAGCCCGATGCTCATGGCCAGCGCCGCCTCGGGCAGCACGATCGAACGCTCGACGGAGAGGCCCGGAGCGACGCGCACGAGCGCACCGATCCCGCTCACCCGCGAGGTCGTTCCACTCTGGACGCGCACGCTCGTGACGCCGGCGCGGAGCGTCTCCCGACGCAGGTGTTCGTCGGAATACGCGTCGACCCCATCGGCCGCGCGGGTCGCCGCTCCCGTGCCGCCGTCGCGCAGACTGTCGACACCGAGGCCGAGCGCACCCCAGGCATCGATGAAGCCGGCGCAGAGGACCTTGGCGGTGAGCTCCCGCGCGCCCTCGGGCTTCGCGAGGTCCTTCCCGATCGCCGTGATCTTCCCGTTCGTCACCAGGACGGCCGAGTCCTCGAGGACGACACCCGGACGAACGAGCACCTTCTGGGCCCGGACGAACAGCGCCTCGGAGCCCTTGCCGCTCTCTTCCCCGATCCTCGGGGTCGGGTTGGCGAGGGCCATGGATGGCGCGAAGACCCAGGCTGAAAGCAGGGCCATCCGATGCAGGGGGGATCGCATCCTCGAACTCCTCCGAAAACACTGGGACGTTCTCACCCGGCACCTTTTTCCAGGCGAACGAGGGCAAGACTCCGGAACCGGCCTTCTCTCCGGTCCACGAAGGAGCGGCATCCTATGCACGAGGCCGCGATACGCGCCAGCGGCATCCTCCGGAAATCCATAGCGGAGGCACACTTACGGTCGGATTACCCAGCCGGGTTCGCAGTCCGTCCGCGCGCGCAGGGCGAGGGCCGGGAGGTGTGTTCAGGTCAACGTCGTCCCAGCTCCTTTGCGACTTCCACCAAGGCTCACGTTCGTTCTCCCGCGACTTCATGGCTGAGCGCCCTCATGCCTGGACCTCGTTCGCGCAGCCTGCATCCGCTGCTCTTCGAGCGAAGCTACTGGCGTAACCGCTTGCAAGTCCTGCGGTTGGCCAGACCTTCCCTCCTCTTGATTCCGCGTCCAGAGCTTTCGACGGGGACCCTCGAAGTCGACGAATTCCGGATCCGGACGCACGACGGGATCCGCCTGTTCGGCCTCCGCGCCCGCAGCCGCCTCGGGACCCTCGAGGGACCCGCCCGCATCCGGATCGTCGGGCCCTGTGATGCGCCCGCCATCGACCCGCGCTCGATCCAGCCCGGCGAGACGGAGTTCGTCCTGCAGTTCCCGGCTGGACGGCGCCTCGAGGACCGAGTGCTCGACCTGCTCCGCATGTGCCAGGTCGCGGCTCAAAAAGAGGAGCGTCTGGTCGAGCAGGTCCGCTTCGTGAGCGCTGCCGACGACCGCGACGAATTCCTGATCGCGTCGCAGCTCCTGACGAACGAGACGCCGCTGCCGGAGCTCGAAGGCGGGTCGGCCCTCCCCGACGCCCGGCGCGCCTGACCCTTCTGGATCCGCGCGAAGCGAATCATCAACGGGCTCGACCCACTTCCGCGGGTCGATTCAGTAGCCGCTGCCGCCCTTGCCGCCCTGGACGATCTGGACGGAGGCCGAGGCGCCGAGGCGCGTCGCTCCGGCCGCGATCATCGTGCGCGCGCCATCGAGGTCGCGCACGCCCCCGGACGCCTTGACCCCCATCGCGGGCCCCACGACCCGCCGCATGAGCGCGACGTCGGCCGCCGTCGCGCCGCCCTTGCTGAACCCGGTCGACGTCTTCACGTAGTCGGCGCCCGCGGCCTTGGCGAGCTGGCACGCGGCCTCCTTCTCGGGATCGGTGAGGAGGGCCGTCTCGAGGATCACCTTGAGCCGCGCCCCGAGCGCGTGGCACGTCTGGGCGACGGCCTCGATGTCGCGCCGGACGTACTCGTGGTCGCCGGATTTCAGGGCGCCGACGTTCATGACCATGTCGATCTCGGAAGCTCCGTCTTCGATGGCGCGTCGGGCCTCGAAGGACTTCGCTTCGGGGACCATCGCGCCGAGCGGGAAACCCACGACCGCGCAGACGAGCACGTCGCTCCCCTGCAGGATCTCGCGGCAGCGCCGGACCCACGTTCCGTTCACGCAGACCGACGCGAACCCGTGCTAGCGGGCCTCGTCGCAGAGCTTGTCGACCTCCGCGCGCGTCGCTTCGGGCTTGAGGAGCGTGTGATCGATGTGCTTCGACAGCGTTCCGACGCGGCTCGGATCGGGAGCCGCCACGCCGATGCGGCACGCGCCGGCCGAGAGCACCTCCCCGACGTGCTCCGGACTGAGGTCGATGCACACGGAGGTGCAGCCCCACTGGCCGAACCCGCCGATGGAGGTGAGCCCGTGGTCGAGGATCTGCCGCGCGATCTCCGCCAGGAGCTCCTCGAGCCGCGCCGGATCGATCTGCTCGCTCATCGGGTTCTTCCTCGGTCGTTGGGACGGTGTGCCGCGGGAGCTTTCGAGTACTGCCGCTCGATCGCATCGATCTTGTCGATGCGCCGTGCATGCCGTTCTTCGCCCCAGGGGGTCGTCAGGAACGCCTCGACGATCTCGCGCGCTGCCTGCCGGGTGAGACGCTTCCCGCCGAGCGTGAGCACGTTCGCGAAGTTGTGTTCACGCGCGTTCTTCGCGCTCGCGACGTCGAAGCCGTTCGCGGCGCGCACGCCGGGCACCTTGTTCGCGGCCATGGCCGAGCCGATGCCCGCTCCATCGACGCAGAGGCCGACGTCGGCGCGGCCGTCGGCCACCGCTTCGGCCACGGCGCGCGCGAAGTCGGGATAGTCCACCGTGTTCGCATCGAAGGTCCCGTGGTCGAGGAGCACGTGCCCGGCTTCACGCAGCCACTCGGCGAGTTCCTGTTTGAGCTCGAAGCCGCCGTGATCGGCACCCACGGCGATGCGCAAGCGTGCGTCGCTCCGCCGCGCGGCTTCGGGGGTCTCGGATCCGTCGGTCAGCGCGATGCGCCGACGCCAAGCCTCCTCGCGCGCGAGCTCGGTCACGATCGTCCCGCGCGACACCGCGAAATGCCCTCCGTCGGGCGTCGAGCGCAGATCGTCGGCGGTGACGAGCCCCGAGCCCGAATTCCTGGGCGCGCTCGGCTGTGACGGAGCGGGACGCGCGGGAACTCCGCCGGGCTCGACGACGACGTGGACGCCGGTCGGACGCGAGACGCCCGCGACACGGGGTTCCGTGGTCGCGAGCTCCGCGCGGCCGCGTTCGGCCAGCACGCGCCCAATCACGCGGCGCGCGAGCGCGCGGACGTCCAGCTCGTTCGTCATGAAGGGCAGAGACTCTCCCACCGATCTTCAGGGCGGTCAAGGCGCGTCGAACACTCATCGCCGCAACGCGCGCGCGGGCCGCACGCCGACCTCCGCGCTGCGCGTCTCCGGCGCGAGTGCGTTCCGCGCCGCACAACGGAGATCGGCTGGTGCAGCGAGGAACGAGCCGCCGCGGACGACCCGTGAAGCGGACTCCATCGCGATCGCGAGCCCGTCGCCGGGCCGTCGAACCCCTGCGAGCGTGGGCACGTACGCGTCCTGCACCCACTCGGCGACGTTGCCCGCGACATGCTCGAAGCCCCACGCGTTCGCGATCGCGGGACTCACGGGAACGGACGCGAGCTCCGTCGTCCCGTGCAACGCGCGGCCGTCCGGCAGCCAGCCGGCTTGAACGCGGCCCACGAGGCACGCGACCTCGCGTCCACACCAGAAGCGCGCGTTCCCGCCGCCGCGCGCGGCGCACTCCCACTGGGCTTCCGTGGGCAGCACGAGCCCGACGCGCGCCAGTGCCGCGCGCGCTTCGTGCCAGGAAACCGTGTCGACGGGCAGCAGCGCGCGGGCCGACGGCGCGTTCGCATGCGCCGGCGCGATGCGGTCCCACTGTTCACGCGTGAGCTCGTGTCGCGCGAGCAAGAACGGTTCGAGTTCGATCGCGACGCACGGCGTTTCGTCGGCGCGCGCGAGGAGATCGGCCTCGCCCTCGTGGGCGCCGCTCGCCGAGTCGCCCGGAACGACCGAACCCATCGTGACGCGCGCGGCGGGACCGAGCACGAGCACGACCGCGCTCTCGGGGCGGAGTTGGAGCCGTCCTTCGCGATCGCGGCTCGGCGGGAGGCCGGTGGATAGCTCCGCGAACTCCTGCAGTCCGCTCGCCGGGTCGGGGCCGAGCGGAACGAGTCCGACTTGGGGCACGAGCCGCAGACCGCCGTACACGGGAGCGCTGGCGGCATCCGCGATCGCACGGGTCCAAGCCTCGCGCGCGGCGACGAGCGAGCGTTCCTCGACCGAACTCGCGAAGGCGAGCCCGGATCGCGCGTCGGCGAGCGCACTCGTGGCTGGATCGCCGCCCGAGAGCACCTGGAGCCCCTTCACGAGCCGCGCGAGCGTGTCGTGCCTCCACTGAGCGCCTGGATCCTCGAATCGATGTCGCTGGCCCGACGCGTGGCCTTGCGAGGACGAACGAAGCCGCGCGAGTTCGTGCTCGTGTTCGGGGAGCCGCGCCACGAGCGCCTCCGCGTCCGTGATCCACCGCGTGAAGGCCCCGCGCGCCTCGGGCACGGCGGGCCAGAGCGTCGGCGCGCGCTCCAGGAGCTCGTCGAGCGCGTTCCCTTCCGCGAGCAGCGCGTTCTCGCTGCGCCGCTCGAGCTCGATCCAGCGGTTCGCGTACAGGGCGGAGACGGCGATCACGACCACGACGAGGCCGAGCACGAGCACGAGACGCTTTCGCACGACCCACTTGCGCAGCTCGGCCAGAGCGCCCGCTTCGTGCGCCGCGACGACGCGCCCCTCCATGTACGCGCGCAGGTCGGCGGCCAGCTCCGCACAGCCGCGATAGCGACCCTCTGCTTCGCGCGCCATCGCCTTTTCGCAGATGGACACGAGCTCGCGCGGCGCACTCGGCGCGAGGAACTCGAGCGAGCGCGGCGGTCCGCGGCGCAGGGCCGTGAGCGCAGCCTCCTCGCTCACGCCGTGGAACGGCATGCGCCCGCTCAGCGCGTGGTGCAGGATCGCGCCGATCGCATACACGTCCGAGCGCGGGCCGATTCGGTCGAGTTCGCCGCGCGCCTGCTCGGGGGACATGTACTGCACGGTGCCGAGCACCGCACCGTGCGCCGTCGCGGGCCCGCTCGCCGTGTTCGTCGCGCGCTCGATGCCGTGCTCTTTCATTGCCCCGGACGGCGCCTCCGCTCCGCTGTCCGCGGACGCGCGCGCGAGGCCCCAATCCATGACGTAGGTCTCGCCGAAGCGGCCCACGAGGATGTTCGCGGGCTTGAGATCGCGATGCACGACGCCTTGCTCGTGCGCGTAGGCGAGCGCATCGCACACCTTGAGGATCACCTCGAGCACGCTCGCGAGGCCCCAGCCTTCACGGCCTTCACGCACGAGCTCGAGCACCTGGGCGAGGCTCTTTCCGCGGACGAGCGGCATCGTGAAGTACGGTCGGCCCTCCGCGTCGACGCCGAGATCGTGCACCGGAAGGATGCCTGGATGCTCGAGACGCGCCGCGATGCGTGCTTCCATGAGGAAACGGCGCAGCGCGCGTCCGTCGAGCGCTCCGTCCACTTCGCTCGCGCGGTGCAGGCTCTTCAATGCGAGCTCGCGCTCGAGTTCGCGGTCGAACACGCGGGAGACCTCGCCCATGCCGCCGCGAGCGATGAGTTCGATCTCTCGATAGCGTTGCAGGCGACGCTGCGGATCCGAGAGGTTCGCGAGCAGCTCGCGCGAAGTCTCGTCGAGCGGGTGGATCGCCGCGAGCGCCTCGCGTGCGGCCGAGGCGAGCGACTCGGGCTCCGCCGTGAGCCCCGCGAGCAGGCTCTCGACGCGCATCCAGCTCGAGTGGAGCTTGCGGAGTTCCACGACCCGCTCGGGGTGCCTTGCCAACTCCGCGTCCCAGTCGACGCGCTCCCCGCGGTCATGGCGTTCGACGAGGAGCGCGAAGAGCTCCTTCGCGCTCGCTGAAGCCCGTTCGTCGTGCTCCGCCATCCGGCGCGCCAGTCTACGAGCTCCCGAGCGCGTCGAGCACGCTCACGACAGCGCGGCCCTTGTCCGTTCGCCTCCGTCGCGTTGGAATCGAAGCGTGGTCGTGCAGGAGCGCGATCGACGCCGCATGGCCGAAACCGATCCCAAGTCCAACTCGCGCGCGTTGACGCGCGTCGAACTGGACGCGCTCGTCGAACGCCACCTCGACGTGCTCCGCTACTACGTCCGCTTGCGCTCGGGTCCGGCGCTGCGCGCGCGCGAGTCGATCGACGACGTCGTGCAGTCGACGGTGCGCGAGCTCTACGAACGGCGCGCCGCCGTCCACTACGAGAACGAGGCCGCGTTTCGCCGCTATCTCTACACGGTGGCCACGCACAAGATCATCGACAAGAGCCGCCACCACCAGGCCCAGCGCAGGAGCCCCGAGCGCGAGGAGCCGCTGTCCGAAGCCCTCTGGGACCTCCCGCAGCCCGGCGGAAGCCGGCCCTCGCGCTCGCCGAGCGCGCACGCGGAGCAGCGCGACGATCTCGCACGCCTGCGCGCTGCCTTCGACACGCTCTCCGAGGACGACCGGCAGATCCTCGCGATGCGCAAGGTGTTCGACATGCCGACGCGCGAGATCGCCGCGCAGCTCGGCATCCCGGAGTCGACGGTGCGCTGGCGCCTGTCCATCATCCTCGCCGAGCTCGCAGCGCACATGGGCTGATGCGGATCGCCCGTGGGGTCGCCGCGCGACCGCGCCGTGTGAAGTCGAAGGTGGGCCGGCCTCGGTCGACTCTCCGCTCGGGACGGTCACGCCGACGGACCTGCGGCGAACTCGGTCGCCGCGACCGCTCCGGGCGGCGTCGAGAAGAGCGGCGCTCGGCCTGCGATGCGCAGGAGTTTCCGGCGCGATCCTGCGGCGCCCGAAAAGGCCTAAAACCGAGCTGAAAATGCCTGTTTTCTTGCCCACCCGAGAACCGCGGTCCGGGTATCTGTCCCCGCTCGCGATGGGAGCCGTCCCAGTCGTCCGAACCACGCCGCGTACCGCGATCCCCCTCCCCCTCATGCACTCCTCGATGATCCCGGCGCTTTCTCGGCTCGCCGCGACGAGCCTCGTCGCCGCGAGCCTTTCGCTCTTCACGCACGCCCAGATCGTCAACCCCGCCGACAAACAGCAAGCGGTCGACCCGGCGCAGGAGACCGACTCGACCTTCGTGACGGGCCAGCGCCTCCAGGTCTCCGAGTACCGCGAGGAAGATCGGGTCGGCCCGTACCGGCAGCCCGAGTGGACCAAGTTCCGACGGTTCCCCTCGACGCGCGTGTACGTCCAACCGCCCGGCCACATCGGCGTCGAGTGGTGGATGCGTCCCACCCTTCCGTGCCACGGGCCGGTGCAGCTCCAGAACCAGTACGAGATCGAGTTCGGGCTGCCCGGCCGGTTCCAACTCGACCTCTACCTCGTCCGCAATCAAGCAGGCAACGACGGCCCCGCGGACGTCGACGAACAGAAGCTCGAAGCGCGCTGGGCGCTCGCGGATTGGGATGCAATCCCCTGGAATCCGACGCTGTACCTCGAGCTCGCGAACGAGGACTCCGCGCCCGATTCGATCGAGGCGAAGCTCCTGCTCGGTGACGAATTCTCGCCGAGCTGGCATCGGGGCGCGAACCTCGTGTTCGAACACGAGATGGGTGGCGCGCTCGAAAACGCGCACGAGCTCACGATCGGCGTGAGCCACACGCTCGACGATCAGCGGCTGTCGCTCGGCGCCGAGCTGAAGACCGCGCTCATCAACCCGCACGCGGATCGCAGCGAGTTCGAGGAGGAGCTGCTCGTCGGACCGAGCCTCCAGTACCGGCCTACCGCGCGCATGCACATCGACGTCGCGACCTTGGTGGGGATCGGCGTCGATTCGCCCGCGGCCCAGGGTTTCCTGGTCATCGGGTACGAGTTCTGGGCCGCGCCTGGGCGGCCGGGGGGCGTGCCTCACGCGGCCTCGGAGCTCGTTTTGGAGCGCGGAACGACGGCGGGAATGCCCGTCGTTCCGCGCTCCTCCTTCCCCCCTGCGTGAAGCGGTGCCGAGCGCCGCGGCCCGGTTAGGAACCACCGCGAGTACCCTTCTTTGCCCGCCATGCCGCCGACCGAGCACGACCACCGAACCCCACGATCAGCCTGGGTCGTCGCGTGCTCCCTTTCGTGCGTCCTGCACGCCTCCGTGCTCGTGGTGTGCGGCAGCCTGCCGTTCGCCGACGCGGGCGGAGCTGGAAGCGCAAGCGGGAGCGACGAGAGCGTGTTCGAGCTTCGACTGAGCGTTCGTCCCGACGACCCGAGCTCCACCGTGCTCGAGCCGCGCGTCGCGGAGCTCGCGGCGCTCACTGAGCCCCTGGAGGCGCTCCCGCCGGCGCCGACCCAGCCGGTCGAGGCGTCGCCAGTCCAGACGTCGCCGCCCGTCATCGAACTCGCGGAGGCGCTGGTCGTCGCTCCGGAACTCGACGCGCTCACGCAGCCCGACGCCGGATCGCCTGCGAACGAACTCGCCGCGGAGGCCGTCGTCACGCAGGCCGTGTTTCAGCCCGTGACGGAGTCCTCCCCCGAAGCCGCGCTCGCGCCGCGGCCGATGGAGTCCGTCGCAATGGCGCCGTCGGATCGCGCCGCGACGGACAAGGCCGGCGCGACGGTGATCGCCGCCGCGACGAGTGCTGTCACTCCCTCGGTCGGCGCGACACGCGCCGCGGTCGTGATCGAGAACCCGCGGCCCGACTACCCGTGCGACTCCGAGCTCCGCGGTGAGCACGGCGAGGTCGTGTGTCTGTTGCACATCGCCGCGGACGGCAAGGTCTCGAGCGTCGAGATCGTCTCTTCGTGCGGCTTCAAGCGTCTCGATCGCGCCGCCGTCGACGGACTGAAGCGGTGGCGCTTCCAGCCCGCGCTCGAACACGGCGTGGCGGTGGCCTCGAGGCTGCGGCACAAGGTGAAGTTCGTCTTCGAGTGACGCTGGGCGCGACGCGAACCTGGTGCCCTCCGTGTGGATGCCGGTCGTTCATCCGCGCGGCCCCCTCCCCCGAAATGAAAATCGCGTTCCGCTAAGCCGCGGAACGCGATCTGGGGAGCTGCGGTGCTCGACGGTCAGCTCTGGAGTCTGCGCGACAGGTCCTCGAAGTCGACCAGCGCGATCGTGCGGCGGTCGATCGAACCCATGCGTTGGAATCGGCGTCGCTCCTCCACCGAGCGCAGTTCGATGCGCGCGCCGCGCGGGAGGTTCTTGGGCTGGCGGGCGTCGGGTGCGACGGCGCTCTGCGTCTCCTGCATCACGCGCGTGAGGTTCTCGGGCAGGTCGCGCGGCAGCGCTTCGCGGCGTTCGAGCGCGGCGCGAGCGCGGAGGCACACGTCGAGGGTGCTCTGGAGGTTCGTGCGGATGCGCGCGAGGCGTTCGACATCCGCCGCGGGACCGTCGAGGCTCTTCTTCACCTTGGCCGTCGCGACTTCGAGCACGGCGATCAGGCAGTTCAGCTTGCGCATCAGGCGTTCGCGGTACTCCGGCGACTCCAAATTGGCTTCGGAGAAGGGTTCTTCCTGAGGGTTTTGGCTGCTCATGGTGATGCTTCGTTGGCGTCGGCCGCGCGCAGCGGGCTCGACACCTGAGACTACCCCGCGAGTGAAAGACCGGCCGGAGAAAGCGATCGCCCGTGAGCTGCTATGGACGGCGCCGCGGCACGGAGAGTTCAGCTCCTTCGCACGTGGAAAGGAATTCCGGTCAGGGGCAGAGGCAACCCTGGGAACACGCGCGCTCCCTTACCGGGTGCGTCCGCGTCCCGGCGCGTCACTGCATCGCGGAACGCAGCGTCTCGAGCAAGCGCGGCTCGTCGAGCTTTCCGGCGACGATGAACTCGGAGCCGGCGTGCTTGCACTGCGCGATGGTCCATTCCCCGGCGGCGAACACGCGGACGAGCGGCGCACCACCCAGGTCGCTGCTCGTCAGCACCACGGTGCCGGTTGGGATCGCAGTACGGCTGCTGTGAAGGTAGAGCAGCGGCTCGACGCCGTCCTGGTACTGCACGCGCACCCAATTGCGGCTGTCGTACGTGATCTGCTCGGCGTTCACGAGCTGGAACCCGTGCAGGATCTGCGGCAGCCGTGCCGAGAAACCGAGGAGCGCCCGGTTGTCCACGGCCGGGTCGATGCTCTGCGCGGGCAGGTCCACGTGCATCGTGATCCCCGTCAGGTTCGGCGCGGGATCGAAGCTCGTGTACTCCATCCGCATCACGGGGGCGCGCGCGGCGTCGAGCTCTTCCCAGCGCAGCGCGAGGCTCGTGAGCCGGTCGACCGCGACGACGTAGCTGCGGTGCGGCGCGAGCAGGCGCTCGAACCGCAACTCGTCACACGTCCGGCCGGCCACCGTGACCACCGCGCCCGTGTCTTGAACGGAGTAATTCTGCGCGAGGAGCCCGACGTCGCGGATGCCGAAGTCGCGGTAGCGGAAGAGGAAACCCTCGCGCGTGCGCTGCAGGATCTCGAAGAGATCTCGCTGACCGCTCAACAGGTTCGGCTGCGCGACCGTGCCGGGTTCGATCGTGAACCCGCCGAGACCGTCCGCGTAGATCGTCTCGTCGTAGGCGAGGACGCGCCCATTGATGCGCATCCACACCTGGCGGTGGCCCGAGAAGCGCGTCTGAGCGGGTGCATCGTGCATGCGCGCGAGCAGGCCCGGGTCGGACTGGGCGTGGAGCACCGCGGGACCGGACGTCGCGTCCGCCGCGCCTTGGCGCGAGCAACCCGCGCCGAAGGCGAGGAGCGCCGCAGTCGAGAGGAACGCGAGTGCGATGCACTTCATCGCGGTTCTCCCCACGTGACTTCGCTCCAGCCGCCCGTGAGCCCACCAGCGAGGTCGCGCGCGAGCCCGTCGAGCTCGCTCGCGTTCTGGACACGCTGGATCTGGAAGGTGAGCGTGGGCGCCGCGTTCACTTCGCGCAGGCCGAAACGCAGGCCGAGCGCGATGCCGAGGACGGCGACGAGCCCGACGATCGACCAGCGCAGCGCCTGCGAGCGCTCGCGCCGGTGCTCCTCCGCGGCGACAGGTCGTTCGAGCTCGAGCTGAACTCGCCCGAGCAGTTCGGCGGGCGCTTCGAGGCGCTCGAGCTTGCCGGCGTGACGCCGTGCAGTCG
>JACRIO010000184.1 GCA_016220035.1 Planctomycetota bacterium | reverse complement strand
GTTCGAGGTCGTGTTCGTGCGCTTCGGCGCGTGGTGCTGGAACGCGTTCGGCTGACGGCGGCGCGGTGCGCGGCGCGGGCGCGCGCTCGACGGGGATCGCCGCGGCGCGCGGCGAGGGCGCCGCAAGGCACTCCTCCGCGCGCTCGTCCGCGCGCTCGTCCGCGCGCTCGCGCGTGCGACGCGCGAGCGGCGTGCCCAGGATGGCCTCGATCTGCGCGAGCTCGTCCCCGACGGCGTCCATCGCGATCTCCTCCTCGTCGTCCGCGCGCTCCGCGTCGCGCGGCGTTGCCTTCGTGCTCACGCACGGCTCGTTCGTCGTCGCGGCGGCCGCACGCTTCCCCGGCGCGCGGCCGAGGCGCTGCAGGTCGTGGAGGTCGGGCGGCCACGCCATCCACGTCACGCGCGGATCGCGCGCGAGCGTGCGCGCGGCGCGGCGCGTCCCGTCCTCGCCGAGCAGTACGAGCTCGAGCTCCGTCCCGTGCTTCATCACGGCCCGCACGAGGCCGATATCGGCGACGTCGAGCGCGTCCGCGTCGATCAGGAGCCGCGCCGGCCCGTTCCACGCGGGCTCCTTCGCGAGCAGTTCACCGAGTTCGCGCAGCTCGACGATCGCGCCGCAATCGCCGCCGGAGCCGTCCGGCACCAAGTAGGCGAGGAGCTCCGCGAGCCGGGCTCCGGGGCCGACGATCAAACTCCATTGCATGCTGTCGATCTCGGTGCTTTCCAGGATGGATCGTATCGGGAATGGGAAGCACGGCAAGCGCCGCTCCGCTGGAAGTCGCAATCCGAGGGGTGCTGTTTTTCGGGCTCCAGCCGCGCGGCGTTCCGGCCGATGCCGGGTAGGCTCCCCGGTTCCGAGCCCCATGTCGTCCACGGTCGAGATCTCCGTCGTGGTGCCCGTCTTCGACGAGGAACCGAACCTCCCGATCCTCCACGCGGAGATCGCGAGCGCCTTGAACGGCATGCGCGTCCCCTGGGAGGTGCTCTACGTCGACGACCGATCGAGCGACGGGAGCCTGCGGGCCATGCTCGCGCTGCGCGCAGAGGATCCGCACGTGCGCGTGCTCCAGTTCCGCGGCCGCTCGGGCCAGACGGCGGCGCTCGCGGCCGGGTTCGACCACGCGCGGGGCGCGATCGTGGTGACGCTCGACGGCGACCTCCAGAACGACCCCGCGGACATCCCGAAGCTCGTTGAGGAGCTCGAACGGGGCTTCGACATCGTCGCGGGCTGGCGCAAGGCGCGGCGGGACGGCTTCGTGCTGCGCAAGCTGCCCTCGCGCGTCGCGAACCGGCTGATCGCGTGGGTCACGGGCGTCCAGATCCACGACACGGGCTGCACGTTGAAGGCGTTTCGGCGCGAGCTCGTCGAGAAGCTGCCGATCTACGCGGAGCAGCACCGCTTCCTGCCCGCGATGTCGGCCGGCAGCGGCGCGCGCGTGAGCGAGGTGGTCGTGAACCACCGGCCGCGGCGCTTCGGGCGGTCGAAGTACGGCATCTCGCGGATGTTCCGCGTGCTGCTCGACCTGCTCGTGATCAAGATGGTCACCGCGTTCGGACAGCGGCCGCTGGTCTACTTCGGGATGCTCACGCTGCCCTTCCTGTTCGCGTTCGTGGTGTTCGTCTGTGACGTGCTCTGGCACTGGGAGTCGGTGAGCTTCGCGAACGAGTGGGGGCGCGCCGTGCTCATCGTGTACATGCTCGTCTCGATGCTCTGCATCTACTTCGTCGGTCTCGGTCTCGTGGCCGAGCTCGCGGTCAAGGCGAGCGGCATGCACGGCCGCCGCGTGCGCCGCGTGATCACGACCTCCTTGGAGCCGTTGTCGCGATGACGCTCGAAGCCGAACGGGGCTCGGGGACGCGATCGCCCGCCGCGGAGGCGCCGACCCCCGCGCCCGCGCGCGTCGTCGACGTCTCCGTGATCGTGCCCATCACGATGGGCGCGGGCCGCGCGAAGGAGGTCGTCGAAGCGCTCTCGCGCGAGCTCGAACGGCTCGGGAAGAGCTGGGAGTGCATCCTCGTGTTCGACGGCGTGCGCGGAAAGGCGTGGGTCGAGGCCAACGAACTCGCGGCGCGCTTCGAGGGGCGTGTGCGCTCGATCGGATTCCAGCAGACCTTCGGCGAATCCGTGTGCCTCTCCGCCGGTTTCGAGCAGGCGCACGGCCGCGTCATCGTCACGTCGCCCCAGTACGTCCAGGTCGACCCGT
Source organism: Planctomycetota bacterium (assembly GCA_016220035.1). Taxonomy (GTDB): domain Bacteria; phylum Planctomycetota; class UBA1135; order UBA1135; genus JADJNY01. The sequence continues at coordinate 3,746 of JACRIO010000184.1, read as the reverse complement.
TCGAGCTCGGCAAGATGCTCGCCGCCCTCGACGCGGGCGCGGACTTCGTGACGCCGTGGCGCCATCCGCGCATCGACCCGTACCTGAATCGCGTGCAGTCGGCGTTCTTCAACTGGGTGATGCGGCGCATCATCCACGGCAAGTTCCACGACCTGAACTGCTACTTCCGCGCGTTCCGGCGCTCGGTGCTCGAGGAGCTCACGATCTACGGCGACATGTACCGCTTCCTGCCGGTGATCGCCTACCGCCAGGGCTTCCAGGTCGTCGAGGTGCAGGTGCGCCACCTGCAGGAGTGGGGCGGGGCCGGTTTCTTCGGCGTCGGCGTCTACCTGCGCCGGTTGCTCGACATCCTCGGGATGGTCTTCCTCGCGAAGTTCACGCTGAAGCCGCTGCGCTTCTTCGGCACGCTCGGTGGGGCGGTGTTCTTCGCCGGCTCGGCGCTCCTCGCGTGGCTCGTCTGGCTGCGCATCGTGGATCCCGTGAACAACGGGCTCTACCAGAAGCCGCTCTTCCTCCTCAGCCTGATCCTCGTCGTCCTCGGCGTGCAGATCATCGGCTTCGGCCTCGTGGGCGAGATCATCATCTACACGCAGGCGCGCAACCTGCGCGAGTATCGCATCGAACGGATCTGGGAAAGTCGCACGCCCCGCGATGACGATGCACGGAAGGATGACGACGAGCCTCGCCGAACCGCCTAGCGCTCGGGCCCCCGTGGAAAACGTTTCCACCCCGCTCCCTCCCGTTCAGATCCGGCCCTCGACCGCAGCCGACGACGCCGCGCGCGACCGGTTCGTGGAGGCGCACGCGAAGGGCACCGTGTTCCACCTCGCCGGCTGGCGGCGCGCGGTGACGCGTGTCTTCCGCCACGAGAACCGCGACCTGCTCGCGTTCCGCGGCGCGGAGCTCGTCGGCGTGCTGCCGTTGATGCGCTGCAGGACGCCGTTCCTCGCGTCGCACCTGATCAGCGTTCCCTATGGCGTCTACGGCGGTCCGCTCGGGGCCGATCGCGACGTGGAGCACGCACTCGTCGCCGAAGCCCGCGCGCTCGCGCGACGGCTCGGCGTCGGGCGGCTCGAGCTGCGCTGTTTCGAGGACCCCGGCGTGGCGGAGCTCGTCCCGTCGACGCTCTACAGCGCGTTCCTGCAGAAGGTGCCGAGCGATCCGACGCAGGTGATGGCGGCGATGCCCAAGCGCGCGCGCGCCGAGGCGCGCAAGGCGATCGAGAAGCACCACCTCGAGCTCTCCGAGGGCGAATGGTACCTGGGCGACCTGGTCGAGCTCTTCGGCGCCGCGAAGCAGGGTCTCGGCTCGCCCGGATTGCCGCGCGCGTGGTTCGAGGCCTTGATGGAGGAGCTCCCGGGCAAGGTCGTGCTGCACCTCGCGCGCAAGGGCGACCTGCGCCTCGCGGCGACGATGTCGTTCGTCTCGAACGGCGTCTTCTCCTTCTACTACATCGGGAACACGCCCGAGGCGAACCGCGAGTACAGCGCGACGAACTTCCTCACGGTGCGCCTGCAAGAATGGTGCGCGACGCGCGGCATCCCGGTCTTCGACCTCGGTCGCAGCCGCCTCGACACGGGACCGTACCAGTTCAAGAAGAACCAGGGCTTCGAGCCCACGCCGCTCGCGTACCGCTACGACCTGGTCCAGGCGAAGGAGTTGCCGAGCTTCAACCCGTCGAACCCGCGGACGGCGAAGCTGCGCGAGACGTGGGCGAAGCTCCCGCCGGCCGTCGCGCGCCTGCTTTCGGGCCGGTTGATGCGCTACCTGCCCTGAGTGTGCTCGACGATCCAGCGCGCCGCCGCGAGCACGTCGGGAACGAAGGCGTCGGGCGCGCGGCCTTTCGCGAGCGCCGCCGCGTGCTCGCGCGTGCCCTTCCCCGTCGCGACGAGCACGGCCCGTGCACCCGCGCTCCAACCCGCCTCGAGATCGCGCAGCGCATCTCCCACGATCCAACTGCGCGCGAGATCGAGCCCGAGGTCGCGCGCGGCGTCGAGCAACATGCCCGGCGCGGGTTTGCGGCACGCGCATTCGATCTTCCACGCGCCGACGCCTTCCGTGGGGTGGTGCGGGCAGTGGTAGACCGCGTCGAGCCGCGCCCCGCGCTCCGCGAGCAGCGCCGCGAAGTGCGCGTGGATCCCCGCGAGCTCCGCCTCCGTGACGATCCCGCGCGCGACGGCGCTCTGGTTGGTCACGAGCACGACGGCGAAACCCGCGCGCGCGAGGTGGAGGATCGCCTCGGCCGCTCCGGGGACGAGCACGAGGTCCTGCCCGCTCCGCACCCATTCCGATTCGACCGTGAGCGTGCCGTCGCGGTCGAGGAAGACGGCGGGATGGAGCACCTGTCCGGCGCTCACGAGTCCGCCGTGCGCTCGAGCTTCACGTAGAGCCGCCCCGGGGAGAACGTCTTGTCGTACTTCACCGGCACGAAGAGATCGCGCGTGTTCAACCAGAGCGGGAAATTCCAGACGGTCTCGCGCACGTACATCTCGCTCCAGAGGATCGCGTAGAGCTGGTGGTCGGGCGTCAGGAGCCGCGTCGCGGTGACGTAGCCGGGGTACTCGAGGTCGATGCGCGCGCCGTCCCCGCGGTCGAGCGCGATCAGGCACGGCGTCACGAAGCCCGAGTCGCGACCATCGACCTTGATGCGCGCGCCGGGCGGCTCGCTCGCGATGCTCATGTTCGTCGTGCCGTCGAAGAGCATGCAGCCGGGGAGGAAGCTCGCGGCGGCGAGCGTGGCGAACAGGGTCGGAGTACGCGGCATGCGGGGCATTCTCGGCCTCTCGAGCGGACGGAAGCAAGCGTGCGCGGCCGGAGCGGCGCACGGGACCGTTGCCTTCGTCGTCCGGCTTTGGAACGCTGCTGAAGTGACGAACGAGGCCCCTTCCAAACCCGAAGAACGCGGGGAGGCCGCCCCGGAAAGCGCTTCCGGCGCGCGCTGGATTCTCGGGCTCGCCCTGCTCGTCGGCCTCGCACGCTTCTGGAAACTCGGCGCGTGGAGCCTGTGGTTCGACGAGGCCGCGACGTGGACCGACTGGTTCGTCGGGATCGAGAGCGGCGAGATCCAGAACCCGCTCGGTTACCGCCTCGTGCACGCGACGGTCGGGCTCCTCGGCGGCCGTCCCGACGAGTTCGCGCTGCGTTTCCTGCCCGCGGTCGCGGGCTTCCTCGCGATCCCCGCGACCGCGTGGGCCTTCCGGCCGATCGCGAGCCGGCGGACGGCCGCGATCGCGGCACTGCTCGTCGCGGCGAGCTCGTGGCAGGTCTACTGGTCGCAGAACGCGCGTTTCTACACGCTGACGGAGCTCGCGACGCTCCTCGGCGCGGGCGTGTGGCTGCGCGCCTTCCTCGGCGGGAGTGCCTTGCGCGCGCTGCTCGGCCTCGCGATCACGGGCGCGGGCGCCTTCTTCCATCCCTCCGCGGCGCTGCTCGTTCCCGCGCTGCTCGTCGCGCCGGGAGTCGCCCTCCTGCGCGCGCGTTTCGTGCTCGGACCGCGCAAGCGGCTGCTCCTCTTCCTCTGGGGCGGCGCGCTGATCGCGGCGCTCTTCGCGATCCCGTGGGCGCGCGCGACGCTGTCGACCTACTTCCTGCAGAAAGGGAGCGCCGGCCCGTTCGCGAACCCGGTGCAGACGCTCGAGCGCCTCGGACACCTCGCGAAGACGACCGGCTTCTACTTCACGCCGTACCTCGGCGCGGCGGCGCTCGTCGGGCTCGTGCTCGCATGGCGGAAGCGCGAGCTCGGCGGC
>JACRIO010000183.1 GCA_016220035.1 Planctomycetota bacterium | reverse complement strand
GGCGTCATTACGAGCAGAAACCATCACCGCCACGGTTTTCGAGGCGGGCCCTCGTGCCAGGGGGTCACGAAGAAATGCGCAGGACATCGGAACCCTCTTCACCGCCGCTACGAGCGCGGCATGAAACCCGCGAAAGGCCAGCTCTTCAGCGGTCGCGAAGACGGCATCGAAGCCGTGGCGCTAGGGCAGAACGAGGACGTCTACGTCGCCGGCTACTCCAAGTCGACCAACACGCCCACGGTGCCGGGCGGATTTCAGCCCACGCATGCTCCAACGGTTTGGGAGGACGCCTTCGTCGCCCGCTTGAACAGCACGGGCACGCAGCTACTCGCTTTCACGTTCTTCGGGGGCAACGGCATCGAGCACGCCTACGACCTCCATGTCGATCCCTCCGGTGTGGTCTCGATCGGCGGTTACGTCGAAGGTGGTCCCATGCCGACGACACCCGGAGCCTTTCAAGTGACCTCCGGCTACGCCGACCTCTTCGCGGCGCGCTTCTCCCCGAGCCTCAGTCGGCTCTTCTACGCAACTCGGCTTGGGGGACCCAGCCTCGAGTTCCGGCTCGCGGGTTTCGCCGTCGATCCGACGGGCAACGGCGTGCTCGGCGGCAGCTCGGTAGGCGGTTTCCCCGTCACGCCGGGAGCGGCCCTCCCGAACTATGCCGGCGGTCAGACCGATGGGACGGTGAGCGTGCTCGACTTCCTGCCCCGGGGTGCGCAGCGCTATGGCGTCTCCACGCCCGCCTGCAGCGGCCCGATACCCATCCACGTCACGGCCATGCCGGCGGCCGGCGCCAGCAACTTTGGTTTCTACTGCACAGCGGCTCCTCCGCTCGCGTCGGGCTGGCTGCTGATCGGCCGCTCGGGAGCGCCAGTACCGATTCAAGTCCTTGGCGCCAAGCTTTGGATCGATCCGTCGCGAGGTCTCTCGCGCCTGCCGGTCACCGCGAACGCTCTCGGGTATGTCGAACGTCCGGTGACCATCCCCACCAGCGCGCAGGGTGAGCACTTCGTCGCGCAGTTCGTGTTTCCTGGCCTGACCCACTGCGGAGCAGGCTGGGGGATCGCCGCGAGCGACGCCTTGAAGATCACGGTCCAGTAACGTGCCGCACTGGGCGGCAGGCGGTTGCGCCTAGGGCGGTGCCCTGGCGGAGACCGATTCGGTCCCGGAGGCGCGTCAGACCGCAATCGCTTCGCCCGCCTCGTCCTGACTCGCGACGACGACCTTCACGCGCGAAGCGAGACCCAGCCGGTCGAGCACGCCGTGCGCGGCCTCGAGCGCGCGCTCGGGCGAGTTCGTCTTCTTCGAGAGGTGCGCGAGCACGAGCGTGTGCAGGTGCTCCGACGCGAGCAGCTCGAGCATCGTCGCCGCCTGCGCGTTCGACAGGTGTCCGCGGTCGCCGGTGATGCGCTTCTTGAGCGTGTGGGGGTACGGGCCCGTCTCCATCAGCTCGGGGTCCCAGTTGAACTCGAGCACCAGGACGTGCGCGTTCGCGAGCCGCTCCGCGACGGCGCGCGCGGGATGCCCGAGGTCGGTCAGGATCACCGCGCGGCGGCCGCGGTGTTCGACCGCGAACGCGACGGTCGGGTCGCAGTCGTGGGGAAGGCTCGCCGACGCGACGCGCACGGGCGCTTCCTCGATGCCGTCGCGCGCGGAGAGCTCGAACGGCTGGTCGATGCGCAGCGCGCACTGCCGGGGCGCTTTCTTCGCCGCGTGGTGGCGCAGGATGGCCTCGGGCGCGTGCAGCATGGCCTTCGCGCGGCGCGCGACCGAGCCCGCGCTGCGCGCGTGGTCGAGGTGGCCGTGCGTCACGAGGACGTGGTCGATGCGCGCGATCGGCACGCCGGCCGCGTCGATGCGCGCGAGCTCGTCGTCGCGCCCGAGGCCCGCGTCGACGATCAGGTTCGTCTCGCCGCAGCGCACGAGCGTGCTGTTCCCTTCGCTGCCGCTCGCGAGGACCTGGAGATGCATCGCGCCAGTCTACCGGGAACGCGCGCGTTCCTCGCGGGCGGCGAGCGCGAACGCGACGAGGAGCGCCGCGATGCTCAGCGCGGCGCCGAGGCGCAGCGCGAGCGGCTCGTACTTCGTGCGCACGATCGAGTCGCCGGGTTTCAAACAGAGCGCTCGGCACGCATGGTCGACGCGCACGAACTCGGCGTCCGCTCCGTCGATCGCGGCTTTCCAGCCGTCGGAAAACCTCTCCTGGAACACGAGCCATCCGCCCGAGCTCCCGCGCACCTCGACGTCGATCCGATCGGACGCGGAGCGACGCACGAGGAGTTCGCCCGGGACGAACGGCGCGCGGCTCGCGCTCTCGGGCAGCGCGTCCTCCGTGCTCGCGACGGCGGTCTTCGACGGATCGAGCCCGCCCGCGGCGAGCAGTCCGAGCACCGCGACGTCGCCGCCGACGCGCACGAGCTCCGCGGGAACGACGCGCACGAGCGGCAGCGCGCCCGCGCGGCCGTACACGAACGCGCCGTCTCCGAAGTGTACGAGCGTGAGGCGCGGGTTCTCGATCGGAGAGCGCGTCACGATCGCGCTCACGCGCAAGAGGTCGAGCACGCGGTGGTTCACGAAGCTCGCGTGCGCGAGGCGCCAGCCCCCGTCTTCCGAAGCACCCGCGGGATCGGCGCGGCGGAGGAGCTCGACCGCGCGCCGGTCCGCGGGCCCCCGCGCCGGCGCGAGCTCGGCGATCCCGTGCGCCGCGAGCGCGAGCTGCGCCTCGGTGCCTTCGCAAAGCTGCAGCACGCGTCCGTCGCCCGCCGCGTGGCGCAGCGCGTCGAGGAGCGCGGCGCTCGGTTCTTCCGCGGACGTCTTCGTGACGGCGAACACGACGTTGTCGCGCGCCGCGAGCGCGGGCCACCACTGCACGGCGGCCGCGGCGAAGCCGAGGGCGCACGCGAGCAGCGCACGCATGGCGACGGAGAGCTCGAACCGAGCGCCGACCGCGGCGTAGAGCAGCGCGCCGGCGGCGACGATCGCTCCCGCGACGAGGTCGCCGGCAACGAACGCGAAGGCGGTCGCGAGCACGAGCGCAAACGCGCTCCCGCGTGCTCCCCGGCGCACGCCGTCGACTGCCCAGCACGCCCACGGCATCCACGCCGCGGCGTCGAGCGCGGCGGGTCCGTGCATGCGGAGGACGAGCCACGCGCCGCCCTGGACCGTCCACGCGGCGAAGCAGCAGGAGCGCGCGCTCGTCGCGCGGCGCGCGAGGAGACTCCAGGCGCCGAACCCCGCCAGGATGAGCGCGAGGAGGTCGCTGCACGCGCCGGCGCGCCCGGGCGGGGCGAGGTAGCGCGGCGCGCGCACGGGATCCCACGCGCCCGGGCTCGAGAGCGCCGCGAGCGCGACGCCGGTCGAGCGTTCGGGGTCCCAGCTCGGCAGCTCACCGCGCCGCACCGCTTCACCGAGTCGCGACTCGGCCGCCGCGTCGTTCTCCCTCGGCCCAGACGCGCCCCGGAGGCCGAAGGCGAAGGACGCGATCGGCAGGACGAGCAGCACGAGGGTCCGGACGAGGAGGTGGCGCACGTTCGGCACGGAGCGCGTGGCGTAGCACGCGCCCGCCGGGCTCGTCCAGCTCGAGAGCGCGCCCGCTGACGCGCTGCGCGCGCTCGGCGCGCCGCGCTGCGACTGCTATCTTCGCCGGGAGCATGGTCCTCCCCCGCGCTCGCTCGGATCGCGCGTCGACCCGCCCGCCTGGTGCCGCGTGGGCGTGATCGAACGTCTGCGCGTCGGGGACGCCGTGAAGGCGCACGGTTGGACGGCGCTCTTCGCCGCGGTCACGGTCGTGATGACGCGCATCGAGACGACCGACTTCGCGCTCGACGCGATGCACGGTCGCACGATGGGTTGGGCCACGGCGCAGGGCTTCGACGTGAGCGTCCGCACCGGGCTCGTGTGGAGCTCGCTCGTGCTCGCGCTCGTCGTGTTCGCGGGGGTCGCGCTCGGCCTCGCGCGGCTCGGCCGTCTGCTCGGGGAGCGCGCGGTCGACCTGTGCGAGCCGCTTGCGCTCGCCGGGCTCGCGTTCTGGCTCGCGCGCGCGTTCACGCTCCCGATGTGGAGCTCGATCAACCTCGTGATGGCGCTCTGCGCCGCGAACCTCGCGATCGCGGCGCTCGACCGCTTCGTCTTCCGCGTCGAGGGGCCGACGGCGCGTGGAGCGTGGCTCGCGAGCCTCGCGATCGCGGGGCTCGGGATCGTGACGCTGCACGACGATTTTCGCGCGTGGAACGCGCCGAGCGCCGCGCGCGCGATGGATTGGATCGTCGGCCTCGCCCCGCTCTTGCTGCACGCGCTCGCGCGCCTCGCGACGTGGCGGCGGGACCCCGCGCGGCGCGCGGCGGCGTTCGCGCTCCTCTTTCCCGCGCTGCCGTGGCTCGCATGGCTGCCGTTCGCGTCCGTGATGCGCGAGGAGCTCTACCTCGGGCTCGGGCGCGGGGACGCCGGGCCCTCGCTGAACACGCTCGAGGCGTGCGTGCTCGCCGTTCTCGCGGCGTGCGCCGTCGCGTCGTCCTGGAAAGCGCGGCGCGCGGGATCGCTCCCCGACCTCGCGCCGCTCGTCGAGCGTCGCAGTCTGCCGTGGGTGATCGCCGCCGCGACCGCGCTGGCGTTCTACCGCCCGTGGAGCCCGCTGCATCCGGACCTGATGGAGCCCGCGAACCCGGGGCTCCTCGTCCAGCAGTACTTCGACTTCGGCCGCGTGCCGTTCGTCGAGACTTTCGGCGCGCACGGGCTGTCGGACAGCTTCTCCGGCTTCCTCTACCGCGCGGTGAACGGCATGCGGGAGGAGCAGTGGATCTACTGGGAGTTCCTCGACCCGGTGGTCCTCGCGGTCGTGCTCTACGCGGCGCTTCGCGCGGCGACGCGCAATGCGTGGCTCGCGCTCTTCGCCGTCGCGTTCTTCCCGTTCCTGTGCGAAGTCGCCCCGACGTACTGCGGGCTGGCGCTCGCAGCGCCGTTCGTCGCGCGCGCGGCGGCGCGGCGCGGGAGCGCGCTCGCGTGGTTCGGTTGGGCGCTCTTCCACGCGTTCCTCTTCCTGTGGCGGCTCGACCTCGGGTTCGCATCCCTGATTGCGTCGGCCGGCGCACTCGCGGCGCTCGCGTGGCTCGATCCCTCGTCGCGGCCGCGGTGGAGCCCGCTTCTCCGCGGGCTCGGCGGAGCGACGCTCCTCGGCCTCGCCGCCTGGTTCCTCGTGTGCGCCGCGCGCGGGGGCGACGGCGTGGCGCGGCTCGTCGACCTCGCGCACGTCGGGGGCTCGAGCCAGGGCGTCCGCGCGCCGATCCTCGCGCGGACCTACACGCCGCTCTTCCACGTGCACCACTTCGTCGTGCCCGCGGGCGTGCTCGTGCTCCTCGTCGTGCTCCTCGCGCGCGAAAAGGGCCGCGTCGCGGAGGGAACGCCGCGCCGCGCGCTCGCGTTCACGCTCGTGTTCGCGTGCATCTACTACTTCGCGAACATGCAGCGCGGTCTCGTGCGCCACACGTTCCTCGAGATGGGCAACGTCTTCCTCGGCTCGTTCGCGTTCCTCGCGTTCGCGCTCGCGTGGTGGATCGCGGACGGCCTCACCGAGCGCGCGCGCGCGGCCTGCTTCGTCGGGACGGCGACGCTGCTCGCGGGCGCGTT
>JACRIO010000182.1 GCA_016220035.1 Planctomycetota bacterium | reverse complement strand
CGCTCGGCGCGTTCGCGTCGCGCAACGCGGCCATGCCCTTCGCGACCCAGATCGGCGCGCGAGCGACATGGATGGAGAGAAACCTCCGCATGTTCGGCCGCCCGCAGAGCATCCCCGACGAAGGCCGGCGCGAGCTCGAGTCCGCGTTGCAGGCCTGGAGCCTGCCGGGCCTGCGACAGCGCGTGAACGGCGCGTCGATCGACGTGATGCCCTGGCACGTCGGGTTGCTCCTCTTCCCCGGCTGGAACTGGACCCCGCGGCCCGTGTTCCAGTCGTACTTGACCTTCGACCGCGAACTCCAGGAACGCAACGCGCGCTGCTTCGAGGGCCCGAACGCTCCGCGCTTCATGCTCTTCGGGTTGACGAGTCTCGACCAGCGTCTGCCCACGCTCGACGACGCGCTGCTCCTGCGCGTGCTCGCGCGCGACTACGCGCCGGTCGACGCGGAGCAGGGGTTCCTGCTCCTCGAGCGTAACGAGGGCACGACCAACCCGACCGCGCCGCGCGTCGTGCTCGAACGCCGCGTGTGCTTCGGCGAAGCGATCGACCTCGCGCACCTCGGCCCGGGGATCCACTCGCTCGCCGCGGACATCCGCACGAGCCTCGCGGGCCGCGCGCGCGGCTTCCTCCTGCGCTCCCCGCAGCCGTGGATCGAGCTCCACTCGAAGGACGGTCGCGTGGCGCGCAACGCGGTCGTGCCGAGCATGCTGCGCGCGGGCGTGATCGTCGATCCCCTGCTCGCGAACACGACCGAGTGGCTCACGCTGCACGACGAAGCGGCGCAGCACCGGCTCGCGCGGCTCGTGTTGCTCCCGCCCGCGGACGACGGCGCGTTCTTCGAGGACGAGATCGACGTGCGCATCCTCGAGGAGCCGCTCCCGCGCTCGATCGCGCCCGAGGAACTCGCCGCGATCAAGCAGCGCCTCACGGCCCCCGGCCTCGACCTCGCGCCTTTCCAGAGCCAGCTCCCGCTCGAAGGCGGCATCCGCCGCGCGGGTCCCGGCACCGTGATCCTCTGCCACGCGCCGTCGCGCCTGCGCTTCCGCCTCCCCGGCGGCGCGCACAAGTTGCGTGGCGTGCTCGGCGTGCTGCCGCGCGCGACGGACGGCGGATGGTCGGGGCCGGTCGGCTACCGCGCGTTCCTCCTGCGCACGGGTGCGACGAACCCGGAGGAGCTCTTCACGCTGCGCCTCGACCCGCAGGTGGTCGCAGCGCAGCGCGAGCCGCAGCCGTTCGAGTTCGAATACGTCGCACCCGAGGGCGCGGAGCTCACGCTGCGGACCCTGTCGCTCGCACCGGACGGCGCGGTGCGCGAAGGCGCGTACTGGGGCAACTTGAAGCTCGATTGAGGCGCGTGCATTGGAGGCGGACGACGCGGAGGGCATGCTGGGCGCCTTCGCATCCCATTCGACCGACCGCGCGACCATGCACGCCATCCTCCTCCCCTGCTTCGTCCTCCCGCCCTTCGCCGCGCTCCTTCGCGAGGATCCGCCCGCGCGAGCGAAGCACGTGATCGAGGGCGGACAGGCGCAGCTCGTCGACGCGTTCAAGGACTCCAAGGAGTGGATCCGCGAGTTCCTCTGGGTCGAGACGCCCTTCGACTCGGACGGCGACGGTCGGCTCGACCGCATGCACGTCGACGTGACGCGGCCGAAGCAGACCGACACCGAGGGCCTGAAGGTGCCCGTCGTCTACGAGACCTCGCCGTACTTCGCGGGCACCGGGCCCGACGACAAGAGCTTCTTCTGGAACCCCGATCAGGAGCTCGGCGGAGCACCGAAGCCGCGCAAGCCGATGGCGCACGTGCCGCGCGGCGAGAAGCCCGGGATGATCGCGCAGAGCGAAGTGCGTTCGTGGCTGCCGCGCGGGTTCGCGGTCGTGCACTCCTCCTCGCCGGGCACGGGTTGGTCCGACGGCTGCCCCACGGTCGGCGGCGACAACGAGTCGCTCGCTCCCAAGGCGGTCATCGACTGGTTGTGCGGGCGCGCGAAGGGCTGGAGCGCCGCGGTCGGCGGCGAGGAAGTCGTCGCGCGCTGGTGCACGGGCAAGGTCGGCATGATCGGCACGTCGTACAACGGCACGCTGCCGCTCGCCGCGGCGACGACGGGCGTCGCGGGGCTCGAAGCGATCGTGCCCATCGCGCCGAACACGTCGTACTACCACTACTACCGCTCGAACGGCCTCGTGCGACACCCCGGCGGCTACATGGGTGAGGACGTCGACGTGCTCTACGACTTCATCCACAGCGGCGACCCCGCACGCGACGAGTGGTGCGACCAGCACGTGCGCGACGAGCGGATGCACGCGGAGCAGCACCGCGACACCGGCGACTGGAACGCGTTCTGGGCGGAGCGCGATTACCTGCTCGACCTCGGGCCGATGAAGGCCGCGTGCCTCGTGTCGCACGGCTTCAACGACTGGAACGTGATGCCCGAGCACGGCACGCGCCTCTTCAAGGCGCTCGAGAAGAAGGGGCTTCCGTGCATCGGCTACTGGCACCAGGGCGGGCACGGCGGACCGCCGCCGTTCGAGCTCGTGAACGAGTGGTTCACGAAGTACCTGCTCGGCGCCGACAACGGCGTCGAGAAGGGCCCGCGCGCCTTCATCGTGCGCGAGGGCGACAAGTCCTCGAAGCCGACCGAGTACGCGGACTGGCCGAACCCCGGCGCGAAGACCGTCGTGTTGCACCCGCGCGGCGACGGGAGCGCGTGTGGAGAGCTCGGCTTCGCGGCCGCGAAGGACGCGGCGAAGCAGGCGATCGTCGACGACGCCGCGGTCGACGGAGCGACGCTGGCGAAGGCCGAGCAGTCCTCCACGCGCCTCCTCTTCGCGACGCCGGAGCTCGCGGAGCCCGTGCACCTGTCGGGCACGGCGCGCGTGACGATCACGCTTGCGTGCGACCAGCCCGCGACGAACTTGTCGGTGTGGCTCGTGTCGCTGCCGTGGACCGGCGAGAAGCCGATCTACAAGGACGTGATCACGCGCGGGTGGGCCGATCCGAGGAATCGCGCGTCACTCGAGAAGGAGGCGCCGCTCGTCCCCGGCAAGCCGGTGACGGTCACTTTCGATCTGGAACCCGACGACCAGATCGTCCCCGCCGGCGAGAAGATCGGCCTGATGCTCTTCGCGAGCGACCACGACTTCACGCTGTGGCCCAAGGCGGGCACGAAGCTCGAGTTCCACCTCGCCGACACGCTGATCGAGCTCCCCGTCGTCGGCGGCAAGAGCGCGCTGGAGAAGGCGTTCCGGGTGAAGGGGAAGTGATGCGACGCCGACGGGCGCCGCGCGGCACCCGTCGGGATCGCGATCGGTGCTCGGCGCGACTCAGATCGTCCCGCGCTCCACCTGCTCCTGGATCCACGGCACGACCTCGTCGAGGATCTTGTCGAGCGGGGTCGTCGCCTCGAAGCCGATCAGTCGCTTCGACTTGCTCACGTCGGGCGTGCGCAGTTGCACGTCGTACTCGAACGGCTTGTCCGAGACGAAGCGGAACGGCTTCTTCGCGCCGTGGATCTTCTTCCAGATCCCCTCGGCGAGCTCGAGCACCGTCGTCGGCACGGGCGTCGAGATGTTGAAGTCCTCGTTCAAGGCCTTCGGGTGCTCCAGGCACACGCGGATGCCGCGCGCGAGGTCACCGCCGTACGTGTAGTGCCGCACCTGCTTGCCGTCGCCGAGGATGTGCAGCGGATCCTGGCCCTTCACGACCTTCTGCACGAGGTCCGGCACGACGTGGCTCATCGCGAGCTTCACGTTGCCCGAGTAGATCTCGTGCTCGCCGCGCGCGCGGCCTTCGCCGATGCCGACGCAGTTGAAGGGCCGCACGATCGTGTACGGGAGCTGGTACTGCTCGAACGCGCCGCGCGCGTAGTACTCGCACGACAGCTTCTGGAATCCGTACGTCGAGAGCGGCGGCGGCGAGGTGAGCTGCGCGCCTTCGGGCGTCGGGAACACCTTCGTGCTCTCGTACACCATCGACGAGCTGAGCAGCGTCGCCTTCTTCAGCTTGCCCTGCTTGTGCGCCCAGATCGCCGCGTCGAACGCGGCCGCGGTGATGCGGTCGTTCTCGGCGATCAGGTCGTAGGCGTACTTGTGGAAGTAGCTGATGCCCCCGATCATCGCCGCGCAGATCACGAAGTGATCGCAGTCGGCGACGAGCTTCTTCAGGAGCTCCACGTCCTTCGCGTCGCCCTCGACGAGCTTGTACTTGGGGTGGCTGTCGTACGACTTGCCGACCTTGCCGTACTTGCTGAAGTTGTCGATGCCGACGACCTCGTAGCCGTTGTTGAGCAGCTCGGCGACGAGGTAGCCCGCGATGAACCCATTCGAACCGGTGACGAGACACTTCATACGACGCTCATTCCTCCCGGGACGGACTTCCAGACGTCGATCACCGGCTTGCCTTTGAAATCGAGTTTCTTGAACGCGCTGTGCGGGGTGCCGATGAAGAGCAGCGCGGAGCGCGCGATCACCTCCTCGGCGGGAAGGATCCACGGACGCTCGAGGTAGGGATCGGCGCAGAGCACCTCCTTCGCCTCGAACGCGAGCGACTTCTTCAACTTGTACGAGAGCGAGTCGCGCGGGTCGTCGCAGTCCGCCTTGAACGTCATGCCGAGGATGCCGACCGTCAGGCTGCGGAGGTCGTATTTCTGCGCCGCGCGGCGCACGAGGTAGTTCGGCAGGCCCTCGTTGACGAGCATCGCGGAGTGGCCGAGGAAGAACGCGTTGTCGTCGAAGGTCGACAACTGCATCGTGTCCTTGAACAGGCACGGACCCGCGGCGAAACCGGCCTTCGGGAAGCCCTTCCCGCGCGGGTACTTCTCCGTCATCGCGCGGTGGATGTCGTAGAAGTCGAGGCCGTAGTCGTTCGCGATCATGTAGAACTGGTTGGCGGCCGCGAACTGGATGTAGCGCCACGCATTGTTGTAGAGCTTCGTGAGCTCGGCGCCGACCGTCGGCAGCTCGATCAGGTCGGGCGTGAGCAGCTTGAAGAGCGCCTTCGCGCGCTCGAGCGCGCGCGGCGTCGTGCCCGACACGATCTGCGGCAGCGAGTGGATCTCCTCGAGCGCGACACCCTGCGCGACGCGCTCGGGGCAGAACGCGACGTCGACCTCGATGCCGGCGGACTTCAGCGCGTGCGCCACGTGGTCGGTCGTGCCCGGATAGACCGTGCTGCGCATGATCAGGAGCTGTCCGTTCCTGAGGAACGAGCGGTCTTTCCTGAGCATGTCCCCGTAGACCTCGAGACGCGGGTTCAAGTGCTCGTCGAGCGGCGTGCCGATGACGGTGACGACGATGTCGGCCTGCTGGATGCATCCAGCGTCCGTCGTCGCCTCGAACTTCTTCGACTTGCGCACCTCGAGCAGGAGCTCGTCGGCGCCCGCGTCGATGAACGGCATCTTGCCCGCGTTCGTCTCGGCGACCTTCTTCGCGTCGATGTCGAGCGCGACGACCTTCTTGCCGGCCTTGGCGAAGGCGAGGCCGAGCGGCAGGCCGACGTGGCCGCAGCCGCCGATGATGACGATGTCGGTCATGGTTGGGGGGGCTCTGAGCGCGTGGGGATGGCCGTGCGAGCGACCGCGAACGCCGGAGAGCGTCTCTCGATCGGGCACGAGAAAAGGTTGAGCAGAATAAGGGGGCGCGGCGGAAGCGCGCAAGGTGGCGCGCGCGTCTCACACTGCTCGGCCCACGCGAACGAGCGCCGCCGCCCGCGGAGCGCACTTCGGCGTAGGCCTGGATCCAGCGCCGGGCCGACGAAAAACATCAGGAGCGCGCGACCGTCGAGTAGACGTTCACGGCCCCCGCGAACTCCTGCTTCGCGGCTTCCTGCACCCGCGCGAGCAGCTCGGGCTCGCCGGTGTCGGCGAAGACGTAGAACTTCCAGAGGTCCTTGTACGAGCGCTCGAGGTCCGCGAGGCGCGGCACGCGCTCGGCGAAGTTCGCAAGCGGTTGCACGCTCGCCGCGCCGGGCCAGCGCACGTGCATGCGCGCTTCCTTGAGCTGCATCTGCTTCGCGGGGCAGTACACGATCACGTCGACGAGCTTCCCCGTCGCGAAGCGCACGAGGTCGGTGATGCGCGCTTCGGCGTCGCGCCGGGCCTTCGCGCCGCCGGCGGCGAAGTACTTCTCGACGAGCGCCTCCTGCACGCCCGCGTTCTCGTAGCGCGGGAAGACGCACGCGCGCTTGTAGAGCTGGCGGCCGCGGAAGCGTTCGACGAGGTCCTTGACGCGCTCGCGCGCCTCCTTGGGCGCCTTCTGCATCGCGCGCTCGAGCAGGTCGAGCACGGACGCGTCGTCCTGCGTCCAGAAATCGCGCTCGCGCACGGCGCCGGCGGCGAGCGCCGTCTCGACGGCGCGCGCGATCAACGCACCGGCGGAGACCTTCGCGTGGTGGTAGTAGACGCGCTCCGAGAAGTAGTAGCGCGCCTCGAGCAGCCGCACGACCTCGGACAGGATGTCCTCGCGCAAGAGATCGTGCTTCGCGAGGTCGATGAACAGGTTCCCGCTCTTGCGGTCGACCTTGAAGTAGCTCGTCACGCGCGGGTCGACGGAGAGCTTCAGCCCCGTGAAGTACGCGTCACGCGCGAGGTAGTCGAGCAGGTCGCTCGCGATCGTGCCGCCGACGATCTGGATCCAGTAGGGCGGGATTCCGCCCTCGCCTTCCTTCGCCGTGAGGATCTTCAGCACGTTGTCGTGCACGCCGAGCTCGCGCAGCACGCGCCCGAGCCCCGTCGAGGCCTCGAACATGGCCTCGAAACGCCGTGCCTCGTCGTGACGACCGAAGATGCCGTCCTGGTCCTCGATGGAATGCCCGAACGGGATGTGCGTCGCGTCGTGGACGAGGGCTGCGATGCGGACGACGCGCGCCTCCTCCTCGCTGACGCCGACGCAGCCCGCCGGGTCGAGCTCGAACGACAGGTTGATCGCGTCGATCATGCGCCCCGCCATGTGCAGGCTGCCGATCATGTGATCGAAGCGCGTGTGCAGGGCGCCGGGGTAGACGAGGTAGGCGGTCCCGAGCTGCTTCACGCCGCGCAGGCGCTGCATTTCGCGCGTGTCGAGCACGCGCAGCTCCTCGTGGGTGAGGTACACGTCGCCGTGCACGGGATCGCGGAGGACGCTGTAGCGCTTTCGGCCGGCCAAGAGGGTGCCTCGGGGGGGGCGCGGATCCTAGCAGGCCGCGGAGGCCCGATCCCGCGCGCGGCGCCGCCGTTCGCGCGCTGGAAACGGGACGCGCGTGGGAAGTGCGCGGGCTCGGAAGAAATTCCATACAGCCTTCGCGCCGCGACGGCCGATCCAGACCGAACGCGACCGCATCCCCGCGGTCCCGCCCCACCTCCAGGTCGCCCCCATGGATCAACAACCGTCGCCCGAGAAGCGCACAGGCCCGCGCCCCGAAGTCACCGCCATGCTCGAGGTGCCGGGTGGCCCGCTCGTGAAGGGCAAGGTGATCAAGGTCGATCACCACGTGGTCACCGTGGAGTTCCAACGGCAGGGCGCGCCGCTGATCGCGATCGCGCGCCAGGCCGTGGTCGCGTTCTCGAGCGCGGACCTCGAGAAGCCGCTCTCCGCCCGCTCGCGCGTGATCTACCGCCGCGACGACGCGGACACGCTCACCTACGAGTTCCAGTTCAGCGCGATCGACGGCGAGACGCTCAACGCTGTTTTCCGCCGCCGCACCGCGGCGCGCGTCAAGCCGCCCGAGGTCGTCGGCGTGACCGTGCGCTCCGGCTACGACGACAAGACGCCCGGCATCAACGCCGTGCTCAACGACCTCTCGCTGACCGGCATGTCGATCTCGCTCGGCAGCCAGGGTGAGATCCAGCTCTGCAGCGCGGAGAAGCTGCTCGTCTCGTTCAAGCTCCCCGGCCAGGAGAAGTCGATCGACCTCGTCGCCACCGTGCGCTATCGCCGCATGGCGGGCACGATGATCCGCTTCGGCATCGAGTACGACAACAAGGCCACGAAGGACTGGAGCGGGCAGGAAGAGCGCATCGCCGCCTACATGGTGAAGCGCAAGATCGAGACCGTGCAGAGCACGCTTTCGACCCGCGCGGCCTGATCCAACGCGTGCACGCTGCGGCCGGTTCGACCCTCGGGCGAGCCGGCCGCGCGCGTTTTCGGCGGCCGCGCCCGCGAACGCAACGCGAACCCGCGCGCGCGGGAACGGCTTCCGGCCCCACCCCTCGCGGGCGTAGACTCCACGGCCTCTGGAGGCCCCGCGCGCATGTTCCTGACCACGCTCCTCGCCCTTGCCGGCACGCTCCTCGCGCCCGATCCCGCGCAGGCACCGCGCCCGCGCGCGAAGGAAACGGACGGCAACCGGCTCGTGAAGGTCGCGCTCGTCGCAGACCACGACGGCGTGCGGGCGGGCGGGACGTTCGAGCTCGGGATCCGGCTCGAGGTGCGGCCGGGCTGGCACATCTACTGGGAGAACGCGGGCGACGCGGGCAACCCGACGCGGGTCGAGCTCACCGGCCCCGACGGCTTCGACATCGGGCGCGTGCGCTTCCCGTGCCCCGCGCGCCACGAGGAGGACGGCGACATCGTCTCCTTCGTCCACGAGGGCTCCGTGTGGCTCCTCGCCGAGGTGCGCGCGCCGAAGGAGCTCGCTCCGGGGACGAAGCTCGACTTTCGCGTCGAGTGCGACTGGCTCGTCTGCACGGACTACTGCCTCCCCGGCTCCGGCCGGGCGAAGCTCGAGCTCGCGTCGGTCGCGAACGACGCGACGCCCAAGGCGGCGAACGAGAAGGAGTTCACCGCGGGACGCGCGCAGCACCCCAAGGCCTGGAAGGACGTGCTCGGAACGCGCGAGCCCGTGTTCGAGGCCGGCCTGGACGGACGCTCGCGCGTCGTCATCGAGGTGCCGGAGGCGCAGGAGCTCGAGTTCTTCCCCGACGCGAGCGCGACGACCAAGCTCGTGAAGCGCGTCCGCACGCGCACCGAAAAGGGCGCGCGGCTCGAGCTCGAACTGGAGCAGATCAACGGCTCCAAGGACGTCGACTACCGCGGCGTGCTGTGGATCCGCGATGCGAAGGGCGCGTGCAGCGTCCTGCAGGAACGCTGGCGGCCCGAGAAGAAGTGATTCGACGAGGAGGAACCATGAAGCTGCATGTCGTCACGTTCGTGCTCGCGTCGTTCGGCGCGCCGGTCGGGCTCGCCCCGCGGGAGCAGACCCCACCCGCGCCGGAAGCGAAGAAGGAGCCGAAGAAGGAGGAGAAGCTGGCTCCCGCCGAGGTCGGCAAGCCCGCGCCCGACTTCACGCTCACCGACGTCGACGGGAAGCTGGTCAAGCTCTCCGACTTCAAGGGCAAGATCGTGGTGCTCGAGTGGTTCAACCAGGACTGCCCCTACTGCCAGTACGCGTACGGCGATGCGGGGCCGCTCAAGGAGCTGCCCGAGCGGATGACGAAGCGCGGCATCGTGTGGCTTTCGATCAACTCGGGCACGTCGGCCAACGCGGACGCGGCGAAGAAGTTCCTGGCGGCGCGCAAGTCGAACGCGCGCGTCTTGCTCGACGCCGACGGCAAGGTCGGGACGGCCTACGCCGCGAAGACGACGCCGCACTGCTACGTCGTCGACGAGAAGGGCGTCTTGCGCTACCGCGGCGCGCTCGACAACGCGCCGATGGGGCAGGTCGCCGATCGCGAGTCGAAGACGAACCACGTCGAGGCGGCGGTGAACGCGCTCGAGAACGGCAAGGCGGTCACGCGGCAGGAGACGAAGCCCTACGGCTGCCCGGTGAAGTACGCGAAGCCCTGAAGCGGAGCTGTCGCGTGCATGCAGCGGCGGCGCACGGCGCCGTCGCTTCGTTTCGAAGCCGGTCCCGCCCTCTTTGACACGGATCGCACGTGAAAACGTCCGTGGCCGATGCCCGGTCGGAGCCGTTCCCGTACGATCCGAGGATCTCGCGCGAAGCTCGAATCCGAATGGTTCGGTTCGGCCCGCGCGCAGGACCCGACAAAGGAGTGCATCCCATGCGAAGGATGATCATGACGGCCGCGCTCGCCGCCGTCGGTCTCGCTTCGGTCTCCCGCGCCGACGACACGCGACCGGTGAACACCGCCGCGGTCACGGCTCAGGACCCGAAGCCCGAGGCCAAGCCCGTGGAGAAGCAGGAGCCGAAGAAGGAAGAAGCCAAGGCCGCCGAGCTCGGCAAAGCGGCACCCGACTTCGAGCTCGTCGATCTCGACGGCAAGAAGGTCAAGCTCGCCGACTTCAAGGGCAAGCTCGTCGTGCTCGAGTGGTTCAACCCCGATTGCCCGATGTGCGATTGGGCGTACTCGCAGGGCGGACCGCTGACGGAAGTGCCGGAGCGCCTGAAGAAGGAAGGCGTCGTGTGGCTGGCGGTGAACTCCGACGGCAAGACGGCGACGGAGGTCGACAAGAACAAGGACTTCCTCAAGGAGAAGAAGGCCGCCGTGCAGGTGCTCCTCGATCCCTCGGGCAAGACCGGCAAAGCCTACGGCGCGAAGACGACGCCGCACTGCTTCGTGATCGACGAGAAGGGCGTGCTCCGTTACTCGGGCGCGCTCGACAACGCGCCGAACGGCAAGGCCAAGGAAGGCGAGACGAAGACGAACTTCGTCGAGAAGGCGATCAGCGAGATCAAGGGCGGCAAGCCAGTCACGACGTCGGAGACGAAGTCGTATGGCTGACGCGTCAAGTACGCGAAGTCCTAGTTCAGGACTTCAGAAACCACCGGGGCGGCCCTCACGGAGCCGCCCTGTGTGTTTACGGAGTCAGGTGATTTTCTCCCCGATTCGGAGCCCGCGGGACCTGCCCGTCGTCGGGACCTCCCCGCTCCGAATCGGGGAGAAAATCACCTGACTCCGTACGGAACACGCTCGCCACGCGCGCGTGCAGGCGACCCGCGAGCTCCTTGCGGTCGTCGTGCTGTTCGAGCTCGGTGTGAAGGACGAGCCGCGCGCGGATGCGGCGGCGCGACGCGAGCATCAGCGCGTGCGGAAGGAACGGGTCGCGCACCCAGGCGACGACGCGCGAAGCGGGCGGGTCCTCCGGTTCGGTCGCGTAGCCGAGCGTCGCGCACGCGACGGGCACGCGCTCGGCGGCGGCGGGCTCGAGGAGCGAGGGGCGGAAGCGCTGCACCGCGTGGCCGTGCGAGTTCCCGCCCTCGGGGAACAAGACGACCGTGTAGCCCTGCTCGATCCACGCGAGCATCGCGCGGTTCGCGGCGAGGATGTCGCGCTTCCTCCGTCGATCGAGGAAGACCGTGCCGAGCGCGCGGGCCATGAACCCGAAGAACGGCCAGCGCGCGAGCTCCTCCATCGACACGAACACCGGGTCGAGGCGCGCGGCGAGCACCCAGATGTCGACGTAGCTCGTGTGGTTCGCGACGAGCAGCACGCCCTCGCGCGGAAGCGTTCCGCGTGTCTCGAGCTCGATCGCGAAGCACCACAGGGACCACCGCCCCCACCCACGCATCGTGTACCGCCGCAGGCGCCGCCGCGCGCCGCGCGAAGCCAGGGCGACGGGCAGCGCGAGGAACCACGCGCCGGCGAGCACGCCCGTGCCCGCGAAGTAGAGCGGCATGCGCCAGGCGAGGCGCGCCCAGTCGAAGCCCTTCGGCCCGGGGCGGGGCCCGAGCGTCGCGCCTCCGTCCTTCGACGCAGGTTCGCCTTCGCTGCCCGACGTGTTCGAGGAACGTGTCCGCGCCCACGGACCGGCGCTCCCGCCGTAGTTCCCGCTCTCTTCCGTGACGTCGTCGGCCATGTGCGTTCGCGGGATCGCTATCCTGCGCATTCGAGCCGACACCCGTCGCTCCAGCAACCCGAACCTCGCGGGACGAGACGTGCCCGCCCCACCGAACATGAAAACGAAGCTCCTCCTCTCCGTCGCCGCGCTGGCGATCGCGCTCCCCGCAGCCTTCGCCCAGGACTCGAAGCCCGCCCCGCAGAAGAAGCCCGCCGAGCTGGGCGCGTCCGCCGCCGGCGTCGCGCCGGCACAGGGCGCCGAACAGGCGGTGATCGCGGCCGAGAAGCCGTCGTACCCGCTCGCGACCTGCCCCGTGAGCGGCGAGAAGCTCGGGGCGGGTGCCGTCGACCGCGTGTTCGGCGGCCACCTCGTGCGGCTGTGCTGCAAGGACTGCGCGGCGGAGGTCGAGAAGGACCCGGCCGCGTCCCGGCAGAAGGTCGTCGCGGCGGTGATCCAGGCTCAGAAGGCGAGCTACCCGCTCACGACCTGCGCGGTGACCGCCGAAGCGCTCGGCGCGAACGCCGTCGACCACGTGCTCGGCACGCGCCTCGTGCGCTTGAAGGACAAGGACGCCGTCGCGACCTTCGAGAAGAAGCCGGCGGAGTTCATGGCCAAGGTCGACAAGGCGCTGATCGAAGCGCAGCTCCCGAAGTACGCCGTCGCCGCGTGCCCGGTCACGGGCGAGGCGCTCGACAAGAACGCCGTCAACTACCTCTACGGCACCAAGCTCGTGCGCCTCTGCTGCAAGGGCTGCATCAAGAAGTTCGAGGCCGCCCCGGAGAAGTTCCTGGCGGAGCTCGCGAAGACCAAGTGAGCCGCGCGGACGGCTTCGAAACGCGACGAGGCGCGGAGCGATCCGCGCCTCGTCGCGTTTTCGAAGTGGAACGGGCTCAGCCGACGCGCGCCGGCACCTTGCGAAGCTCGTCCACGACCATCGCGCCGAGCTCGTCGGTCGGGTGGTCGCCCGTGTTCACGCCCTTGATCCGGCGCGAACGCACGAGGTCGATCACGATGTTCTCGATGCGTGCGCCGGCCTCCTTCTGGCCGAGGTAGTCGAGCATCATCCCCGACGCGAGGATCGCGGCGACGGGGCACGCGACGTTCTTGCCGGCGTACTTCGGCGCGGAGCCGTGGATCGGCTCGAACAGGCTCACGCGGCCCGGGTGGATGTTGCCCGACGCCGCGATGCCCATCCCGCCTTGGATCATCGCGCCGAGGTCGGTGATGATGTCGCCGAAGAGGTTCTCGCACACCGCGACGTCGAACCACTCGGGGTTCTTCACCATCCACATGCACGCGGCGTCGATGTACGCGTGCTCGGTCTTGATGTCGGGGTAGTCCTTCGCGACGTCGGCGAAGACGCGCGTCCAGATGTCCTGCGAACGCAGCGCGTTCGCCTTGTCGATCATCGTGACCGTCTTCTTCTTGTTGCGCGCGCGCGACAGCTCGAACGCGTAGCGGATGATGCGCTCGACCGCGGGGCGCGTGTGCACCATCACCTGCGTCGCGACCTCGTTGTCGAGCCCCTTGTGCGTGTAGCCGTACGAGCCCGAGTACGCGCCCTCGGTGTTCTCGCGGCAGATCACCATGTCGATGTCCGCCGGTCCCTTGCCCTTCAGCGGGCACAGGCGCTCGTCGTACAGCTTGATCGGCCGCAGGTTGACGTAGAGATCGAGCTCGAATCGGAGCTTCGCGATGATGCCGAACTCGATCATCCCGACCGGCGCGCGCGGGTCGCCGATCGCGCCGAGGTAGATCGCGTCGTGGCCGCGCACCTCGGTGAACGCCAGCTCGGGGAAGATCTCCTTCGTCTTGAGGTAGTGCTCGGTCCCGAACGGGTACTCGGTGCGGCGCGTCTTGAAGCCGTAGACCTCGGCCGCCGCGTCCAGCACCTTCATCGCCTCGCGCGTCACCTCGGGGCCGATGCCGTCGCCGCCGATCACTGCGATCTGGTATTCCTTCATCGGACGCTTCTCGTCTCTCGTTCCGGCGCCGAGGCGCCCTTCCCGAACAGGCCCGGCCGATAGGCGCGGATCCTTCCTTCGATGGCGCTCGCGGCGACCGTCAACGGCGACGCGAGGTCGAGCTGGCCGGGCCCCGAGCGCCCCGCGAAATTGCGGTTGATGGCGCTCACGGTGACCTGCTCCTT
>JACRIO010000181.1 GCA_016220035.1 Planctomycetota bacterium | reverse complement strand
CGCAGGTTTCCTTCAAGGGACGCGGACACGGCCAGGTTCGGGCTCACGAGCCGGACCAAAGTACCCGCTCCCCGGGAGCAAGTCACCCGATCGGAGCCGTTGGATCAGCCCGACGCGGCACCCTCGAGCGTGAGCCGGAGGCGGCGGCGCGTGCCGCTCCACACGCGGCGCGGTTCGCTGGGCCGCAGGCCCGCGACCCAGAGCAGCTCGCCGCCGGAGCACACGAGCGCCATCCGGTCGCGATCGTGACGCGGGATGCCCGCGTCCCGCAGGAAACGGCCGAGCGGTCGCGAGCCCGGCGCGCCGAGGGCGTGAAAGCGATCGCCCGGTCGCGGCGCGCGCACGCACAGCGGACCCGCGAGGCCGTCCGCGTCGAGCTCGACGCACTCGGCCGTGCGCGGCACGTCCGCTCCGGCGGGCGGCTCGACGAACGCGGCGTGCACGACGCGACCGTCGGGGAGCGCCGCACGGCCGGGCACCGCGAGCTCGACGGACTCCGCCGCCGCGCGGTCGAACGCGAACTCGCCTTGAGGGCCGCGCGTGCGGCGTCCTTCGGGGAGCGCCGGTTCGGCGACAGCCGCGGGCCGCGGCGGGTCGAGGTGCACGTACTCGCGCCGCAGCGCGAGCCGCCAGCCGCCGGAGAGGCTGATCTCGCCTGTGCGCGCGCCCGTCAACGCTTCGACGACGCGCTCGAGCGACGCGCGCCGCGGGATGCGCCCCGTGCCTTCGAGCAGGAGCCGCGCGAGCGCGCGGCGCAGGAGCGGCGTGGAAAGGCGCTCGAGCTGCTCGCGGGCGAGGCTGCCGCCGAGCCGCGCGTCGAAGGGGCCGCGGCGCGCGCTGGCGAAGCGCGGCGGTCCCCACACGATCGACGCGGTCCAGCGCGCGCACTGCGCCTCGAGCGCCTCGACGCTGCGCGCGAATTCGCGCAGGTGCTCCAGCGCTTCCGGGTCGCACGCGCTTTCGAGCGCCGGGAGCAACGCATGGCGCAGCCGGTTGCGGCTGAAGGCGCTCGCCGCGTTGCTGGCGTCCTCGCGCCACGCTCTGCCCGTACCGCGCAGCGCTTCGCGCACCTCCTCGCGGCGCAAGGCATGCAGCGGCCGCGCCACGAGCAGTTCGCGCGCCGTGGGGTTGAGCTCGTCCGCGCCGCCGCGCGCGGGTGCGAGGCGCGTGCGCGCGGGCACGCCGGAGAAACCCGCGAGCTCGCTGCCGCGCGTCCAGCGCAGGAGCAGCGTCTCGAGCGAATCGTCCGCGTGGTGTCCGGTCGCGATGACGCCGATCCCGGCCGCGTCCGCGGCGGAGCACAGCGCGCGGTAGCGGGCCGTCCGCGCGCGCGCTTCGAGGTTCTCCGCGCGCGGGTCGAGCTCCACGTGTTCGCGCGCGAACGGGACGCCGAGCGTCCGGCAGAGCCCGCGGCAGAACTCCGCGTCCGCGCGCGACTCCGCGCCGCGGAGCCCGTGGTCGACGTGCACGGCGAGGAGCCGCGGACGCGGGCGCGCCGCGGCGAGCACGTGCAGCAGGTAGGTCGAGTCCGCGCCGCCCGAGAGGGCCACGACCACGGGCTCGTCGGCGCGGAGGCCCACGCTCGCCGCGAGTTGCGACCAGCGCTCGGGCGCGAGCGCCGGCGACGCTGGCGTGAGCTCTGTTTCGAGAGGTTGGTCCTGCATCGGATCGGCCGCACGCGGCACTCCGTCCGCGTTGATCCCATCGGCGGCGGGGGCTACCCTGTGCGCTCGTTTCCCGCGGGAAGCCGGAGCGCGCCTCCGGGGCCCGCGTGGGACGCATGTTAGCAAGTGCGTGTTCCTAGGGCCGACCGCGCCATGTGCGCGCGATTGCGGCCCGGGCGCGCGCTCGGACGCCGCCTCGGCCCCCGCGGGAGCCGCTCCGGACGCTCTGGCCGCGCGAACCGATCCCCCTCCACCCGCCCCTCCCCCTCCGCAGCGCCATCAACGGCTTCGGCCGCATCGGCCGCCTCGTCTTCCGCATCGCCGCCGACCACAAGGACTGCGAGATCGTCCACATCAACGACCTCACCGACCCGGCGACGCTCGCGCACCTCCTCAAGTGGGACTCCGTCCACGGCCGCTTCGCGGGGACGGTGACCGCCGGCAAGGACCACATCGTGGTCAACGGCCGGACGATCCAGATCACGGCGGAGAAGGACCCCGCGAAGCTGCCGCACAAGGCGAACGCGGTCGACTTCGTGGTCGAAGCGACGGGCGTCTTCGCGAGCAAGGACGGCTGCCAGAAGCACCTCGAGGCCGGCGCCGGGCGCGTGCTCCTGACCGTGCCCGCGAAGGACGAGATCGACGCGATGATCGTGATGGGGGTCAACCACGAGGCGTTGAAGCCCGAGCACCGGTCGATCTCCAACGCTTCGTGCACGACGAACTGCCTGGCGCCGATCGTGAAGGTGCTCGACGACGCCTTCGGCATCGAGCACGGGCTGATGACGACCATCCACGCGTACACGAACGACCAGAACATCCTCGACCTGCCGCACAAGGACCTGCGCCGCGCGCGCGCGGCGGCGTGTTCGATCATCCCGACCACGACGGGCGCCGCGAAGGCGGTCGGCAAGATCCTCCCGAACCTCAAGGGCAAGCTGGACGGCGTCGCCATGCGCGTGCCGGTGCCGGACGGGTCGATGACGGACTTCGTCGCGACCGTGAAGAAGGACGTCACGGTCGAGGAAGTGAACGCCGCGTTCCTCGCCGCGTCGAAGACGAAGGGCCTCGCGGGCGTGCTCGCCTACGAGAGCGACCCGATCGTCTCCTGCGACATCGTCGGCAACCCGGCGAGCGCCATCTTCGACGCGCCGTCGACGATGGTCATGCAGAAGCGCATGGTCAAGGTGGTCGCGTGGTACGACAACGAGTGGGGCTACAGCGCGCGCTGCGTCGACCTGATGAAGTACGCGCACGCGCTGAAGTCGGCCACGGCCGGCGCGCGGAGTTGAGCGCCCGCGGACAACGACCCCGAGCGCGCCGGGGGCCACCCGGCGCGCGCTCCCGTTCGACGAAAGGCCCACGATGAAGCTGGAAGCTCCGCGCCTCGAAGACCTCGAGTTGAAAGGCCGACGCGTGCTCGTGCGCGTCGATTTCAACGTGCCGCAGGACGCCCACGGCGCGATCACGGACGACACACGCATCCAGGCCGCGCTGCCGACGCTCCGTGAGATCCTCGCGAGGGGCGGCCGACCCGTGCTCATGACCCACCTTGGTCGGCCCAAGGGCAAAGTAGACGAGGGATTGCGCACGACGCCGATGGGAAAACGCCTCGCGGAGCTGCTCGGAACACCCGTGCGCAAGCTCGACGAGTGCATCGGGCCGGCGGTCCTGAAGGCGATCGCCGAGGCGCCCGCGGGGACGACGGTGCTGCTCGAAAACGTGCGCTTCCACGCCGGCGACGAGGCCAACGATCCCGCGTTCTGCGCGGCGCTCGCCGCGAACGGCGACGCGTTCGTGAACGACGCGTTCGGCAGCTCGCACCGCGACCACGCGAGCGTCACGGGGCCGGCGCGCGTGCTTCCGTCCGCCGCGGGGCGCCTGCTCGAGAAGGAGATCGCCGCGTTCGGCCGCGTGCTCGAAGCGCCCGCGCGCCCGCTCGTCGCGGTCCTCGGCGGCGCCAAGGTGAGCGACAAGCTGAAGGTCGTCGACCACCTGCTCGACCGCTGCGACGCGCTGCTCGTCGGCGGCGGCATGGCGTACACGTTTCTCGCCGCGCGCGGCCAGAAGGTCGGCAAGTCGCTCGTTCAGCAGGACCAACTCGACACCGTGCGCGCGGCCCTCGCGAAAGCGGCCGCGAGGAAGGTCGACATCCTGCTGCCGCTCGACCACGTCTGCGCCGAGGCCTTTGCGCAGGACGCGAAACCGATCGCCGTCGACGCGGCCGACGTGCCCGACGGACTGATGGCGCTCGACATCGGTCCCAAGACCCGCGCGCTCTACGCCGAGCGCATCCGCGCCGCGAAGACGCTCGTGTGGAACGGCCCCATGGGCGTGTTCGAGTGGGAGGCGTTCCGCGCCGGCACCGCCGCGGTCGGGAAAGCCGTCGCCGAATGCCCGGGCTACACCGTGATCGGCGGCGGGGATTCCGTCGCGGCCATCGAGCTCCTGGGCCTCGCCTCCGCGATCGACCACATCTCCACCGGCGGCGGCGCGTCGCTCGAACTGCTCGAGGGCACGCTGCTCCCGGGCATCGCCGTGCTCGGCGCGAAGAAGGCGTGAGCGTGGCACCGGCGAACGGAGCTAAGATCGCGCCGCCTCCCGGAGCGGGAAGCGCCATGCGCACGCTGCCGATCACGATCGCGCCCTCGATCCTCGCCTGCGACTTCGCGCGCATCGGCGAGGAAGTGCGGCGCGCCGAGGAGGCCGGCGCGGACTGGCTGCACGTCGACGTGATGGACGGCCACTTCGTGCCCAACCTCACGATCGGTCCGCCCGTGGTCGAGGCGATCGCGCGCGTCGCGAAGGCGCCGCTCGACGTGCACCTGATGATCACCGACCCGTGGACCTACGGCCCGCAGTTCGCCAAGGCCGGCGCGCACGTGCTCACGTTTCACGTCGAGGTCGCTGCTACCCCCGCGAAGGCGCGCGAGCTCGCGGCCCACTTCCGCGCGCACGGCGTGCGGAAGGTCGGCGTGTCGCTCAATCCCGATACTCCGCTCGAGCGCGTGCTCCCGTTCCTCGACGCCGTGGACCTCGTGCTCGTGATGAGCGTGTTTCCCGGCTTCGGCGGCCAGAAGTTCCTGCCCGCGGTGCTCCAGAAGACCGCGGGGCTCCGCGAGCACGGTTTCGACGGGCACGTGGAGATGGACGGCGGCCTGAACGCGGAAACGATCCCGGGCTGCGCCTCCGCCGGATGCGACGCGTTCGTGTCCGGCTCCGCGTTGTTCGGCGCGAGCGACATGCGCTCGACGCTGGCCCGGTTCCGAGAGCTCGCGCGCGTCGCGAGGGAAGGTCGCACGCATGACCGCTGAAACGCCGCGCAACGTCGATTCGTCGCGCGAAAAGGTCGCTCCGCCGGAGCCCCTGGAGCTCGGCGCGGAGGAGGCCCGCGAGGTCGAGCTCGAGCAAGAGGACGAGGCGTCGGGCGAGGGCCTCGGTCCGCCCGAGCCGCTCGAAGGCACGGCGATCGTCCGCCGCCGCCGCCTCTGGAAGAAGAAGGACATGCCCGGCGGCCTGTGGCTCAAGTGCGAGAGCTGCAGCCAGATGATCTACCGGAAGGAGCTCGAGGAGAAGGGCATGGTCTGCCCGGCGTGCGAGTTCCACTTCACGCTGCCCGGGCGCGAGCGTGTCGCGATGGTGCTCGACCCCGACACGTGGGGCGAGCGCTTCGCCGACCTCGGCGCGCTCGACCGCCTGAACTTCACCGACCAGGTGCCGTACGCCGAGAAGCTCCGCCGCACCGAGCAGCGCACGGGGCAGAAGGAAGCGCTCCTCTGCGGCACGGGCAAGATCGAGGGCCGCGACATCGTGCTCGCCGTGCTCGACTTCAGCTTCCTCGGCGGCTCGATGGGCGAGGTCGTGGGGGAGAAGATCGCGCTCGCCGCGGACCTCGCGCGCCGCGAGCGGAAGCCGCTCGTCGTGTTCACGAGCTCGGGCGGCGCGCGCATGCACGAGGGCATGCTCTCGTTGATGCAGATGGCGAAGACTTCGGCGGCGCTCGCTTCGCTCAACGAAGCGGGCGGGTTCTCGATCTGCGTGCTCACGAACCCCACCACGGGCGGCGTCACGGCCTCCTTCGCCTCCGTTTGCGACGTCACCCTGGCCGAACCCGGCGCCCTGATCGGTTTCGCGGGGCCGCGCGTGATCGCGACCACGATCAAGCAGGAGCTCCCGCCCGGCTTCCAACGCGCCGAGTTCCTCGTCGAGAAGGGCCAGGTGGACGCGATCGTCCGGCGCGTCGAGTTGCGCGGCGTGCTCGCGCGCCTGATCGACTTCGGCCGCGGGGCGTTCGGACGCTGATGGGCGTGGAGCCCGGCCGCGACGTCCTTTTTTTCCACCCGGCCCGTTTCCGCCCTGCCGGGCCGAGAAAGCCCGCGCTGGCCGTTCCCGCCCCAGATCGGCCTGCCTATCCTGGGCGCATGCCGACCGCGTCCGTTCCCGCTTCGCGCCGCGCCGCCGGATCCGTCCTCACCCGAGGGATCGGCTGCGTCCTGTGCGTGTTTCCCTCCTTCGCGGGCGCCCAACAGTCGGGCACGCAGCCCCACGGCGCGGCCTCGGACGCCCCGCAGCCGCTCGTGCGGCGCGCGCGCGACGCGCAACTCGCCGGACGCGCGCTCCTCCAGTACCCGTTCTTCGAGTTCGTCGGCGTCTCCTTCACGAACGCACCGGTGCAGATCGCGATCGACCCGACGCGTTTTCCCGAAGTCGCTGGCGCCACGGTCGACGTGTGGATCCTCGCGCACAGGACGCCGGCCGAGTGGGACGCGAACCCGGTGCTCGTCGACGCGCGCGGCGCGCCGGACGTGTTCACGCTCGGCACGACGGACGTCCAGTCCTGCACGTTCACGACCGCGGGCGTGCTCTCGGGCGATGCCGGTCTCGACCTCGGCGTCGGATACGACGTGGTGGTGGACGTCGATCGCGATGGACGCGCGGGCCCCGTCGACTTGATCGACGGCTACGGCATCGAGGCGGGCTTCTACCGGTGCATGCCGACGGCGCTTCCCGGTCCGCTCGCCGTGACGGAGGTGCTCTACAGCGGCGGCACCTGGCTCGGCGAGGACATCTATTACCCGACCAACATCGCCGCGCTCGGACAGCTGCCGCTGGTCGTCGTCAGTCACGGCAACGGGCACAACTACACTTGGTACGACCACATCGGGACGCACCTCGCGTCGTGGGGCTGCATCGTGATGAGCCACACGAACGACACGGTGCCGGGCATCGAGACGGCGTCGACGACGACGCTCACCAACACCGATCACTTCCTCGGCAACCTCGCGACGATCGCGGGCGGCGTGATGAACGGCCACGTCGACGGCCACAAGATCGTCTGGATCGGTCACAGCCGCGGAGGCGAGGGCGTGTGCCGCGCCTACGACCGCATCTTCGACGGGACCTACACGCCGGTCCGATACACGCTCGCCGACATCAAGCTGATCTCGAGCATCGCGCCGACGGACTTCCTGGGCATCACCGGCGCGAACCCGCACGGCGCGAACTACCACTTGTGGGTCGGCGGCGCCGACTCCGACGTCACCGGGTGCGCATCGAACGACATCGCGTGCTCATACCCGCTCCTGCAGCGTTCGACCTCCTACCACCAGTCGATCGAGTTCCACGGCGCGGGGCACGGCGCGTTCCACGCCGACGCCGCGTCGAGTCTCTGGGCCACGGGGCCGTGTCTGCTCACGCGCGCCGAAGTGAACACGATGATGAAGGCCTACCTCCTTCCGCTCGTGCAGCGCTACGTGAACGGAAACCTCCCGGCGCGCGAATTCTTGTGGCGGCAGTGGGAGGTGCTCCAGTCACCGGGCGTGCCGACGAACACGTGCGTCGTCGTCGACCTGCAGTACATCGAGCCCCCGGCCGCGGGGAACCGCGTGATCGACGACTTCCAGACGAACACGGCGACGGACGTTTCGAGCTCGGGCGCGCCCGTGACCTTCGACGTGACGCTCTTCAACGAAGGCCGGCTCGACGACCCCAACGCGGACTTCACGTACTCGGCGTCCGCGCCCTTCAACGGCATGACCGAGGCGACGGCTTCGGACACGACGCGCGGGATCGTCTTCCAGTGGACCACCGACCGGTTCCTCGTCTTCAACGTGCCCGCGGCGTGGCAGGACACGAGCGGTTACGAGTACCTGTCGTTCCGCGCGTGCCAGGTGACGCGCGCGCCCGAGACGACCGCGGCGCTCGGCGACCTCGACTTCACGGTCGTGCTGCTCGACGGGCACGGCAACGAGAGCTCGGTGCGCGTCTTCGCGTACGGCGGCGGCGTGGAGGAACCCTACCAGCGCACGAGCTGCGGCACGGGCGCGGGGTGGAACAACGAGTGGGAGACGATCCGCATCCGCATGCAGGACTTCACGCGCAACGGCGCCTCGATCGACCTCGGCGCGATCACCGATGTCGGCTTCCGCTTCGGTCCCACGTGGGGCTCCGCCGTCGGTCGACTGGGCTTCGACGACCTCCAGTTCATGCTCCGCTGAACCCATCGCCATGAAGCTCATCGCCACCTTCCTCCTCGGCGCCGCCGCGATCGGCGGGACGATCCTCCTCCTCGAGTCGCGCGTGAGCGGCGTCCCCGTCGAGGCCGCGCCGCGACCGAGCGCGATCGAAGGCGAAGTGCGCGCACTCCTCGCCGCCGTGCCCTTCGCGCTCGAGGAGCCCTGGACGCACGCCTGGCGCGCGGAGCGGCCCGAGTTCCGCGGCGGCTGGCTCGTCGTGCTCGAGGTCGATCCGAAGCTGGTCGAGCCCACGGAGCTCGCGCAGCCCGTGCTGTGCGCCGCCGGGGAGACGGTGGAGCGCCTGAACCACGGTCACGCCTCGGGCCGCGTCGTCGGGATCGTCCCGAGCGTGCTCGGCCCGGACGGGCTGCCCGAGCTCGAGCTCGCGCGCGCGACCTTCTACTTCGGCGCGCCCGCGCTGCCCGAGGCCGTCGGCGCGCGCTGGATCGAGCGCGAGTTCACCGCCGCGACGCAACGCGGCCGCGCGCCCTTCGGCGCGGATGCGATCGCCGCGGCGCGCGGGCAGGGCGGCGCGCCGATCGTCGTGCGCGACCGCGTCGAGCTCGACCGCCTCGCCGCGCAGTGGATCCTCGAGCACGCACCAGAGGAGAAAGCGCGCGCGGACCAGATGCTCGTGCCCGTGACGCGCTGACGCTCAGCGCGGGGGCCGCGTCCAGCGCTGCACCCAGCTGTCGAAGCGTTCGGGGCGCTCCGGCCCCGCCGCGCGCGCGTTCCACGCGAGCAACGGGCGGTCGAAGAGGCCGCCGAGCCGCCGCGCGCTCCAGTGCATGAGCTCGGGCACGGGTGAGGTGAGCTGGTAGCCCGACTGCGCTTCGAACGTGAGCCCGCGCGCCTCGAGCCGCTCGCGCACCGCTTTGGGCGTCGGCGCGTTGAGCTCGCGCAACGGGAGCAGCGGGCGTTCGGCGCGGCGGCGGAGCATGCCCTTCGACGCGCGGTGGAGGTCGCCGATCACGAGCGTCCCGCCGGGCGCCACGGCGCGCACGAGGCCGTCGACGAAGCGCTCGATGTCGCCGGAAAAACTGATCACCCCCGACGAGAGCACGCAGTCGAACGGCGCTTCGCCCGCGGCGGGAAAGGGCGGCTCCTCGCCGAAGCCGACGCGCGCCTCGAAGCGCGTGATCCCGCTCGCCCGCGCGTTCGCACGCGCGAGCTCGACCATCGCCGGGGAGGGATCGAAGGCGCAGAGCTCCGCGTCCTTCGCGACGAGCGCCGCCTCGACGCCGACCCAGCCCGCGCCGCAGCCGAAGTCGAGGATGCGCCGCGCGCCGCGCGCGTCGGCGAAGGTGCCGACGTACCGGCGCATCCACCGGAAATGCGCGTACCCGGGCTTGCCCGGTTCGCCGTTCCAGCCGCCGGCGTTCTGGTCGAACTTCGCCGCCACCGCGTCGCGTGCGAAGACCGCCGCGCGCGGACGGAGCACGAGCAGGTCGCCGCGGAGACCGCATCCGCCGCGCAGCGCGCGCGCGCCCTGGAGCGTGCGTTGCACGAGGCCCTTCTGTCCGAGACGATCGATCGCGACGAGGTGGTGTCCGGGCCAGGCGAGGTCGCGCCAGCGAGCGAGCTCCGCGTCGTCGCGCTCACCCTCGAGCACGAGCAGGAGCACGTCCTCCACGCCCTCCGTCGCCGCCTGCCAGGGCGCGAGCTCGGCGCGCAGGCGCTCGTCGGCGCGCGTGTCCGCGCCGGCGGCCGCGAGGAGCACGTTCGGACCGCCGGCGCGCGCGAGCGGCGCGCCGCGCACGGCCTTCGGATCGAGGCCGAGGTCGAGGAGCGCGGGAACGAGGCCGAGCGTGGAGACGGACTTCAACCCGGGAGCCGACTCCCCCAAGATCGGCGCGGGAAGCTACGTCTGGGATGACGACGCGATCATCGGGAGCGTCGAGATCGGGGCCAACGTCTTCGTCGCGCCGCACGCGTTCCTGCG
>JACRIO010000180.1 GCA_016220035.1 Planctomycetota bacterium | reverse complement strand
CCCCGAACTCCTCGCGGGCAAGCACGAGCGCCTCTGCACCGATCTTTCGCGCGCCACGCACGGGCGGCTCTTCCCCAAGATCGGCGCGGAGGCCGTGTACGCGATCGGCGTGCGCGGCGAGGGGCGCGGGCTCGCGCTCAAGATCGACGACGGCGGCGCGCGCGCGCTGCATGCGCTCGTCATCGGGCTCTTGCGCAAGTTCCGCTTCGCCTCGGCGGAGGAACTCGCCGCGCTCGAGGAGTGGGAGGAGCGGCGGCTCTCGAACTGGGCCGGCCTCGAGGTCGGGCGCACCGAGGTGCTCGTGTGAAAGCGCGCCGTGGGAAGTCGAAGCAGGAGCGCGCGGCCCGCGCGGTCCCGACGGCAGATGCGCGTGCTCCGCGTGCGGCTTCGAAACGCGCGCTCGCGCCGCGGAAGAAGGCGCGCGCCGCTTCCGTGCCTCGGAAAGTCCTTCGCAGTGCTGCCGCGCAGGCGCGCGGCTCGGCCGAGCGCGGTCCCACGCATCCCGAGCGTCCCTGGCGCCTCCGCCACGCGCCCGACCTCCCGCCCAACGCGCACAAGGGCCTCGCGGGACGCGTGCTCTGCTGGTGCGGCAGCGACTCCATGCCAGGCGCCGCCGTGCTCGTCGCGCGCGCGGCGCAGCGCGCGGGCGCCGGGCTCGTGACGCTCGCGACGGACTCGGACGTCCTCCGCCACGTCGTGCCCGTCGCCGCGCCCGAGGCGGTCTTCGCGCCATTCGCCAGCGAGAGCGAGTTCCGCGAGCTCCTGCGCGCGCGCTCCACCTCCGGAAAGACCCCCGACCACGCCCGCGTCGCGGGCCCCGGACTCGGGCTCGGCGCCGGGACGCGCAAGATTCTCGAGATCCTCTTGTCGGCCTCGGACTCCACTCCGCTCCTCTTGGATGCAGACGCACTCAATGCGCTCGGGGGCGACCTCGCGCGGTTGCGCCGCGTCCGTGCGCCGCTCGTGCTCACTCCGCACCCCGGCGAGGCCGCGCGACTCCTCGGGCGTACCGTGGGAGATGACGATCGCGCGCGTCTCGCCGTGGCGCGCGAGATCAGTGCACGGAGCGGCGCCCTTTGTTGTCTGAAGGGTCGCGCGACGGTAGTCGCCTTCGGGGAGCGCGTGTATGTCAACCCGACCGGCAACCCGGGCATGGCGACGGCGGGCGCGGGCGACGTGCTCGCCGGCATCCTGGGGGCGTACCTGGCCGCCTGTCGCACCGGCATCGACCCTGCGTGGACCCCGTGGGATGCGGCGTGCGCCGCGGTCCACGTGCACGGCCTCGCGGGCGATCTCGCGCGCGAGCGCCTCGGCATGCGCGGCCTCGTCGCCTCCGACCTCGTCCAGTTCCTGCCGGCGGCGCAGGAGCGTCTCCGGGCGACCACGCAGTTAGACTCCCGCATTCCATGAGCCTCACCCAGGTCAAGCTGCCCCCCGGCGCCGTCGACGCCTACGGCGACGGTCTCGGCTTCGTCGCGCTCGTCGACCGCATGCAGGTCGATCACGCCCTCAAGGTCGTCAACGCCGCGCGCATCTCGTACGACAAGCAGCGCGCCGAGTTCGACACGAAGGACCAGAAGCTGTGTCGGTTCTTGTGGGAGCACGGACACACTTCGCCCTACCGGCACTCCTTCTACACGTTCCACTGGAAGGCGCCGCTCTTCGTCTTCCGCCAGGCCTTCAAGTACCAGGTCGGCAGCTCGTGGCGGCAGTACGCGGTGAACGGCGAGGAGGTCGCGCTCGAGGTCTTCGACGTGCTCTTCGACACCGACAAGGGCTGCTCGTGGAACGAAGTCTCGGGGCGCTACGTGCAGTGGACGCCCGAGTTCTACCTGCCGCGCACGTTCCGCGGGAACCCGCCGCACGGCAACAAGCAGGCGTCGCTCGACCTCCCCGCGGACTTCGACCACGCGGGCGAGCACGCGCTCATGGTCGAGGAGTGCCGCGACGCCTTCGCGCGCTACGAGGCGCGCATCGCGCGCGGCGTCGCGAAGGAGATCGCGCGCATGTGCCTGCCGCAGAACCTCTACAGCCAGGCCTACTGGACCGTATCGCTGCAGGGCGTCCTGCACTTCCTCGAGCAGCGCCTCCAGCCCGACGCGCAGTACGAGATCCGCGCCTACGCCGAAGCGGTGCACCAGCTCGTCGCGGACGACCTCGGGAAGCTCGGGATCGCGCGCGCGGACATCCTGAAGGGGCTCCGGTGAAGCCCACCGCCCTCGCCTGGACGGTGGCGGCGGCGCTCTCCGCGGCGGGTTCCTTCGCGGTGCGTGGCGACGACGCGCCGGCGCCGAAGTCCGACGACGCCGTGCGCAAGTTGGTGGAGGCGCTCGGCACGCACGGCATCCGCCTCGATCCCGAGCGCAAGCTCTGCTCGCTCGAGGTGAAGGTCGGCATCCGCGACGACCTGCTCGAGTACGTCCTCGTCAACCCGCTCGGTCAATCGCACGAGAGCTTGTTCACGAGCGACGTTCCGCCGCGTGCTCTGAACACCGCGCTGCTCGCGCTCGGCGTGCAGGCCGGCGAAAACGTGCGCGTGAAGGAGAAGGACCCGCCGCCGACGCCCGAGGAGCTGCGCGACGGCGCTCCGGCGTACACGATCGAGCCGCCGAGCGGCGACGGGTTCTACCTGTACGCGGCGTGGCGCGAAGCGGACGAGATCTACTGGTACCGCGTCGAGGACCTCGTGCGCGACCTCGAGACCGGCCGCGGCATGCGTCGGCACCGCTGGGTGTTCCTCGGCTCGAAGACGGCGCCCGACAAGAAACACCCCGGACAGGAGCTCTTCGCCGCGGAGGTCGAGGGCAACCTCGTCAACCTCGCGCTGTTCGAGCAGGGCTTCACGCTCGTGACGACGGCGCTCCCCGAGTGCATCAAGCAGACGATCTGGCTGCCGAACGCCTGGCTCCTGCCGGAGCGCGGCGAAAAAGTGCTGCTCGTCTTCGCGCGCGAGCGGCTCACGGAGCTCCCCGCCGACTGGCTCGAGCGCCTGCCCAAGGTGGAGGCGCCGGAGCGGCGATGAGGTCGGAGCCCGACGACGCGGTGGCGGAGCTCCGCGCATCCGTGCGGAGCGCGCGGCGCGTCGCGCTGCTCGGGCACGCGCTCGAAACCGCGCTCGTCGGGGCTGCCGGAGCGCTCGTCGCGCTCGCCGCGTGCCGGTTCGAGGGCGCCGAGAACGCACCCGCGTTCGTCGCGAGCGCGCTGACCGCCGGCTTCGCGGCCGCGGCGTGGGGGCTCGAGTCCCATCCGACGACGGCGCGCGTCGTCGCGCGCCTCGACGCGCGCCGCGGGCTCGCGGGGGCCTTGATCACGTTCACCGAGCGCGCGCGGGAAGCGGTCGTCGCACCGGTGGTCGAGCTCCTCGCGCGCCGCCTGCATGCGCGGGCGCTCCACCTCGCGCGCGCGGCGCTGCGCGTGCGCGCGCCGATCGTCGCCGGTGCGCTGCTAGGGGCGGCCCTGTGCGCATGGTCGTTCGAGCACGTGTCCGACCGCGGCGTGACGATCGCGCGCGCCGAGCGGGCCGCGGCCGGCGTCGCCTCCGCGAGCCGCGGCTCGAAGCAGGACGCGCCGTCGGGAGTCGACGAGCGGCTCGCCGCGCTCGTCGAGGAGGCGCGCACCGCGCTCGACGGAGCACGCCGCGATCCGAGCTCGGCCGAGTCGCGGCTCGCGGCCGTCGCGCACGACGCGCGCGAGCTCCAGCGGACGTTGCCGCCCTCGGGCGACCGCGCCCGCGCGCTGGCCGAGCTCCAGCGCGGGCTCGCCTCCGTGCTCCGGCCCGGCGCGTCCGCCGATGTCCCTCCAATGGGCTCGACGGACGCCGCGGGCTCGACCCCTGGGTCGTACGCCGGTGCGGGGCTCGCTTCGGTCGAGGCGCCGGGCGCTGGAGCCTCCTCGGCCGCGATCGGGGCTTCCGCGCCGACCAGGAGCGCTGGTTCGGAGAGCGCGAACGCCGCGCTTCAATCCACGCCCGACGGCTCCGCCGCGACTTCGGGTGTCGCCTCCGCTGGGCCCTGGTGGGATCCGCGCTACGATGCCGTGGTGAGTCATTGGATCGAGGCGCGCCGCACCGCGCGCTGAGCCCGCCCTACCCCCCGCTCGTCCCCCCCGCACCTTGAGCTCCGAACCGACGAACCGCCGCATCGGCCTGTGGATGATCGGGGCCCGTGGCTCGATCGCGACGTGCGTCGCCTACGGGCTCTCGGGCCTGCGTGAAGGCCTCCTCGATCCCGTCGGCATCGCCACGGCGCAGGAACCGTTCCGCAAGCTCGACTTCGCCCCGTGGGAGTCCTTCGTGCTCGGCGGCCACGACGTCTGCCGCCGGACGGTGTCCGAATCCGCCGCCGAGCTCGTGCGTCACGGCATCCTGACGAGCGACCTCGTGGTCGCGGGCTCGACCGAAGCGACCGCCTACGAGGCGCGCATCCGCCCCGGCCTCCTCGACGAGCCCGACGTCGGCTTCGCGGACCTCGACCCCGCGGCCGCGCGCAACGGCGCCCGCGAAGCGCGCGCGCAGATCGAACAGATCACCGAGGACCTGCGACACTTCCGCACCGAGCACGAGCTCGACGCCGTCGTCGTCGTCAACCTCGCGAGCACCGAGGCGCACCGCGCCGATCGGCCCGAGTGGGCGAGCCTCGCCGAGTTCGAGGCCGCGCTCGCCGAGGGCCGCTCGCAGCCCGCGTCCGTCCTCTACGCCTACGCCGCGATCGCGTCGGGCGCCGCGTACGTCAACTTCACCCCGAGCCGCGGTGCGTCGATCCCGGCCCTGCGCGAGCTCGCGGAGACGCGCGGCCTCCCGCATTGCGGCAACGACGGCAAGACGGGCGAGACGCTCGTGAAGACGGCGCTCGCGCCCATGTTCGCCGCGCGCGCGCTGCGCGTGCTCGCGTGGCAGGGCTACAACATGCTCGGCAACCGCGACGGCGAGGTGCTCTCCGAGCCCGCGCACCGCGAGTCCAAGCTGCGCAACAAGGGCGAGGTCGTGCGCTCGATCCTCGGCGACCCGAACGTGCACACCCACGTCGGCATCGACTACGTGCCCTCGCTCCAGGACTGGAAGACCGCGTGGGACTTCGTGCACTTCGAGGGCTTTCTCGGCGCGCGCATGAGCCTGCAGTTCACGTGGGTGGGCAGCGACTCGGCGCTCGCGGCGCCGCTCGTGCTCGACCTCGCGCGCTGGGCGGAGCTCGCGCTGCGCCGCGGCGAGAGCGGAGCGATGACGCACACGGCGAGCTACTTCAAAGCGCCCGTCGGGGGCGGCACGCACGACTTCCACGCGCAGTTCGGCAAGCTGCTCGAGTACGCGGCGAAACCCGTCCGCGCGGCCCGCGCCGGGCGGTGAGCGCGATGGGGCGGCGAGGGAAAGTCCCCGCGGCTCGGAGCTTCCGTTAGGTTCGATCGCGACGGCGCGACGGCGTCGATCGGTCGAACCGTGGGCCGAAAAGGCCCGTTTCACGCCGGGAACCACGGTCCGGCACGCGCACGTCCCATCGAGCTTGCGCGTCCGGGTCAGCTCGGGGAATAATCTCCGTAGCCGCGTCGTAAGCCGGCCGCTATGAAACGCGTGTTCCGCTCGTGCCTGGATCCCCTGCCCCGCTTCCTCTCGACGCGCGGGTTGATCGCCGTCGTGCTGATCGTCGTCACGGGGACCGCGCTCAGCGTCCACGAGTACCTCCAGAGCGGACGCGAGCCCGAGCGCGCTTGGCCGAGCTCGACGGTGCGCGCCTCGGAGCGGACGCCGAAGGGCGGCTCGACGCAGGGCCAGTGCACACGGAACCTCCCCGGCGCGGCCTGCGATGGTGACCAGCATGGGGCCGCGAGCGGCGCCCGCCCGTGTGGAGCCGAGGAACGCTCGGAGCCCGCCACCCTGTACCGGCCCGACGAATCGACCGCGACGGGCACCTGATGCCGGGGGAGCGTCCTCGCGAGCGGCCGCCGGAGCGCGCGGCGCCGAAGCTTCAGACGACGACGCTCTGGTACCACCCTTCGCAGCAGTACGGCGATGTGCGCCTCGGCAACCCGGCCTTCGAGGGCGCGACGCCGGCCTACGTGATCTGGAACCTGCTCACGCGCTACACCCGGCCCGGCGACCTCGTCATCGATCCCTTTTGCGGCGGCGGGACCACGCTCGACGTCGCGCGCACCCTGGAGCGTCGCGCGCTCGGGTACGACCTCGCGCCGACGCGCCCCGACATCTTCCGCGCCGACGCGCGGAAGCTCCCGCTCGAGGACGCCAAGGCCGACTTCGTCTTCATGGATCCGCCGTACTCGACGCACCTCGAGTACTCCGGCGACGAGCAGTGCATCGGCGAGCTCGACGCCTTCGGAGGCGAGTACTTCGAGGCCATGGAGCAGGTCTTCGCCGAGGTCGACCGCGTGCTGCGCGACCGCCGCTACCTCGCGGTGTACTGCAGCGACAGCTTCAAGAAGAAGCGCGGCTTCGTGGGCATCGGCGCGCGGCTCTTCGAGCAGCTCTCGACGCGCTTCCGGCCGGTGGACCACGTCGCGGTCGTGCGCGGGAACCGCAAGCTCGAGAAGCCCAACTTCCACAAGGCCGCGGCGGAGGAGAACTTCTTCCTGCGCGGCTTCAACCACCTCTTGATCTTCAAGAAGGAGCGCGCGGACAGCGCTCGCCGCGCCGACCCGAGCACGCGGCGCGAGCGGTGAAGCGACTCGGCGCGCGCTTCTTCGCGCGCGAGGCCTCGACCGTGGCGCACGCGCTCGTCGGGAAGCTCCTCGTGCACCGGACGCGGGAGGGGACGTGCTCCGGGCGCATCGTCGAGACCGAAGCGTACTTGTCCGCCGGTGATGCAGCCTCGCACGCGCACCGTGGACCGACGCCGCGCAACGCGTCGATGTTCGCGGCGGGCGGCACGGCGTACG
The DNA here is from genome assembly GCA_016220035.1 of Planctomycetota bacterium. Classification (GTDB taxonomy): domain Bacteria; phylum Planctomycetota; class UBA1135; order UBA1135; genus JADJNY01. The sequence continues at coordinate 257 of JACRIO010000180.1, read as the reverse complement.
TCTACCGCATCTACGGCGTGCACCTCTGCTTCAACGTCGTGACCGGACCCACGGGGAGCGGGGAGGCGGTGCTCGTGCGGGCGCTCGAACCGCTGCGTGGAGTCGAGCTGCAACGCACGCGGCGCGGGATCGCCGACCTGCGCGCGCTCTGCAGCGGACCGGGGAAGCTCGTGCAGGCGCTCGGGATCCGTCGCGAGCACGATGGGACGTCGCTCGTCGACGGGGCGATCGGCGTCTTCGACGACGGCTTCGCGATT
>JACRIO010000186.1 GCA_016220035.1 Planctomycetota bacterium | reverse complement strand
GGTGCTCCTCCGGCCCGCGCTCGCGGACCTCGTCGAGCGGCGCGCCGAGCGCGCGTTCGCGCTCTCCGTCGCCGCGGCCGCGGACGGCGCCGCCGCGGCGGCGGAAAAGCACGTGCCCAGGCTCGGCGCGGCCAAGGCGGCGAGCGTCGCCGCGCGCGGCGTGCGCGTCGTCGCGGCGCTCGCGAACGCGACCAAGCTCGATCGAACGAAGCTGCTTGCGCTCGTGAAGCCCGCGCTGTCGCGTCCGGAGGTGGGTGTGCGCGCGCAGGCGGCGCTCGTGCTCGCCGCGATCGGCGGCGACGACGCGAAGAAAGAGGTGCTCGCGCTGCTCTCCGGCGACAAGGACGAGCGCGTGCGGCGCGCGGCGCTCGACGCACTGGTGAAGCTCGCGCCCGCGACCGACGCCGGCGCGCGCACGGCGCTCGTCGAGCGCCTTTCGACGGACGCCTCCGCCGAGGTGCGCCTCGCGGCCGCCGCGGCGCTCGGCGTCGCGAAGAACGAGGAGGCGCGACCGGCGCTCGAGAAGGCGCTGGTCGACAAGGACTGGGGCGTGCAGGTGTGCGCCGCGGTGTCGCTCGGGAAGCTCGGCGGCGGGAGCGTCGCGTCGCTCGCCGACCTCGCGAAGAAGCACGCCGACTGGAAGGTGCGCGGCGCCGCGTGCGAGGGCCTGATGCGCACGGCGAGCAAGGAGGCGCTCCCGCCCCTGATCGAGAGCCTCGGCGACGCCGATCCGTGCGTGAAGAAGGGCAGCCACGTGTTCCTGTGCGCCGTCGCCGGCGAGAACCTGCCGCCCGATCCCGCGCCGTGGCGCGCTTGGTGGGCGAAAGAGGGCGGCCGCTTCGAGTTCCGCGATCCGCGCGCGCTGCCGAGCACGGGCGGCGGGATCGAGCACACGAAGGCGCCCGCGGCGCAGATCTGGCGCGGCACGGACGTCGTCGTGCTCGACTCGCGCGGCGACCACATCCAGACCGTGCTCGAAAAGCAGAAGGTCGAGCACCGGATGACCATGGCCGGCAAGATCGGCGAGAGCGGCGTGCACGCGGGTGCCGTGTTCGTCGCGAACTGCACCGGCGAGATCGAGGCGGTCGACGTCGACCGCGTGCGCTGGTTCGTCCTGGTCGGCGGCAACTTCTTCGGCTCGTGCTGGGCGCTGCACGAGACGGTCGAGCGCGCACTCCCCGGCGTCGTGCGGAAGGCGGAGACGGCGAGCGAGGTCATCGACCGCGTCGCGGCCTACGACTGCTCGGGCGGGAGCCCCTACGTCGCGGGCGTGTTCCAGGAGGGCGTCGTGCCGGAATACGCATTGGAAGGCGCGCACCTGATCGAGGTCGTGACGCCGGAGCGCTGCGAGGTGCTGCTCGATTCGCCCGAGGCGCTCGAGCACTGGGGCTGCGGCAACCTCGCCGTGCTCTTCCGCGCGGGCCACGGCACGGTGGTCGACTCGGTGAACCACTTCGAGGCGCAGGATTTCCAGACGGTCGAGGGCCTCAAGACGCCGGTCGACCGGCAGGCCTGGGCGATGGACCACATGGGCCTCGCGTACGACGACTGGCGCAAGACGCGCCACGAGAAGTGGTGGGACAACAGCGTGAAGGCGTCGAACGAGGTGTCGGACCTCTCCGTGTTCCGCCTCGTGACGAACGTCGTGCGCTTGTCGCGCGAGGGGCTCGGGCTGAAAGGCAAGTAGGAGGTCCGGTTCACGATGCAGTGCTCGTCCCCGTCGCTCGTGTGCGTCCTCGTGCTCGCGTTCGCGGCGCCGCTCCGCGCGCAGTCGCTCGCCGAGCCGCTGCGGGCCGCGTCCTTCACGCAGGTGGAGCTCCAGGACCCGTTCTTCGCGCCGCGCATCGAGACGTGTCGAAAGGTCGTGATCCCCGCGTGCCTCGACCAGTGCGAGCGCACGCACCGGATCGCGAACTTCGCGGTCGCGGCGGGCAAGGTCGCGGGCGAGCACCAGGGTGCTCTCTACGACGATTCCGACGTCTACAAGGTGCTCGAGGGCGCCGCCTATGCGCTCGCGAAGGCGCGGGACGCAAAGCTCGAGGCGCGCATCGACGCGATCGTCGAGCTCATCGCGGCGGCGCAGCTCGAGGACGGCTACCTCAACACCTACGTGCAGCTCGTGAAGCCCACGGAGCGCTGGAAGAACATGGCGCACGGGCACGAGCTCTACTGCGCCGGCCATCTCTTCGAAGCGGCGGTCGCCTACGCGCGTGCGACCGGGAAGGAGCGGCTCCTCGGCGTCGCGCGCAAGCTCGCCGACCGCATCGACCTGGACTTCGGTCCGGAGAAGCGCCTCGATCCGTGCGGGCACCCCGAGGTCGAGCTCGCGCTGGTCGAGCTCGCGCGCTTCACGGGCGAGGAAAGGTACGCGAAGCTCGCGCGCTTCTTCGTCGACCAGCGCGGCAGCACGCGGGGCCGGACCTCCTTCGGCGAGTACGCGCAGGACCACCTCCCCGTGCGCGAGCAGAAGGCGATCGTCGGGCACGCCGTGCGCGCGATGTACCTCTACAGCGGCATGGCCGACGTCGCGGCGTGGTTCCGCGATCCGACGCTGCTCGCGCCGTCGTTCGCGATCTGGCGCGACCTCGTCGAGTCGAAGACCTACGTCACGGGCGGCATCGGGAGCTCCGCGGCGAACGAGGGCTTCACCCAGCCGTTCGACCTGCCCAACGACACCGCGTACTGCGAGACGTGCGCGTCGATCGGGATGCTCCTGTGGAACCACCGCTTGTTCCTCGCGACCGGGCGCTCGGACGTGCTCGACGTCTGCGAGCGCGAGCTCTACGACGGCATCCCGTCGGGCCTCGCGCTCACCGGCGACCGTTTCTTCTACGGCAACCCGCTCGCGAGCCGCGGCGAGCACGAGCGCGTCCCGTGGTTCGACTGCTCGTGCTGTCCGACGAACCTCGCGCGCACGCTGCCGAGCCTCGGCCGGTACGTCTACGCGACGGGACCGGACCGGCTCTACGTCGCGCTCTACGCGCAGAGCGACGCCACGGTCGAGGTCGCGGGCGCCAAGGTGCGCGTGCGGCAGAAGTCGAGGATGCCGTGGGAGGGGCGCTCCGAGATCACGATCGACCCCGATCGCCCCGCGACGTTCGAAGTGTGGCTGCGCGTGCCCGGTTGGGCCGGCGGGATCTCCGTGGTGGCGCCGTCCGTCCCCGCGGGCACGCCCATCGACGCCTCGATCTTCCCGCGCGAGGAGAAAGCACCCGGCGCGCACTGGCGCGTCTTGAAGCGTGCGTGGAAGAAGGGCGACGTGCTCTCCGTCGACCTCCCGCTCGAGCCCAAGCGCGTGCACGCCGATCCGAAGGTCGCGGCGGACGTGGGGCGCGTCGCGCTGACGCGCGGGCCGATCGTGTACGCGTTCGAGGGCGCGGACAACGACGGGCGCGCGCGCTCGCTCGTGCTGCCGGAGAGCGTGTCGCAGATCGACCCCGTGTGGAGGCCGGACCTGCTCGGCGGCGTCACCGTGCTCACGATGAAGGGCGAGCGCACGCGCGACGCGGACCCCTTCGCGACGATCACCGAGCCGGCGCAGCTCACGGCGATCCCGTACAGCACATGGGCCAACCGCGGGAAGAACGAGATGGTGGTGTGGATCGCCGAGGATGCGTCGCGCGCCGAGCGGCCGGGCGAAGGGACGCGCCTCGCGCGCTCCTCGACGAAGCTCCTGCGTGCGTCGCACGGCTTCGCGAAGGACACGCTCGAAGCCCTCGACGACGGCGTGCTCGGGAAGAGCTCGTCGGACGAGTCGATCCCGCGCTTCACGTTCTGGCCGAAGCAGGGGACGCAGTGGGTCGAGCTCGACACGAAGGAGCCGGCGTCGTACGCGGGCGTCGCCGTGCAGTGGTTCGACGACACGGGCAAGGGCGGCTGCCGCGCGCCGAAGGCGTGGCGCGCCGCGTGGAAGGACGGAACGGAGTGGAAGCCCGTCGTCCTCGCCTCGGGCGCGTTCGGCGTCGAGAAGGACGCGCTGAACGAAGCGCGCTTCGCGCCGGTGACGACGCGTGCGCTGCGCCTCGAGATCGAGCTCCAGGACGGTTTTTCGGGCGGCCTGCTCGAATGGCGCGTCGAACCCGCGCCGAAGTGACATGGGCCGCTTCCTCTACGGCACGTCGAGTTGGTCGGAGAAGAGCTGGGACGGCGTCTTCTACCCGCGCGGGACGAAGCCGGGCGACTACCTCGCGTTCTACGCGCGCCAGTTCCGCGCGGTGGAGGCCGACTCGACCTACTACGCGATCCCGCCGCGCGAGCGCGTGCTCGGCTGGCGCGCGAAGACGCCGGCGGGCTTCGTGCTCGCGGCCAAGTTCCCGAGATCGATCGTCCATGGCGGAGAGAGCGAGAAGCCGGACGGCGAGCGCGTGCTCGTGCACGAACACGTCGGGAAGGACGCGGAGCGCTTCCTCGACGTGATGACGGCGATGGGGGACAAGCTCGGGCCGCTCGTGCTCCAGTTCCCGTACTTCAACCAGACCGCGTTCAAGTCGGCGGGTCCGTTCCTCGAGCGCCTCGACGCATTCCTCGACGCGCTTCCGCAGGGGCCGCGCATCGCGGTCGAGGTGCGCAACAAGACCTGGATCGGCGCGCCGTTGCTCGATTGTCTACGCAAGCACCACGCGGCGCTCGCGCTCGTCGACCTCGTCTACATGCCGCCGCCGTGGGAGCTCGCGCAGCGCCACGACCTGCTCACGACCGACTTCACCTACGTGCGCCTGATCGGCGACCGCAAGGCGGTCGAGGAGCGCACGAAGTCGTTCGACAAGCTCGTCCTCGACCACGGCGAGCGCCTCGCGCACTGGGCGACCTACCTAGAGGGCGTGCTCCCGCGCGTGAAGGAGACTTTCGCGTTCGCGAACAACCACTTCGCCGGCCACGGCCCCGCGACGATCCGCGACCTCGCGCGGCGGCTCGAGCGCGAGGCCGCGCCGCTCGCGGCGGACGCGACGGGCTGGGGCGAGGGCTGACGGTCGAGCGCCGTCGGTTCCGCGGAATCGGCGCCAGCAACGCGCTCCTCCGCGCCGTTCCCGCGCGCCGTCCGTCGGCTGGCGTTTCGCCGGCACGAGGCGCATCCTGCCGCACGACCATGAAGTTCCTTCTCAGCCTGCCTGCGTTCGTCCTGCTCACCTGCACGCTCACCCGTCCCGCGACCGACGCGCGGCCGATCGAGGCCTCCGCGCCGCGATCGGCGGCGAATGCCACGGCGCCCACGCGTTCGGTGGCCCAGCGTGGAGGTCTCCCCAAGCTCGAAGGCGACGCCGGCGGCGTGCAGCGGCGCGCGGAGGAGTTGGAGGCGCAGGGTTCGTGGGAGCTCGCGCGGCGCGAGTGGGCGCGGCTTCCGCTCGCGACGCTCGACGAGGGCGAGCAGCGCTTTGTCCGTTTCCGGCTCGCCGACTGCGCGTGGCGTTCGCGCGCGTCGACGAACGAAGCGGACGACACGGAGCTCCTGGCCGCGCAGAAGGAGCTCGACGAGCTGCAGAAGGCGGTCGAGCGGCCCGAACTGCGCGACGAACTCTGGGCGCGCGTCGAGGAAGCCCTCGGCGACTTCCACTGGACGCCCGAGCGCCGCCAGGATTGGGGCCAGGCGTGGCCGCACTACTCGAACGCCTTGAACTGGTGGGCCGCCGCGAAGGACGTCGAGTCCGCGCGCGCGCGCTACCTCGGCCTGGTCTGGCGCATGGCGTGGCCGCAGAACCAGCTCGCGCGCGGTGCGTGGTACGCGCGGCAGGTGCCGCTCGACGTGCTCGACAACGCCGTGCGCATCGCGCAGTCGAAGGCGGACCAGGCGCGCGCGCAGTTCCTGTTCGCGTCGGCCGTGAAGTGGAACGGCGCCTCCTACGAGCGCACGCGCCAGGCCTTCGCGCGCCTCGCGGCGGCGATCGAGCTCGGCAGGGGCACGCCGTGGTACGACGACGCGCTCTTCTCGCTCGCGCAGTGGACGGAGTCGCCGGGCAAGCCCGACGTCGACGAGAACGGACAGTGGGGGTGGTTCCCCGACTACGTCGAGGCGCTCGCGCTGTACCGCCGCTTCGCTGAGGAGTTCAAGAAGGGCGAGGCGCCGCACTGGGACGAAGCACAGCAGGCGATCGCGCGCATCACGGCGGTCGAGGTGGGCGTCGCGACGCCGTGCGCGTTCCTCCCCGGCTCCGAGATCGGTTTCACGCTCGCGTGGCGCAACGCGGCGCAGGTCGAGCTCGCGCTCTACCCCATCGATCTCGCCGGGGCGGGCGACCTCGCGAACGCAGCCGACCTGTCCGGCGCGAACGACCTCGGCGCGCACCAGTGGATCACGCGCGTCTCCACCGCGGGCCGGACGCCGGTGAAGCGCTGGACGCACGCGACGCAGGACGCCGGCAAGCACACACCCGGATCGGCGGAGCTCGCGCTCGAGCCGACGCTCGCGAACGGCGCGTACCTGTTGGAAGCGACGGCACACGGGAAAACCGCGCGCGAGCTCGTGCTCGTCGGGCGCACGCTCGTCACGCTCAAGGCGGCCGGCGACGACGCGCTCGTCTGGGTGTGCGACGCGCTCACGAGCGAGCCCATCGCGAACGCCAAGCTCGCCGTGTGGGAGCGCTACCACACGAAGGACCGCTGGCAGTGGCGGCGGATCGACGGCGTGAGCGCCGCCGACGGCACGTTCGCGCTGCGCACGCAGGGGGGAGCGAACTCCTCCGAGCTGCTCGCGTTCGCGTCGCTCGGCGACCGCGCGGCCGTCGCGATCGGCGGCACGGGCTGGCGCGACGACCGCGGCGAGCCGTGGAAGCTCTTCGCGGCCACCGACCGGCCGACGTACCGGCCCGAGGACACCGTGCAGTGGAAAGTGACGGCGCGCGTCGAACGCGACGGGAAGCTCGTGAACCCCGCGCAGAAGAAGCTCGGCTACGAGATCACCGACGCGCGCGGCGCGAGCGTGAAGAAGGGCGAGCTCGCGCTCAACGCGTTCGGATCGGCGTGGACGGAGCTCGCGCTCGACGCCTCGATGGCGCTCGGCGAGTACCACGTGAACTTCTCGGAGTCGGGCCGCGGGCTCGGCGGCGCCACGCTCTTCCGTCTCGAGGAGTACAAGCTGCCCGAGTTCGAGGTCGCCGTCGCGACGCCCGAGGTCGACGGGAAGAAGAAGCTCTACCGCGTCGGCGAGCGCGTCGAAGCGGACCTCGTCGCGCGCACCTACTTCGGCGCTCCCGTCGGCGGAGCGGACGTCGAGGTGATCGTGTGGCAGCGGCCGTACTGGCGGCGCTGGAGCGACGCGCGCGAGTTCCCGTGGTGCTACGCGCAGGACGACTCCTGGCGCTGGGGCCGCTGGAACAAGGGCAGCCAGGTGACGCGCCTCGCATTGAAGACGGACGCCGAAGGCAAGGCGCGCGTCGCGTTCGACACGCCTGAGGGCGGCGGGCAGGACTTCGAGTACACGCTCGAGGCGCGCGTGACCGACGCTTCGCGCCGCGAGATCACGAGCGAGCACGTCGTGCGCGTGACGCAGAAGGCCTACGACGTGCGCACGCAGCTCGGACACCAGCTCGCGCGTCCCGGCGACGCCGTGACGGTCGAGTTCGAGGCGCGCGACGCGAACGAGAACCCGGTGAAGGCCGAGGGCCGGGTGAAGCTCGAGCGCCGCCGTTTCGTCGAGGTGTGGATCGATCCCAAGGGCGCGGAGTGCGCGGGCGCGGCGCTCGAGCTCGCGCGGTCTACCGAGTCGGGGCTCGCGCTCGAACGGCGGCCCGGATGGCGCCTGAAGAAGAGCGGCTACGAGACGGAGGAGGTCGCGAGCACGCTGCTTTCGACGAACGCGGAGGGCAAGGCGAGCTGGACCACGACCGTCGCGCGCGAAGGCTTCTACACCGTGCGCTGGGGCGGCCGCGACGACCGCCGTCAGCCGATCGCGAGCGAGGCCTCGTTCTGGTGTCTGAGCGAGGGCACGCGCGCGACGGGTTGGCGTTCGGGCCCGGTCGAGCTCGTGCTCGACAAGGACACGTTCAAGCTCGGGGAGAAGGCGCCCGTGATGGTGGCGACGTCGAGCTCGAACCGCTGGGTGCTGCTCACCGCCGAGGGCGAGCGGATCCTGTCGCGCCAGGTCGTGCACGTCGAGGGGAGTGCCAAGCTCGTGCTGCTCGACGTCGGCGAAGAGCACCTCCCGAACTTCTGGCTCTCCGCGTGCACCGCCGCGGACGGCGAGGCCGCGAGCGACGTGAAGGAGGTCATCGTGCCGCCGACGCCGCGCTTCCTCACTGTCGAGGTGACGCCCGACGCAGTGCAGCGCGAGCCGGGCGCGAAAGGAGCGCTCTCCGTGCTCGTCACGGACGCGCGCGGCGAGCCCGTGGCAGCCGAGGTGACGTTGTCGCTCGTCGACGAGTCCGTGCTGGCGCTCCAGGCGGAGTACGCGGGCGACCCGCGCCCCTTCTTCCACGGCCAGCGCCGCGAGCATCGCGTGCAGTCGAGCACGAGCCTCGATCAGAAGGCGTTCCGGCGCATGGTCCGGGGCAAGGACGGCGCGTTGAAGGACGAACGCCAAGTGTGGGCCGAGGGCGGCGACGACGAGAGCGCGATCGTCAAGGAAGAGGACGGGCTCCACGACGGCCCGCGCGGCGGCGGCGGTGCGCGGTTCGGCGCGCGGCGGTCGGAGGCGAAGAAGCTCGCGGGCGCGAGGGCGCCGGGCGCACCGACCGGAAGTGCCCCGGCCTCGCTCGGGCTCGCGTTCGAATCGCTCGAGAAGAACCAGCGCGATTTCGACGGCGGCTACATGGGGCCGAGCGACTCGGCCCCGGCGATCGGCGGCGCGCCCGAGCCCGTGCAGGTGCGCAGCGACTTCCGCGTGACGGCTTTGTGGAAGCCCGACCTCGTCACCGGCGCGGACGGCCGCGGCGCGATCGAATTCACCTACCCCGAGTCGCTCACGCGCTGGAAGGCGTCGGCGCGCGCGATCACGGCCGACTCGCGCGCGGGCTACGCCACGACGAGCACGCGCACGCAAAAACCGCTCACCGCACGCCTGCAGATGCCGCGCTTCCTCGTCGTGGGCGACGAAGGCGTCGTGTCGGCGCTCGTGGACAACCAGACGGACGCCGAGTTCGTCGCGAGCCCCGAACTGTCGCTCGTCGGTCTCGAGCTCGTGGCGAGCGCGCCGAAGTCGCTCCCCGTGCCCGCGCACACGACGCGGCGCTTCGACTGGAAACTGCGCGCCGTGCGTGCCGGCGAAGCGAAGCTCACGCTCGTCGCGCGCGCCGGTGCGCTTTCCGACGGCATGGAGAGGAAGCTCCCGGTGCACGCGCACGGCATCGACGCGCAGGTCGCGCGCGCGCTGCGCATGGTCGACGGCGAGCTCGCGTTCGCGCTCGACGTGCCCGCCGCGCGGCGCAAGGAGGACACGCGCTTCGAGGTGCAGGTGGCACCGAGCCTCGCGGTGACGATGCTCGACGCGCTGCCGTACCTCGTCGACTATCCCTACGGCTGCACCGAGCAGACGATGTCGCGCTTCCTGCCCGCGGCGATCGTCGCGAAGACGCTCACCGAGCGCGGGCTCTCCGCCGAGGACGCGATGACGCGCGTGTTCGGCGGCATCGAGCCCGAGACGGTCGGGAAAACCCATCCGAAGGGGAAGAAGTCGCTCGAGCTCCTCACGGAGATCACGCGGCTCTCGCTCGAGCGCCTCTACGACTTCCAGCACTCAGACGGCGGCTGGGGTTGGTGGAAGCAGGGCGACGCGGACCGCTGGATGACCGCGTACGTCGTGTGGGGCCTGGCGCTCGCGCGCGACGCGAAGCTCGACGTCGACCAGTCGCGGATCGAGCGCGGCGCGGAGTGGTTGAAGAAGGAGCTCGTCGAGGCCGAGGACGAGCTCGAGCTCCAGGCGTGGATGCTGCACGCGATCGCCGCATGGTCGAAAGACGCGCGCGAGAGCGACACGGTCGATCACGCCATCAAGAACCTGTGGGCGAAGAAGGACGGCCTCAACGCCTACGGCCGCGCGCTCTACGCGCTCGCGTGCCAGGGCTTCGGCCGCACGGACCGCGCGCGGACGGTGCTCGACAACCTCGTCAACGGCGTGCGCATCGACGACACCTCCGACGTGTCGCGCATCGAGCCGAACGCGTCGCAACACCACGCCGCGACGATGAAGACCGCGCACTGGGGCGCGGACGGCGTCGGCTGGCGCTGGACCGATTCGAACGTCGAGTCGACCGCCTTCGCGCTGCGCGCGCTCATGGCGATCGACCCCAAGCACGAGCTCGTCGAGCCCGTGATGGCCTGGCTCGTCCAGAACCGGCGCGGCGCCGCGTGGTCGAACACGCGCGACACCGCGATCACCGTGCTCGCGCTCGACGCCTACCTCACGAAGAGCGGCGAGCTCGCGCGCGACGTCGAGTACGAGCTCCTCGTGAACGGGAAGAGCCTCGGAAAGCGCAAGCTCGCCGCGAGGGAGCTACTCACGGCCCAAGGCCGCTTCACGCTCGACGCGAAGGACGTTCGCGACGGCGCGAACGAGGTGCGCGTGAAGCTCCTCTCGGGCTCCGGCCCACTCTACATCGCGGCGCGCGCGAACTTCTTCAGCCTGGAGGAACCGGTCCCCGCGCGCGGGAGCCAGCTCTTCGCGAAGCGCCAGTACTACGCGATCGCGAGCCGCCCGACGCTGCTCGCGGGCCCCGCGTACGACAAGGTCGCCCTCCTGGACGGCGGCACCGTCACAAGCGGCGACCGCATCGAGGTCGTGCTCACACTCGAAGCCAAGAACGACCTCGAATACCTCCTGATCGAGGACCTGAAGCCCGCCGGCTTCGAGGCCGTCGAAACCAAGAGCGGCGAGTGGCTCACCGCGCGCGAGCTGAAGTCGAGCGAGGTCACCTACCGCTTCGCGAACACCCCCGCCGCGATCCCCGACCCCGACGACTCCACCCACTACACGAACCGCCAACGCGGCGCGCACCAAGAACTGCGCGACCGCAAGATCGCCCTCTTCCTCGACCGCCTCCCCCAAGGCATCTGGGAACTCCGCTACACCCTGCGCGCCGAAACCCCCGGCCGCTTCCACGCCCTGCCCGTGCTCGGCGAAGCCATGTACGTCCCGGAGATCCGCTGCAACGGCGACGAAATCCGCATCACGGTCGAAGAGCGCACGACGAGCGGCAACTGACCCCTTCCTCCTCCCCAACTAGAACTCATGACGATCCTCGGCCGGTCCTCCGGCCGAGGATCGTCATGAGTCAGGTATGCGGAGCAACCTCATGTGGCGAGTTGCTCCCAGCTCGCCTCTCTCGCCCATCCGGCAATTGCGCCCGCCGTCGCCACCTCGCCGGCAGAATGACACCGAGCTCCCGCCCCGTATCCTCTCACGCCATGGACCACCTCAACCTCCCCGCCGTCCTCGCCGCCGCGCTCTCGAGCTTCCTCCTCGGCGGCCTCTGGTACTCCCCGGCCCTCTTCGGGAAGCTCTGGTCGAGAGAGTCGGGAAAGGACTCCGGCCGCGTGAACGCAAAAGGCCGCCACCCCGCGATCGTCTTCGGCCTCTCCTTCCTGCTCGCCCTCGTCGCCGCCTTCTTCTTCGCCCGCATGCTCCCGCCGACGAACGACTTCACGCAATGCGCCCGCACCGGCGCCAAAGTCGGCCTCGCCTTCGTCGCCGCCTCCTTCGGCATCAACTACGCGTTCGCCGGCAACTCCCTCAAGCTCTTCTGCATCGACGCCGGCTACCACGTCGTGCAGTTCACCCTCTTCGGCATCGTGCTCGGCCTCTGGCGCTGAGGCCGACGCCCAGCGCCGGATGAAAAACCCCTTCACGTTCCTGCGCCCGTCGCGCGGCGACGAGCCGGAGCCGGAGCGCGCGCCCGCGGACCCGCTGGACGTCGTGCGCGCCTACCACGCCGCGACCTGCCACCACTTCCACCGCTACGCGCGCGGTCCCGGGGAACTCGACTGGGAGACCCAACCCGATCCGTTCCGTCGCTACACGGGCGCCGAGCTCCTCCCGCTCGAGCACGTCCCCGCCGACTCGGGCCCCACCTACGCCGCCGTGATGGGGGACGCACCCATCCCGCCCGCCCCGCTCGACCGCACCGCGCTCTCCGCGCTCCTCCTCGACGCCTTCGGCCTCACCGCCTGGAAGCAGTACGGCACTTCGACCTGGGCCCTGCGCGCGAACCCGTCCTCGGGCAACCTGCACCCGACCGAGGCGCACGTCCTCGCGCCGCGGATCGCGAGCGTGTGCGACACCCCGTTCGCCGCGCACTACGCGCCGCGCGAGCACGCGCTCGAGCTGCGCGCGCGCCTCACCCCGTCCGCGTGGTCCGCGCTCGCCGACGGCCTCCCCGACGGGACGCTGTTCGTCGCGCTCACCTCGATCCACTGGCGCGAAGCCTGGAAGTACGGCGAGCGCGCGTACCGCTACTGCCAGCACGACGTCGGCCACGCACTCGGCGCGCTCGCCGTCTCCGCGGCGGCGCTCGGTCGGCGCATGGAGCTCTGCGACGCGCTCGGCCGCGACGACCTGCTCGCGCTCCTCGGCCTCGCCGACGCGCGCGGCGCGGAAGCGGAGGAGCCCGACGTACTCGTCGCGCTCGTGCCGCGCGAAGCGAACGCATGCGTGCTCCCGTCCACGATCGCCCCGACGCTCCTCCCGCGCGAGTTCGCCGGGCGCCCGAACGAACTCTCGCCCGCGCACGTGCACTGGGGCGCGATCGACGCGGTCGCGGAGGCGTGTCGCAAGCCCCGGAGTGCGGGAAATACGGTGCCAGAGCAATTTTTCACCCGATACGGCGGCGCCGCGGCGCCGCCGTATCGGGTGAAAAATTGCTCTGGCACCGTATTTCTCCGCCGCATCGTCCGCCAGCGCCGCAGCGCCGTCGACTTCGACGGGAAGACGGAGCTTGCGTTCGACGCGTTCCTACACATGCTCGCGCAGACGTCGCGCGGGCCCGTGCGCGCGCTGCCGTGGCGCCCGCAAGTGCACCTCGCGCTCTTCGTGCACCGCGTGACGGGGCTCGAGCGCGGGCTCTACCTCTGCGCGCGCGATCCCGACGAGCGTCCGCTCCTGCAGGCCGCGTTCGAGAAGCCGTTCGCGTGGGAGCGCGTCGACACCGGCGCGCACGGACCCGAGCTCTGGCGCCTCGACACGAGCGATCAGCGCGCCGCCGCGCGCGCGCTCGCCTGCCAGCAGGACATCGCCGCGGACTCGGCGTTCGCGCTCGGGATGATCGCGCGCTTCGAGCCCGCGCTCGCCGAGCACGGCGCGTGGTTCTACCCGCGGCTCTTCTGGGAGTGCGGCGTCGTGGGCCAGGTCCTCTACCTCGAGGCCGAGGCCGCCGGCGTGCGCGCCACGGGCATCGGCTGCTTTTTCGACGAGCCCGTCCACGCGCACCTCGGCCTCGCGTCGACGCGCTACCGGAGCCTCTACCACTTCACGGTGGGTGGTCCGAAGGAGGACGCGCGCCTCACGACCTGGCCGGCGTCTCCGCCGCGCGATTCCGCCCCGACGACAACCTCTTGAAGGCCGCGCGCGACTCGCGCAACCTAGTGGGTCCGAACCCCGCTCCGCACCGCGCCGGTGCGTTCCCCGCAGAGATCAGGAGTCCCATCATGGCCGAACTCAAAGGCTCGAAGACCCACGCCAACCTCAAGGCCGCGTTCGCGGGCGAGAGCCAGGCGAACCGCCGCTACCTCTACTTCGCGAAGCAAGCGGACGTGGAGGGCTACCCCGAGATCGCGGGCAACTTCCGCGACACCGCCGAGGGCGAGACCGGGCACGCGCACGGCCATCTCGACTACCTCAAGAAGGCCGGCGATCCGGCGACCGACATGCCCATCGGCTCCACCGACAAGAATCTGCGCGCCGCCGTCGCCGGCGAGACGCACGAGTACACGGACATGTACCCGGGCATGGCGAAGACCGCGCGCGCGGAAGGCTTCACCGAGATCGCCGACTGGTTCGAGACGCTCGCGAAGGCCGAGAAGTCGCACGCCGGCAAATTCGAGTCGCTGCTCAAGTCGATCACCTGATCCGCGACCGCACGCACGCGAAGGCGTGAGGGCGCGACGTCCCTCGCGCCTTCGCTCGTCTCCGGCGAGCCCATGACGACCCCGATCTCCTACCAGCCGACCGACGGGCTCTCCTACGACCCGTCGCAAGCGAAGTACTGGGACGCGGCGAGCCTCCAGAAGGAGGTGACGCGCGCGTTCGAGATCTGCCACGGCTGTCGCATGTGCTTCAAGTACTGCGACAGCTTCCCGCGGCTCTTCACGTTCGTCGACGAGCGCCATGCAGGCGACGTGACCAAGCTCGACGCGCGCGAGACGGCCGAGGTCTTCGACGCCTGCTTCCAGTGCAAGCTGTGCGAGGTGCAATGCCCGTACACGCCGCGCGACCAGCACGCGTTCCAGCTCGACTTCCCCAAGCTCGTGCACCGCTTCAAGGCCGTGCGCGCGAAGAAGGACGGCCTCCCGATGCGCGACAGGGTGCTCGGCGATCCCGACCGCGCGGCCGGCCTCGCGCGCGCATCGTTCGGCCTCGCGAACACCATGAACCGCGTGCAACTGCACCGGTGGTTCCAGGAGAAGCTCCTCGGGATCCACCGCGAGAAGCTCCTGCCCGAGTTCGCGCCCGCGACCTTCGAGCGTTGGGCCGAGCAGCAGGGCAAGGTGAAGCCGCCGGGGAGCGAGGCCGTGCTCTTCCAGACGTGCTACGTGCAGCACAACGAGCCCAACCTCGGGCGCGATGTGCTGGAGGTGCTCGAGAAGAACCAGATCGACGTCGCGTGCGTGACCGGCCTCCAATGCTGCGGCATGCCCGCGTGGGAGCACGGCGACCTCGCGGGCCTGCGTGCGAAGGCGCGCGCCAACCTCGACCTGCTCTTGCCGTACGTCGAGCGCGGCGCCAAAGTGCTCGCGATCAACCCCACGTGCTCGATGATGCTGCGCCGCGAATGGAAGGAACTGCTCGAAGGCACGGACCGGGAGCGCGCGGAGCGGCTCGCGGCGGCGACCATGGACCCGAGCGAGTACCTCTGGTCGATCCGCAACGAGCCGCGCTTCAGCACCGAGTTCGAGAGCTCCCCGAACGGGCCCATCGCGTACCACGCTCCCTGCCACCTCCGCGCGCAGGCCGTCGGCTTCAAGGGCCGCGATCTGTTGAAGAAGCTCCCCGGAGTGACGGTCGAGCTCGTCATGGAGTGCTGCGGACACGACGGGACCTTCGCGATGACGGTCGAGGGGTTCGAGCCGAGCCAGCGCGCGGGCGCCAACGCGTTCTCGGGGATGAAGGGCGCGCGCGCGGCGGTGTGGGCCACGGATTGCCCGCTCGCGGCACTCCAGTTCCAGCAGCACGCGGGCACGAAGCCGCTGCATCCGCTCGCGATCCTCGCGCGCGCGTACCGCGGCGACCCGTTCCCGGCGCCGATCACCGACGGAGGTGCAGCGTGAGGCGCGTCGCGCGCGACGAGCTCGTCGACTGGCAGACCTTCGCCGAAGAGCGCGCGGCGCTGCAGCCCGCGGTGCTCGCCGCGAAGGCGCTGCGCCGCGTGCACGTCGGCGAGCACCTCACGTTCCTCTTCGAGAACGCGCTCACGATCCGCTGGCAGATCCAGGAGATGCTGCGCGCGGAGCGCATCGTGCGCGAGAAGGACGTGCAGCACGAGCTCGACACGTACAACGAGCTGCTCGGCGGTCCGGGCGACCTCGGTTGCACGCTGCTCGTCGAGATCGTGGACGAAGCGGAGCGCGCCGCGAAGCTCGCGCGCTGGAAGCGGCTCCCCGAGTGCCTTCACGTGCGCCTCGCGGACGGCCGACGAGTCTTCGCGCGCGTCGACGAGCGCCAGCGCGACGAGCGCAAGCTCTCGAGCGTGCAGTACCTCGTGTTCCCGGTCGCGAGTGAAACGCCCGTCGCCGTCGGCTGCGATCTCGACGAAGCGCGCGGCGAGCACGTGTTCACGCCACAGCAGCGCGCGGCGCTCGCGGAGGACCTGGCGTCGTGAAGCTCGTCTTCCTGCTCCTCCTCGGGTCGCTCGCGCAGGATCCCGCACAGGGACCGGCGCGCGCCTCGTTCGACGGCCAGCCGTTCCCGCCGCGCGCTCACCTCTGCACCCAGGCGGAGCAGGGCCGGCGCGACGAACCCGTGCTCGGCATGTTCGAGGGCGCCAAGGTCGAGCTCGTCCTGCGCGCATGGGCCGAGGACCGCTTGCGCGTGCGCCGCTACGTCGAGCGCGACCCGCAGGGCCGCGACGTCGACCACGGGCCCGACTGGCGTTGGTACGAGAACGGCCAGGTCTGGTTGAAGCGCACGTGGCGCCACGGACGGCAGGACGGCCCGTTCATCGAGTACTGGGAGAGCGGCCTCGTGAAGGCGAGCGGCGTCTTCGTGCGCGACGACAAGGTCGGTTTGTGGCGCACGTGGCACGACGACGGCGCGCCGAAGAGCGAGAAGACGTGGAAGGCGGGCCGCCTCGACGGCGCGGAGCGCGAGTGGTTCAGGACCGGCGTGCAACGCATCTTCGTCACGTGGAAGGACGGTGTGCAGGACGGCGACTACCGCGTGTGGTTCGGGGCCGGCGTTCCCAGCGTCGTCGGTGTCTACTCCGGCGGCCGGAAGTCGGGCGAGTGGACGCAGTGGTTCGAGGACGGAGTCCCCGAGCTCCACGGCCGCTACGTCGACGGTCGCGAGGAAGGCGCGTGGACGCGCGTCGATCCCGCGAGCCGCGAGCGCTCCGAGGAGACGTACGTGGCCGGCGTGCTCGAAGGCCCGCGCGCGACGTACGACGCCGCGGGACAGAAACTCTCCGAGGGCCTTTACGCGCAGAACCGCGCGGTGGGACTGCAGTCGACGTGGTATCCGGGCGGCGCGAAGAAATCCGAGGTCGAGTTCCAGGCCGGACAGCCGCACGGGCACGCGCGCTACTACTACGCGAGCGGCGCTCTGCAGAGCGAGGGCGAGCTCGCCGCGGGCAAGAAGGAGGGCGCGTGGCGTTTCCTCCTGGCCGACGGCACCCCCGACGCCGAGCGCAGCGGCACGTACCGCGCGGACGCGAGGCAGCCGTGAACGGAACCGCCCGCACGCCGCGTTCGATCGTGCTCCACGCGCGCGCGCGTGCCGTGCTCGACCGCGCGGCGATGCGCGCGTCGGAGCGCGAGCGTTGCGGCGCGCTCTTCGGCCGGAGCGCGGACCTCGAACTCGTCGTCGACGACGCGGTCGAGCTCGCGAACCTGGAGGAACACACGGAGCGCTTCCGCATCGATCCCGGCGCGCTGGTCGCGTGCGATCGAGCGGCGCATGCGCGCGGGAGCGAGCTCGTCGGATTCTTCCACACGCACCCTTCGGATCGACCGCGACCCTCGCGCGCGGACCGCGCGGGCGCCTGGGAGGAGCACGCGGTGTTCGTCGCGACGACCGCCGGCGCGCGCGCGTTCTGGCCGAGCGCCGACGGCTTCACGGAACTTTTCATGGAGGGCGCATGAAACCGTTGGGACTCGCGCTGATGGCGCTCCTCGCCGAGTTCGTGGGACCGCCGTCCCAGGAGGGTGCGGCCGCTCCGGCGGGCGAGCTCGTCACGTTCCGCCACGCGAACGGCGCGCGCGCGCGCGAAGGCCGCATCGTCCACGGTCGGCGCGAAGGAGTCTGGCGCAGCTGGTACGCGAACGGCGCGCTCGCCTACGAGGGCGAGTACCACGCCTACCACCGCGTCGGCCACTGGGTGTATTGGAAGGAGAACGGCAAGAAGGCGACCGAGGGCGACTGGAAGGACGGTTACCGCACCGGCACCTGGATCCTCTACGGCGAGGACGGCGAGAAGAGCACCGAGGGCGTGTTCGAGAAGGGCGTGCGCAACGGCGCGTGGATCAGCTACCAGGGCGGCGTGAAGTTCCGCGAGGGGCGCTACGTGAACGGCGTGAAGCAGGGCGCGTGGATCCAGTACGCGGCGGACGGAACGAAGCTCTCCGAAGGCCCCTACGTCGACGGCAAGCAAGAGGGCGTGTTCACGCGCTGGCACGCGAACGGCCAGAAGGAATTCGAAGGCCGCTTCGCGCGCGACAAGGAGAACGGCGCGTGGACGCGCTGGCATCCGAACGGCGAAGTCGCGGCGCAGGGCGGCTATCAGGACGGGCGGATGCAAGGCGAGTGGACCGGCTGGTACGACGACGGTCAGCGCCAGTACCGCGGGGTCTTCGGTGCGGGGAAGGAGCAGGGCGCGTGGACCTTCTGGCACCCGAGCGGCGCGAAACGCGCGGAGGGGACGTACGTCGACGGCCTGCGCGAGGGCGATTGGAAGGACTGGCTCGACGACGGTTCGCCCGACGTCGAGCGCTCGGGGCGGTATGTGCTGGGGAGGAAGCCGTGAAGCGCGCGCTCCTGTTCGCCGGGTTCCTGCTCCTCGCGCTCGCGCTCGGTTCGGCGCGTCCGATCCTCGGTGCCCATGCGGCGCCGTCCACGCAGGACGCGCCGCGCGCGCTCGTCTTCGCGCCGAAGCAGGGTGCGCGGCTCGCGCGCACGGTCGCGATCACGCACGTGCTCGACGTCGCGAGCATCGCGACCGGGCCCGCGACGGGCGGCGAGCTCCGGCGCGCGCCCGCGGACCTGCGCATCGAGACGAAGCTCTCCCTCGCGCTCGAGGACGAGCTCCTCGCGCTCGGCTCGGGCCGCGTCGAACGCCTGCGCCGCCGCTTCGGCACCGGGAGTTTCCACGCCGAGCTCGGACCCAAGGCCCCGGGGACTCCGGGCGCCGCCGCGCGCAAGGCCGTGTACGCGGTCGCGACGCCGCTGGTCGGCATGAGCGTCGTGTCCACGTGGGTGCCCGAGGAGCAGGGCTATGGTCGCTACTACGACGAAGGCGAGGCGCTGGAGGAGTTCCTCGAATCGCTGCGCGAGGACGTCGACCTCCGCGCGCTGCTTCCCGCCGCGCCGGTGAGCACGGGGGCCGCGTGGACGATCCCGGCGAAGGAGCTCGCGGACGTGTTCGCGCCGTGCGGGCGCCTTCCGTGGGCGTGGCCGAAGGACTTGGACCGCGTCATGGCGCGCTCGTTCTCGACCGGCATCGGTGGCGGACTCGGCGAGCTGTTCGGCGGCAGCGTGGCGGGCGAGGCGAAGGCCAAGCTCGCGCGCTTCGAGACGCGCGACGGCGAGGAGCTCGCGATCGTGGCGCTCGAGCTCGACCTGCACCTCGAACGCGAGCAGGGCGAGGTCGCGCCCGACCCCGGTGCGCTCGACGAGAACGCGCAAGCGCCGTCGGCGATGGCGACGCGCACGCAGTGGGCCTTCCGGGGAACGGGCGAGCTCGTCTGGAGCCTCGGCGCAGCGCGCGCGAAGAGCCTGCGCATCGACGGCGACCAAAAAATCGGCGCGAGCGTGCGTCTCGGCGCGACGCGGCAGGAGCTCGAGCTCGCGGGGACGCTCGCGCTCGAATACGGAGTCAGGTGACTTTTGCCCCGATTCGCGCCCGAACCCCCGCGCGTTGGGTCTGGACGGGAATACGGAGTCAGGTGACTTTTTCCCCGATTCGCGCCCGAACCCC
>JACRIO010000179.1 GCA_016220035.1 Planctomycetota bacterium | reverse complement strand
TCGCCCGTGCTCTCGAGCGCGCGCGCGAGGCCGAAGTCGAGGATCACGGGCCCGCCGTTCGCCGACACCATGAGGTTGCCGGGCGTGACGGCGCGGTGGATCACGCCCGCTGCGTGCGCGGCGTGCAGCGCGCGCGCGGCCTCCTCGAAGAAGCGCAGGGTGTCCGCGAGCTCCGCCCGGTCGCCCGGAGCGCACGGGGCGCGTTCACCGTCGCGCGCGCCCTCGTCGCGCATCGCGCGCACCCGCGCGAGCCGGCGCGACAGCGTCTCGCCCTCGACGAAACGCATTGCGATGTACGCGAGCTCGCCCTCGAAGCCGCTCTCGTAGATCGTGCAGATCGCGGAGTGATCGAGGCGCGACGCCGTCTCCGCTTCGCGTTGGAACCGCTTGCGCGCATCGGAGGAAAACTGCGCGACGCCCGTGAGCATCTTGAGCGCGACCCGGCGACCGAGCTGCGTGTCCTCGGCGAGGTGGACGGCGCCCTGACCGCCGCGCCCGAGTTCGCGCAAGATGCGGTAGCGGCCCAGACGCCGCTCGGGCCCGGCGACGAGCGGCGCTTCGGGCTCGGCCACTCCCTCGGTCGTTGCGGCTGCATGCGCCGCGCGCACCTCGTCCCCGAGCCCCGGGAACAGCGGCACGTACTCCTCCACGGACCGGATCCCGCCGCGCGCGCGATCCGCTGCGAAGCGCGCGTGGAGGTCGAACAGTTCCGCGGCGAGATCTTCGCGGGTGGGAGGCATGTGAGGCGGGAGGTAGGGCGCCGCGCACCTTGCGGACGCGCGCGCGCAGCGGACGCGATCCCCAGGAAAACACGCTTCCGCGTCCACGGGGAGCATTCGGGTCGATTTCGCGCGCGGATCGCCGTGGCGCATGGCGGACGAACGTCGTGGGAGCCCGTATCCTGGGAACCCCGCCTTCGAGTCCTCGACCCGCGTGCTCGCACTCCGGGTGGCGCGCCCGTAGGCCCCGTCGATGGTGATCGAAGCATGAAAGACGAGGACTTCGAAGCCGGCGCGGCCGACACGGCCGAGCTCACGGACCGCGCGCTGCGCGACGGCGACACGGCGGCGCTCGCGGAGCTCTACACGCGCACGCTGCCCGCGCTCCTCGCCTGGATCCGCATCCAGAAGAGCGGCGGCATGGCGCTGCACATCGAGCCCGACGACTTCGTGCAGGAGGTCTGGATCCGCCTGCTCGAGAACCGGAGCTCGCACGATCCCGCGAAAGGCTCGTTCCAGGGATGGATGTTCGGGTTCGCGAAGCGCGTCTGGATGGAGGTCTCGAACCCCACGCGCAAGGCGCACCGCGCGCTCCCCGTGGGGAAGGAGACGGCGATCCACCGCGCGCCGGACTCGATCACGAGCGTCTCGCGCGCCCTGATGCGCGACGAGACGATCCAGAAGCTGAACGAGTACGTCGCGACGCTCGACGACGTCGACCGGGGAGTGCTCGTCCACTACGGCCTGGAGCAGATGTCGTGCGCCCAGGTCAGCCGACGCCTCGGGATCAGCGAGGACCTCGTGTCGAAGCGGTGGCAGCGCGGCCTCGTGCGCATGCGCGAGTCGGGTTTCGGGCGGTACTTCGCGTAGGGCGCGGTCGGTAGCGCCGGTTCCCGCAGGTCCGGTCGGGCAGGACGCCCCGTGCCAGCCGGGACCACCTCGCGTCGAGCGTTCCAGGAACCGCACGCGGTCGGGCAGGACGCCCTTTGCAAGCCGGGGCCACCGGCGGGAGCGCGAACGAGAAGTTCCGGGTCCATCGTCCGCTCCGCGGAGCCCCCGGCAAGTCGCGTCCGAGTCCGCTTCGTTCTCCGCGGACCGGAAAGCGCCCCAAGATGCCCACCTGCCGCTGGTCCCGCGTTTCGTCCCGTCTCCTCGCCGTCACCGCGCTCGTCGTCCCCGTCTTCGCCGGGGTCGATTTCTTCCCGCGCGTGGACGTCTCCATGCCGCTGACCCGACCCAACGACCTCGTCGCGTTCGACATGGACGGCGACGGGGACAACGACTTGGCGACGGCCAACTTCCAAGGCGGTTCCGTGTCCCTCCTGCGCAACGACGGCGTGGGAGGGTTCCTCGTGTCCGGTACGGTCGCCGTCGGTGCTCAACCCGTTTCGTTGGCGGCCGGCGACCTCGACGCGGACGGCGACGCGGACCTGGTCGTGGCGCTGTACACGCTTCCCGGGAGCCTCGCGCTGCTGCGCAACCAGGGCGGCGGGAGCTTCGTGGTCGCGGGGTCGGTCACCGGAGTGAATCGCCCCGCGGACGTGGTCATCGGCGCCTTCGCGGCAGGAGCCGCGCTCGACATCGCGGTGGCGAACCAGGGCGCGACCGCGTGCTCCGGGACCGTCACGGTCCATCCCGGGCTCGGAGGCCTGACGTTCGGAGCGCCGACGCCGTACGCGGTGGGCTGTACGCCGTGGCAGATCACGGCGGCGCAACTCGACAACGCGAACGGCGTCGACCTCGCGACCACGAACGACCAGTCGGCGACCGTCTCCATCCTCGCGTCCAACTCCGGCGGCACGTTCCAGCCCGCGGTCTCGGTGGCGGTGCCCACGGTGCCGAACGGCATTGCGGCGCGCGACATGGACCTCGACGGACGCGTGGACCTCGTCGTGGGCAATCGCGGCGGCCCCACCGTCGCCGTCCTGTGGAACAACGGAGCGCTGAGCTTCACCGCGGCCAGCTTCACGGCCGGATTCGCCCCCACCGCGGTCGCGGGCAACACACTCGGATGCGATGGGCTGCCCGACATCGTCGTGGCGAACGACAACACCGCGGCGACGGCGACGGTGACGGTGCTCGAAGGCCTTGGCGCGCGCACGTTCGCCGCCGGCGTGACCTTCACGGTCGGCGGCGATCCACGCGCGATCGTCGTCGCGTCGCTCGACAACTCGCCGCACCTCGACCTCGCCACGGCGAACACGAACCAGAGTTCGGTGAGCATCCTGCGCGCGAATTCGGCGGGATCGGGGCCGACGATCACGCAGCAGCCGCCCACGACTTGGACGAACTGCAACGGAGTCTGGATCACGATCAGTGTCGTGGCGACGGGCTCGGGATCGCTGAGCTACCAGTGGTTCAAGAACGCCGCGCCGATCTCCGGCGCGACGGCGAGCACGTTGACCGTTCCCGCTCCGGGGCCGGGCGACTCGGGCGCGTACACGTGCCAGGTGACGGACTCGTGCGGAACGGTCACGAGCAATGCTTGCCAAGTGCTCGTCGGCGGCGCACCCACGATCACGCAGCAGCCCGTGGGCGCGACCGTGTGCGCGAACACGACGGCGACCCTGACCGTCGCAGCGACGAGCCTCACCCAGTTCCCGATCACCGACTACCGCTGGTTCAAGATCGGCACGGGTTTCCTCGCTGAGGGCGCGCCGTACACGGGTACGCACCTACCCACGCTCACGATCAACCCGACGAGCGCCGCGACCGCGGGGCAGTACCTCGTCTGGGTCCACAACGCCTGCAACTTCGTGCAGAGCTCGACGGTGACGTTGAACGTGAACCCCGTGACCGCGATCCCCACATGGCCCGCGAACCAGACCGTGTGCGAGGGCTCGCCGCTCACGCTGACATTCACCGCCGTCGGTGGGACGCCGCTCGACGTCGAGTGGCGCAACCCGCAGGGCGGAGTGCCGTCGATCAGCACCACGCTGAACCTGGCCGCCGCGACGCTCGCCGATTCGGGTACGTGGCGCTGCGTGGCCGCGAGCCCCTGCGGCGGCTTGGTGGAACAGACCTTCGTCCTCACGGTGATTCCGCGCGCGGACCCGATCTCGGCCGCGGTCGTGCCTCCGACGGTCTGCGCGGGAGCGGGCGGCACGATCACGCTCACCGCGACGGGAGGTGGTGGACAGGACCTGCGCTGGTACTCGGGCTCGTGCGGAGGGACGTTCGTCGGAACGGGTACACCGCTCACGATCCCCGCGCCGACCGGGGACACGCTGTACTTCGCGCGATGGGAGTCGTCGAGTTGCACACCGACGAACTGCGTGAGCACGTCCGTGACCGTTCTATCCGTGCCGCCGAACGACGCATGCGCGAACCCGCTCTCGGCGGTGCTCGGCACGAACGCATACGTCACGACCTGCGCGACGGACAGCGCACCGACGGGTTGCACGATCAAGATGGGCGTGTTCCACGCGTTCACGCTGCCGGCCTGCGGGACGCTGATCGTCAGCACGAGCGGAGCGTCGCTCGGGTACACGCCCGCGTTCTCGATCTACCGCGACGGGTGCAACGGCGAGCTCCTCGCATGCTCTTCGGCGGGGACGGCGACGATTTCGGCCGAAGCGGGAGCGCAGCTCCTGATCCACACGGGCTCGCTCGACGGCTCGAGCGGCTCCGGGTCGCTCGACCTCGCGTTCCTGGCGCTCACGCCGATCACGAACGACGAAGCGACCGCCGCGGAGCTCATCCCGGTCGGGACCCCGAGCAGCACGCTTCCCTTCGATTCGACGTGCGCGACGGACAGCGTCGCGAGCGGCTGTCTCGTGAAGAAGGACGTCTGGTTTCGCTACGACGCGCTCACGTGCAACGACGTCACGTTGACGGTCGTCGGCGCGGCCTTCCCGCCCGCGATCGCGGTCTACGACGGCGCCGACTGCTCGAGTGCGTCGCTCACGGCGTGCGGGACCAGCCCGCTCGCGTTCCAGGCCCAGTCTGGACACGCGTACAACGTCCGCGTCGGCTCTTCGCTGGCGCTCGGCGGCCCGGCGAGCTTGGTCGTGAGCTCCACGCCCTGTGGCGGATGCTCGAGCTGCCCGCCGAACACGACGCCGGAGCGCATCCAGGTGTACACGTTCACCGGCCCGGCGAACGGCACTTCGTGGTCGTGGTCGATTTCGTCGAGCGTGTTCTGCGGGCTGACGCAGCTCCACACGCCCGGCGTCGCCACGGGCACGGCCTGCGATGTCGCCGCGCGCTTCGCGGACAGCATCAACCTGGCTGGCTGCGGCACGGGTCGGCTGTACGCCGTCCCGGGGTGCATCCTGGGCACGGGCGGCAACCCCGATCGCGGCACGCTCACGATCCACATGGGCGGGAACCAGCCGTTCACGCTGCGCACGGGGCCCGATTGCCAGGCGCCGAACTGCACGCTCAGCATCTTCGGCGGCTGTACGGTGAACCCGTTCGTGATCGAGATCCCGCTCGCGAACCAGGACTGCAACCAGAACGGCGTCGACGACGTCGTCGACGTCGCGTAGAACACGAGCCTCGACGTGGACGGCGACTTCGTGCCCGACGAGTGCGCGGCGCCGGTGCGCTTCTGCTCGGGCGACGGCACCGCGACGCCCTGCCCGTGCGGCAACACGGGAGCTCCGGGCAACGGCTGCAACAACTCGCTCGGCGGCGGCGGCGCGCGGCTCGACGTGCAGGGGCGCGCGAGCGTCGCGAACGACACGCTCCGGCTCGACCTCGCGGGCGTGCCGGCCGTCGCGTCCGTGCTCTTCTTCCAGGGCACGGCGCGGGAAAACGGCGGCGCGGGGACGCTGCTCGGGGACGGACTGCTCTGCACGAGCGGCGCGCTCATTCGCCTGGGCGCGCGGACGGCGAGCGGTGGTGCCCGGTCGTTCGGCGCGGGGGTCCCGGGCGATCCGCTGATCTCGGTGCGCGGCCAGATCCCCTCGAGCGGGGTGACGCGCACCTACCAGGCCTGGTACCGCAACGCGGCGAACTTCTGCACGTCGTCGACGTTCAACCTGTCGAACGGCATCGAGCTCTTCTGGCTGCCGTAGGTCGCGGCTCGCGCCGAGCAAACATCGAGACGAGCGCTCGGGGCCGGGTTGGATTCGTCCAGCCCGGCCCCGAGCACGTTCACGGAGCTCGCGAACGGCTCGAACCGTGGGAAGGCCTTCGGAATCTTGCGAGTGGTCGTCCGCGCGGGGTCCACGACTGCAAGACCCGGCCAAGGAGACCTTGAACATGAACTACCACCGACTGCAGCGTTGGATCTGGAACGTCCTCTCGATCGTCCTCTTGCTCGGCGTCGCGCGCGCGGGCATCGGCTCGGTCTGGGTGACCAACACGACGAACAATTCGATCACGATCAACTGGAACGTGACCGACTCGAAGTACCCCGAGTGCAACCCGACCTTCTACCAGGTCTGCTGGAAGAAGGCGGGTAAGCTCGCGCTCGTCTGCAACGAGAACTCGACGACGACGTCCTCGCATCCGCTGACGCTCACCGGACTCGAGTGCGGCACCGAGTACAAGATCAAGGTCCGCGCGAACACCTGGCGCAAGAACTGGAAGGGCAAGCTCGTCGACAAGGACATGCGCGAGGTGGAGACGATCCACGTCTGGACGGCGCCGTGCATCACGGGTTCGGGAACGGTGCTCGTCACGGCCGTCGGCCAGACCACGGCCACCGTGCGCGTCGACTGGAGCAACCCGAGCGACTTCTCGTTCATCCGGCTCGGCTACAAGAAGACGTCGAAGGTCTTCCTCGACATCAAGAAGAAGACGCGCCTCCGGAGCACGAACATCGCGAACTGGGTGCCCAATTCCGAGCGCGGAATCGTGCAGGACAACTCGGTAACCGCGCAGAACATCTTCCTCCTCACGGGCCTCGAGCCGTGCACGAAGTACGTGTTCCACGCCTACGGCTTCACGAGCAATCTGTCGGACGACGGTTATTACATCGGCACGGAGAAGGCCAAGACGGTCGGTGATTGTCAGGTGGGCGGGATGTCGCTGCTCACCGTCCTCGGTGGGGACGCGGGTGCGATGATGCAAGCGTACACGGGGGCCATCGAGGCGTTCTACGGCCCGGTCTTCACGCCCGTGCACCACACGAGCGGCATCGTCGTCCTTCCGAATCGCGTGCTCGCGCTCGATCACGCGCCGGGCGCTTCCAGCATGAACGTGCACGCCCTCGAGTCGCAGGTCGCATCGAGCATGCGCACGCTCTCCACGACGGGCGTTCCGATCGCCACGAACGCGACGTCGATGCGCACCGCGAGCCTCGGCGGCAATCGCCACATTCTCGTCGGCGGCGACGCGAGCTGTTCGATCCTCGACACGAGCAACCCGCTCGCGACGACGCAACTCGCGACGCTCGCGCTGCCCGGTCCCGCGGTGGACGTGTCCTTGAAGAACGACGTCGCGTTCGTCGCCTGCCGCGGCGCGGGCATCGCGGTCGTCTCGGTCACGAATCCGGCCGCGCCCGTGCTCCTCGCGACGATCGGGGCCATCGGTGACGTCACGGACGGCGAGGTCTCCGGCAACCTGCTCCTCGCCGCGTCACGCGACTTCGGCGTGCTGTCGTTCGACGTCTCGACGCCGGCCGCGCCGAACTTCGTCGGGCTGTACTCGCCCGCCTACGCTGTCAAAGCGGAGCAGCTCACGACCAACGGCACCCACGTGTTCGTCGCGAACAGCGCGGGCCTCGAAGTGCTCGACATGTCGACGCTGGTCCGCCTCGGCGGGCGCGCGGGGGTCACCAACGTGATCCAGATGGCGAGCTCGGGCGCGCTCTGCTTCCTGCGCGGGACGATGAATGACGGTGTCGAGGTCTACCAGGGCGCGCACACGGTCGATGTCACGAACCCGGCGAGCCTGACGCGCCTCGCGAGCTTCGATCCCTGCGCCGTGACGAGTTCGTGCTCGTTGCGCTCCATGGTGCTCGACGGCGACCGCCTGTACGTCGCGCTCGACAATGGCGGCGTCTCCGTGCTCGACACTCACGCCGGGCACTCCTTCGCAGAGATTGGCCGCTGGGCCCCGCGCTCCTCCGCGTTCCTCGCGCACCTCGCATCGGTCGATCCGAGCTTCGACGCCGCCCTCACGGTCGAGGAGGAGGAAGGCACGAACATCACCTGGATGGAGGACATGTGGGAGTTCTGCCTCCACGCGCAGCGCACGACGCTCGACACGTGGCAGAACGAACCGGCGCTGATCGCGGCGGGCCTCGACCTCGCGCAATGGATGCCGGCGAACTTCCCGGCGGAGTACGCGCAGTTCCTCGGCGAGCTCGACCCGACCGGCCACACGGGCTTCAACATCGACCTCGGCTCCGCGAACGGCGCGCCCTCGGCCGCCTACGACGGCGCGGCGCTGCGCTCCGGTACCTGGAACCAGGTCGGAGCTCCGTGGTCGGCCACGCTGACCGACCCCGACGGCCGCGCGTCGATCACGGTCGCGAGCAGCGCGAGTGCCTCCGAGGGGTCGTTCGCCTCGCCGCACATGAGCGACGACGAGGAACGCCTCTTCGAGGACGGCCAGATCGTCGGCGGTCCCGGCAGCAGCGTGACGTGGACGTTCTCGAGCCTCGTCCCGGGCGACTACCGGATCACGACCTACGCCTGGAACCCCGATGACTCCGGCGCGACGGTGATGGTCGACGTGGTCGGCTCCGTCCAGGGTCCGACCTCGTGCGGCGGCGTCTGGCCGGGCCAGACGATGGAGCTCGTCTCCCACGTCGTGCACGACGTGCAGGGCGCGGGGACGACGATCACCCTGACCGTGACCACCGTCTCGGGCACGGGCTTCATCGACGGCTTCCAGTTGATCCGACTCCCCGACACGAGCGTGTTCACGAGCTTCTGCTCGGGCGACGGCTCGGGCACGCCGTGTCCGTGCGGGAACAACGGGACCGATGGCCACGGCTGCGCGAACTCGTCCTTCGCGACCGGTGCGCTGCTCGGAGGCACCGGCGTCACGAGCGTCTCGGCGGACACCGTCCAGCTCCAAGCGTCGAGCATGACGGGCGCCACCTGCGTGTTCTTCCAGGGCACGAGCGACATGGCTCCGGTCGTCGTGGGAGACGGCCTCGGCTGCGTCACGGGCTCCGTGATCCGTCTGGGCACGAAGAGCGTGGCCGGGGGCACGAGCTCCTTCCCGCAGGCGGGTGATCCGCTCGTCAGTGTGCGCGGCCAGATCCCGCCCACGGGCGCCACGCGCTACTACCAGTGCTTCTATCGCAACGCCGCCGCGAGCTTCTGCCCGCCCGGCACGAGCAACCGGACGAATGGAGTCGTCATCGTCTGGGCGCCCTGAACCGCTCCCGGGAGGCGAAGGCCGGGCCGGTCGCTTCAATGCGGCCGGCCCGGCCTGTTTTCTCGCGCACGAGCCGCGCGCGGGAGCTCGCTCCATGCCCGCGCGCTCTCGATCCGATACCTTCCGCGCCGTGCGCATCCTCTTCCTCTCCCAGCGCGTCCCCTACCCGCCCAACCGCGGCGACAAGATCACGACTTGGCGGCTCGTCGAGCGCATGAAGCGCGAGCACGAGGTCGTCTCCGTCGCGTTCGCGCACGACGCGAAGGACCTGGAGGCCGCGCGCGCGCTCACCGCGATGGGCGTCGCTTGCCACGCGTTCCAGCACGACGATCGATCGGCGCGCCTGAAGTCGATCCCGCTCCTCGCTACGTCGAAGCCGCTCACGCTCGGCGTCTACGGCTCGAAGCAGCTGCAGGCCGCCGTCGACCACCTGATCCCGTCGTGCGACATGGCCTACGCCTACTCGTCGTCGATGGGCGCGTTCCTCGAGAAGCACGCCTCGAAGCCGCGCGTGATGCACTTCGGCGAGCTCGACTCCGACAAGTGGCGCCAGTACTCCGAGCGCACGCGCTTCCCGATGAGCTGGGTCTACCGACGCGAGTGGAAGACGCTCTTCCGCTTCGAGGAGCGCGTCGCCCGCGCTTTCACGCAGAACGTCTTCTGCACGCCGCTCGAGGAGAAGATCTTCCAGGAGCGCGTCCCCGGCGCGCCGTCGCTCGTGCTGCGCAACGGCGTCGACCTCGACTACTACCGTCCCGCCGACGCGCCGCCCGAGCCCGGGCACATCGCCTTCACGGGCGTGATGAACTACTACCCCAACGTCGACGGCTGCGTGTGGTTCGCGAAGGAGATCCTCCCGCTCGTCCGCCGCTCCGTCCCCGCCGCGCGCTTCACGATCGTCGGCGCGCACCCCGCGCCCGAAGTGCAGGCGCTCGCCGCGATCGAGGGCGTCCACGTGACCGGCTTCGTCGACGACACGCGCACGTGGCTGCGCAAGGCCCAGGTCTCGGTCGCGCCGCTGCGCATCGCGCGCGGGATCCAGAACAAGGTGCTCGAGGCGATGGCGCTCGGCCTGCCTGTCGTCGGCACGACCTCGGCGACGCAGGGGGTCGAGGGCGTCACCGAGCGCGACTATCAAGTGCGGGACGACGCCGAAGGGTTCGCTCGGGCGGTGATCGAGCTCCTCCAGCACCCGGCGGACGCGGTGGAGCTCGGGCGGCGTGGTCGGCGCTTCGTCGAGGAGCACTACGACTGGGAGGTCGTCTTCCGGCCACTCGACACCCTCCTCGCGCAGTGCCACCGCGTCCCGGCGCTGGGCCGACGGTGACCGCGCTCCCGGGGTGTCGAGAATCGCCACAAAGGCGCCGAGACCCCGATTTCCCCACTCATCGGAGCGGCTCGAAAAGTCGTGGGTGGATTGCACGGCAACCGTTCGAAGTCGGCGACGTCGGGAGGGTATGCAGCCCACCGAAAACGAGCCGAACCACACGCCGGGAGCCCGACCCCAAGCACCGCGTCCTATCGGGCCCATGAGCGTGGTATGGCCCTACATCTTGTGCCTGGGCCCGGTCCTCGTGCTTCTGATCGTGCTTCGCGAATGGCCGGTGTCCCCCGCGGAACCGCTCCTCCTGCGTTGGCTCCGCTGCTGCGCCGACCACCCCCTTCGGACCCTCGGTGCGCTCCTGCTCCTCGCCACCGCGGTGCGTCCTCGTACCAGTGCGATGTAGGAAGATGCGCCCGGGCCGAGTATCCTCGTGGGACTCCGCCTCGAGGGTTGGAGTCGCCGAGGAGAGCATGACCGAGCCGTCGTTGACCCCGCCCAAACCCGCTCTCCCGACCGTCCTGGAGAGCCCCGTCTTCCAGGGCCCGACCAAAACCGAGCGGTTCAATCTCGTGCTCGGGATCGACCTGGGCTGCGCCGAATCGGGCATGGTCGTCAGCCGCGACGTGTGCATGCCCCGGGCGTCCTACGTGATCACGACCGCCGCCCGGCACGTCATCCGCCTCGCCAAAAGCGGTGAGAAGATCGACGGCATCCTGGTGTGGGGCTCCGAGGCCGACCCGACGATGCACCCCGAGTTCCGGGAAATCACCGGGAACTTGAGGGACCTGCGGAACAAGTGGTTCGCCAAGGCCAAGCTCACCCTCGCGACCGACGCATCGCGCATCGAAGCGCCGGACGTGCGCCACGCGATGAGCATCTACGACGCCGCGGTCGTGCGCTTCGAGTGGGGCACGGCGAAGACCTTCGCCGCCGCCACCGGCAAGAAGAGCGCGGACTTCGCCAACCTGTGCGCCCACCTGGGGCACCTCGAGAACCTGGTCTTCCAGGCGCGCTTCGTGCGCGGCGACATCGAAAACACGGGCGAGGCCGAGGTCAAGGCGTGGGTGAAGAAGGTCGCCGAGCTCAAGCCGCGCGGCGTGCACATCCTCACCGCCGACGCGAAGTCGAAGAAGTTGAAGCCGCTGCCGAAGTCGCGCCTCAACGAGATCATCGAAGAAGTGACCGAGAAGACCGGCCTCACGCCGCAGGTCTTCAGCGGCGAGACGGTCCTGAGCTGATCCCACGCGCTCGCGCGGCTACGCTGCCGCGTCCATGGACCTCGTCGAGCTCCGGCGCGTCACCCACCGCTTCGGCGAACGCGCCGTGGTCCAGGACCTCGATCTCTCGATCCGGCGCGGCGAGGTGCTCGGCCTGCTCGGGCCCAACGGCGCGGGCAAGACGACGACGCTGCGCATCCTGTGCGGCCTGCTCGCTCCGACGGCGGGCGCCGTCGTAATCGACGGCATCGACGTGCGCTCGAACCCGATCGAGGCGCGCCGACGGTTCGCGTTCGTCCCCGACGGGGCGCCGCTCTATGCGAACCTCTCGCCGCGGCAGCACCTCGAGCTCGTCGGCCGGCTCCACGGCGTCGACGAGGCGCGCATCGTGAGCGAGGCACGACGCCTGCTCGACGCGCTGGAGCTCGGCCCGCGCATCGACGATCCGGTCGGCACGTTCTCGCGCGGCATGCGGCAGAAGACGGCGCTCGCATGTGCGATCCTGCCGCGGCCACCGCTCCTGATCCTCGACGAGCCGCTCAACGGCCTCGACGCGCCGACGACGGCCGTGTTCAAGGACGTCCTGCGCACCTGGGCCGACCGCGGCGGGTCCGTGCTCTACACGTCGCACCTGCTCGACGTCGCCGAGCGCGTGTGCGACCGCCTCGCGGTGCTCGACGGCGGGAAGCTCGTCGCGCTCGGCACGCTGCCCGAGCTGCGCGCGCAGGCGGGACGCGACGGGACGCTGGAGCAGGTGTTCGGTGCCTTGACGCGCAGCGGCGATCCGCACGAGCAGGCGCTGCGGCTGCTCGGGTGAGGCGGGCATGACGCACCTCCCCGCCGACGCGACGAGCACGCTCACGCACGCCGGCGGCGTCGTCCACCGGACGTGCGACGGCGTGCGCGAGTTCCTGCTGGTCACGTCGAGCAAGAACCCGGCGCACTGGGTGCTTCCCAAGGGCCACATCGACCCAGGCGAGACGCCCGAAGCGACCGCGGTGCGCGAGGTTCGCGAGGAGAGCGGCGTGCGCGCGCGCCTCGAAGAGCCGCTCTTCGACACCGAGCTCGCGCTCCCGAGCGCGACGCAGCGCGTCCGTTGGTTCCTGCTCGAACGCACCAGCGAGGGCCCCGCGGACGAAGGGCGAAGCGTCGAGTGGCTGGCGTTCGAGCCGGCCCTCGCGCGCCTCAGCTTCGAGGACGCGCGGCGGCTCGTGGTCGAAGCGAACAAGCGTCTCGCGGCGCGGGGGAGTTCATCGTGAAGGCCCGAATCGCAGCCCGACTCCTCGGCGCGATCACCCTCTGCGCCGGCGCGGTCGCCGCCGTCCCGTCGAGGGCGGCGGAGATGGACACCGTGCTCGCCGCGTTCGGCGCGAAGCGCGTCGTGGTCGGCCACACGATCGTGCCGCGCGTCGGCTTCGCGCTCGGCGACCGCATGCTGACCGTCGACGTGCACCACGCGAGCGGGACCAGCCAGGCGGCGCTGTTCGAGAAGGGCGCGTGGCACCGCCTGCTCCCCGACGGGACGCGCGAGAAGCTCTGAACCCGCGCCGAGCACGGCGCTGGGTCCGGATCGATCTCCGGCCCGGCAGAGCTACCTCGGGTGCATCACCGGCATCGGCTGCATCTGGTCGTCGACCGCGACCATCGTGACGTCCGCCTCCGTGACGTGGACGAACTCGCCCGCGCCGAAGCGCCGCTGCGCCCACACCGAGACGTGCACCGTGATCGACGTGCGTCCGACGCGCGTCGTCTCCGTGTAGAACGACACCGCGTCGCCGACGAAGACCGGCGCCTTGAACACGACCTTGTCCATCGCGACGGTCACGATGCGCGCGGGGTGCGTCTTGTGCGCCTCGATCGCGGCCGCCAAGTCGATCTGGGAGAGGATCACGCCGCCGAAGATCGTCCCCACGGCGTTCGTGTCGCGCGGCATCATCACCTGCCGGATGGACGGCATCTTGTGCGCCGGGAACGCGACGTCGCCGCTCGGGTCGACGGGCTTCGCCTTCGGGTCGTTCGGGGTCATGCACGGGTCTCCAACTGCCGCTCGGCCCAGTGTTGGACGCGCGCGGCGACCGCTTGGGTCTGGCCTTCGAAGAAGTGTCCGACGTTCGGGATCTCGTCCAGTTCGATGCGCGGGTCGAGCTCGGGGTAGCGCTCGCGGAGCTGCGCCAGGTTCCCGAACTCGTCGTTGCCC
The DNA here is from genome assembly GCA_016220035.1 of Planctomycetota bacterium. Lineage (GTDB taxonomy): Bacteria > Planctomycetota > UBA1135 > UBA1135 > JADJNY01. The sequence continues at coordinate 405 of JACRIO010000179.1, read as the reverse complement.
GCCATCAAGACGAGGCCGGGCCGGTGGAGCTCGCGCAGGAACCCGCAGTCGAAGCGCAGCACGGGCACGGCGACGAGCACCACCTTTGCGATGCGCGGGTCCTTCGTCGCGCGCTCCGCCGACGTGCGCGCGCCGAACGAGAAGCCGCCGGCCCAGAGCTCGAGCCCGGGAAAGCGCTCCCCCATCCAATCGAGCGCCGCGCCGAGGTCGTCGACCTCGCCGCCCTGGCCGTGGTGCACGCCCTCGCTCCGCTCGACGCCGCGGAAATTGAAGCGCAGCACCGCGATTCCTGCGTGCTGCAGCCCGCGCGCGGCGCGGAAGAGCGCGTTCGTGCGCATCGTGCCGCCGAAGAGCGGGTGCGGATGGCACATCACGGCCGCCGCACGCGGCGCGGCGTCGGGCGCG
>JACRIO010000178.1 GCA_016220035.1 Planctomycetota bacterium | reverse complement strand
GTCCCGCGCGCCGCGGGGCTTGGACAAGCGCTCCGCCGTCCGCTACGAAGCACGCGTGCAACGCCGCGGACACGTGCGCCTCCTCGCGTTCTTCTTCGCGCTCGCGACGGCGTTCACGGCGCTCGGGATCGGCCTCCTGGTCGCGATGGACGCGCCGCGCGCGACCGGCGGCGTCCTCATCGTGTGCACATGGGGCGTCGCGACGGTCGGGTTCCTCGGCGTGTTCTGGCACCGACTGACGATCGCGAAGGCGCGCTGGAGGGAGACGCAGGACTGGCTCGCGCGCATCCGGCGCGCGTCGGACAAGTACCGCGCGCTGCTCGAGGGCGCCGCGGACATGCTGCTCGTCGTCGAGCCGGCGAGCGGCGCCGTGCGCGAGTGCAATCGCAGCGCGCGCGAGGCGCTCGAGGGCGGTGCGCGGCTGCCGGGGGCGCGCGAGGAGGTGGACCTCGAACCGCTGGCGCTCGCGAGCGCTGTCCAAGAGCCCGCGACGCGCATCGCGGAGCTCGTGCTCGCCGCCGATTCGGCGCGCTTCGCTGCCGCGATCCAGGCCGCGGCGGAAAACCTCTCCGCGCCGCAGTCGCTTTCCGGACTCCACCTGCGCGGTGCCTCCGGACGCACGCTCGTCGTCGAGGCGCGCCTCGCGGGCATCGACCTCGGCGACGGCCGCGTCGTGCAGATCGCGCTGCGCGACGTGACGCGCGAGAAGGAGATGGAGCGCCAGCTCGCGGTGCACGAACGGCTCTCCTCGATCGGCCTCTTGACCGCGGGCGTCGCGCACGAGATCAACAACCCGCTCGAGGGCATCGGGAACTACGTCGCGCTGCTCGAGCGCGAGGACCTCGCCCCCGCGGACAAGAGGCGCTACCTCGACCTCGTGCGCCACGGCCTCGAACGCATCGGCGACATCGTGAAGAACCTCCTGCGCTTCGCGCGGCCGAGGGAGGGCGCGGGGACGGCCGACCTCGCGGGCGTCGTGACGCGCGCGCTCGAGCTCGTGCGCTTCACCGAGAAGTTCCAGGCGACGACCGTCGTGCGCGAGGGGCTCGATCGCCCGCTCGTGATCGTCGGCGACGCGGGGAGGCTCGAGCAGCTCGTGTTCAACCTGTTGCTCAATGCGGCGCAGGCGCAACAGGGACTCGCCGCGCCGCGCGTGACGCTCACGGCGCGCGCGGAGACGAATCGAGCGAGCGGGGAGCGCGAGCTCGCGTTCGTCGTCGAGGACGCCGGGCCCGGCATCGCGGAGGAGCACTTGGACCAGCTCTTCGATCCGTTCTTCACGACGAGCGGCGGCACGGGACTCGGCCTCTCGATCGCGTACGGCATCGCGCGCGCGCACGGCGGAACGCTCACCGCGGAGAACCGGCCGACGGAGGAGCGGGGCGCGCGCTTCACCCTGCGGCTACCCTGGCCCGAGGAGCGGGCCGCGCGAACATGAAGACGAAACCCACGGTGCTGATCGTCGACGACGAGACCTTCGTGCGCGAGTCGCTCGCCGAGGTGCTGCGGCATGCCGGGCTCTCCGTGCACGCCGCCAAGAGCGTCGACGAGGCGACGCGGCTCCTCGCGACGGAGAACGTGGAGGTCGTGATCAGCGACTTGCGCATGCCGAAGAAGGACGGAATGGCGCTCCTCCGTGATGCACGGCGCGCGGGCATCCCGATCCCGATCGTGATGATCACGGGCGTGGGGACGCTGACCGAGGCCGTGACGGCGATGAAGGAGGGCGCGTACGACTTCCTGCAAAAGCCGGTCGACCCGGGCGTGCTGCTGCGCGTCGTCGAGCGCGCGGCGGAGCACCACGCGCTGCTCGCGGAGGCGGAGCGCGCGAAGCGGCGCAGGGAGGAGCTCGACCAGGACCGCCAGCTCGTCGGCGCGTCGGCCGCGATGGAGCGCGTGCGCGCGTCGATCGAGCAGGTCGCCGCGACCGATGCGACGGTGCTGCTCGCGGGCGAGAGCGGCACGGGGAAGGAGCTCGCCGCGTGGCTCGTGCACCGGCGGAGCGCGCGGAAGGACGGGCCGTTCGTGGTCGTGAGCTGCGCGGGCCTCGGCGCGGGCGAGTTCGAACTGGAAGGGTCCGGAGGGCGCGCGGGGAAGGACCCCACCGAGCGCGAGGGCCGTATCGCGTCCGCGGACGGCGGCACGCTCGTGCTCGACCAGGTCGGGGCGCTCGAACCAGGGTCGCAGACGAAGCTCCTGCGCTTCCTCGAGACGGGCGCGGTGCAGACGCCCGGCGGTGCCGCGCCGCGCCGCGCGGACGCGCGCGTGCTCGCGATCACGAACGCGGACCTCGCGGCGGCGGTGAAGGGCGGGACGTTCCGCGCGGACCTCTACCACCGCTTGAACGTCTTCCCGATCGCGCTGCCGCGCCTCGCCGAGCACAAGGAGGATCTTGCCGCGATCGTGGAGCACCTGCTCCTGCGCGCGGCGCGAAAGCGCCCGTTCGGCGACGTCAGCCTGAAGCTCGCGAGCGCCGCGCTCGAGGTGCTCGCGCGCTACGACTGGCCCGGCAACGTGCGCGAGCTCGAGAACCTCCTGGAGCGCGCGCAAATCGTCGCGCAGGGCCGCGACCTCGACGCGCCGTTGTTCGAAAGCCTGCTCGAGCTCCCGTTCCCCGCGCC
>JACRIO010000174.1 GCA_016220035.1 Planctomycetota bacterium | reverse complement strand
TGCTGCCCGCTCGCCCTATCGGGTGAAAAATTGCTCTGGCACGGTATTCACCTCACGGGTCGATGCGGTAGTTGCGCATCATCCCCATGTCCTCGTGCACGAGGTTGTGGCAGTGGTACAGGAAGAGGCCGGTGTACTGGCTGTAGCGCATCAGGATCTGAACGCGCTCGCCCGGCCACACGAGCACCGTGTCCTTCCATCCGTGGTCGGCGAAGCCGGCGCTCACGGCGGCGTAGTAGCTCGGGTTCCCGCTCACGTTCGTGCGCGACAACACCTGGAAGTGCCGCCCGTGGAAGTGGATCGGGTGCGCGACCGACGGCGCGCCGGTGTTCGTGATCTCGATGATCTCCAGGTCGCCTCGCTTCACGATCTCGTTCGGCGCGACCGCGGACATCTGGAACAGCGCGCCGTTCAGCACGAAGCCCGTGCCCATGAGCATCGTGATCGGGAACACGCGTGGGTTGCCGTAGTTCACCGCCGACGTCGGATTGAACGGCGTGTAGGCGGACAACACGGGAGGCAGCACGAGCGTCTCCGGCTCCGCGCGGTCGATCGACACGAACGCGACGTCGAACGGCGTCTGTCCGTTGGTCCCGCCCGCGCCGAGGAACACTTGGGTCCGCAGCGTGATCTGCGTGCCCACCGGCTTCGAGCGGAAGTCGGCCCACAGCTCGACGCGCTCGCCGGGCGACAACATGAGGTAGGGCAGCGTGACGGGCGCTCCGAGCAATCCGCCCTCGCTGCCGATCACGACGATCGGCGTCCCGTCGCTCCACACGAGCTTGTAGATGCGCGACTGCGAGCCGTTGATCACGCGGAAGCGGTACACGCGCGTCGCGGCGGAGATCGTGAAGTTCTCGAACCCGTTGACGAGCACGCGGTCGCCGAGGAAGCCCTCGATCGCGTTCGGCGTGTAGACGAACTGGTTGTTCGCGTCGAACTTGCGGTCCTGGATCACGAGCGGGATGTCGTAAGCGCCGCGCGGAAGCGGGACCGCCTGCTCCTCGTCGTCGCTGACGATGAGGAGACCGGCCCTGCCCGCGTACACCGGCTCCGCCGTGAGCATGTCCGTGTGCGGATGGAACCAGTACGTCCCCGCACGGTTCACGATGCGGAAGTGGTATTCGAACGTCCCGCCGGGCGGCACTTGGTCCATCGGGTGCCCGTCCATCGCCGGCGGCACGTCGAGCCCGTGGAAGTGGACGATGTGGTCCTCTGGGAGCTGGTTGTCGAGGCGCGTGACGAGCTTGTCGCCCGTGCGCGCGAACAGGATCGGACCGAGGTGCGATCCGGGGATGTTCGCGAGCGTCCCGAGGCTCCCCGGCTGGAGCGTGCCGGTGTAGCGGTAGACGTTCGTCGGCGTGCCCGCCCGGATCTGCACCGTGCCCGACGTCGCGACGAGGTCGAGCTCGATGCGCTGCCACGCCGTCGACGCGGGCGCGCGGTGCACGGTGCGCTGCTGCGCCGAGGCCAACCCCTGCAGGAACGCCGCCGATCCCAAGGCGCCGCCCGCGGCGAGGAAACCACGTCGATCGAAACCCCTCGGGGACTGTCCGTGATCCGTCATGTGTGTGCTCCCGATCGCGAGCCGATCAGAGAAGCCTATCCCACCCGCCGCGAACGGGCCGTCCGCCCCATTTCGTACGCCGGGTGGCGACGCGTTCACGTCCCGCGGTCGCGCGCGACGTCGAAGCGGTGCACGAGCCGCCCGCCGAGCCACGCGAGCGCCGCCGCGGCGGCGAGCAGGACGCCCGCGAGGATCGCGCTCGCCACCCACACGATCCCCCGCAGGCCCCAACCGAGGACCTCGTTCGCGAACAGCACGAAGAGCCCGACCGGGACGGCGGCGACGAAGGCGACGCCGCCGAACACGACCCCGCGCAGGAGCAGGAGGTAGACGGAGCGGCCCATGTGCTGAAGCGCGCTCTCCTGTCCCGGGCTGTAGCGCAACGGCGAGAACAGGAACACCGCGTTGTCCACCGCGACCCAGGTGAAGGTCACGAGCGGCTGCAGGACGAACACGCACAGGAGCTCCGGGACGAAGGCGCCGGTGATCGCGGCGCGCACGAGGATCGCGGCCGAGAGGAGCAGGCTCACGAGCGCGACCTCGGGCAGGATCGTCCCGAGGAACACGCGCCACCCCGCGATCGGCCACGTCTTGATCGAGGACATGAGCTCGAGGTCCGAGCGGAAGTCGAAGCGCAGCCCCATGCACAGGTACAGCGTGCCCACCGTCGCGAGCAACGCGGCGCCCGCGAAGGCGTGCTCGAAGGTCGGCTCGTCGAGCGCCTTCGTGAAGAACACGGTGACCAGGAGCACGATCAGGCTCGACGTGAGCAGCGACCCGCGCGCCTTCCGCACGATCTGGCCGAGCTTGAGCCACGCGATCGCGCCGAGCGGCCCGCGTCCGAACAGCCACGGCACGCGCCAGGAGAGCGCGCGCTTGTCGACCGTCGAGGCGCTCGCGCCCATCCATCCGCGGCGCACGCGGTTCAGGCGGCGCGCGATGTCGGCGGACGTGGCGAGGGAGAGCTCGCGGAAGTCGACGGGGATGCGCGCGGTGAACTCGAACAGGAGGAACCACAGCACGCAGCACGCGCCGAACCAGGGAAAGAACGTCGCGAGGTCCGGCGCCGTGATCGCGCGCACCCACGGCGTGAACGGCGCGAGGACGAACCGCGCCGCCGGCAGGCGCGCGAGGCGCAGGAGTGGCGACTCGCCCTCGGGCAGCGCGCCGAACAATTCGTGCGCGAAGTCCTGGTCGCCGAAGACGAGGAAGCCGACCGAGCCCGCGAGCACGACCGCGAGCACGGTCGCGACGATGCGCAACGGGAGCTTTTTCGCGAGCCGCGCGAACTCGTTCTCCGCACCGCCGAGGAGGATCGCCGTCGCCTGGCCGAGCACGGTGAGCGTGCAGATCGTCACGAGCGTCCCGCAGAACGCCGCGAACGCCAGCGGCATGCGCATCGCCGACAGGAGGCCGAACACGATGCCCACGAGCACCGAGCGCAGCATGTTCACGAGCAATCGGTAGCGCACGAGGTCCGTGCGGCGCACGGGCGCGCTGAAGGCGAGCTCGATCTCCTCCTTCGGCAGGTACAGGCCGCGGTGGTTGAACGCGCCGATCACTGTCATCACGGTGAGCAGGAGCAGCATCGCGCGCGCGCCGAACTCGATCGTCTCGGGGTCGCGGGTGACGGCTCCGCGCTGCGCGAGGCTGACGAGGAAGATCGACAGGTACCAGAACACGAACACGGCCACGCCGACGAGCATGTACACCCAGTTCAGGGGCCGGCGTAGCTTCTGGAACTGCGCGCGCACTCCGCCCTTGAACTTCAGGGCCAGCAACTTCCGGAACGCGGGGTGGCCGAACATCACGCTATCAGCGCGGTCCGCCGACATTCGGCTCGGACGTCACGGAGAGGAAGAGCTCCTCGAGGCTCTGGTCCCCGCCCGCGCCGAGGGTCGCGCGCGCCTCCGCCAACGTCCCCTCGAACACCTTCCGACCGCGATCGAGGATCAGGATGCGGCCCGCGAGCTCCTCGATCAGTTCGAGCAGGTGCGACGACAGGACGACCGCGGTGCCGGAGCGCGCGAGCGCGCGGATCGCCTCCTTCGCCGAGCGGATGCCGCGCGGATCGAGGCCGGTGAGCGGCTCGTCCATCAGCACGACGGCGGGCTGGTGCAGCCACGCGCAGCAGAACGCGAGCTTCTGGCGCATGCCGCGCGAGAGCTCGCCGCCGAGCGCCTGGCGTTTCTCCGTGAGCTCGAAGCGCGCGAGCAGATCGCCCGCGAGTGCCTTCCAGTCCTTCACGCCGTAGAGCGCGGCGGTGAACTCGAGGTGCTCGATCACCGTGAGGCTGTCGAACGGCTGCGGATCGTCGGGAATCCAGGCGAGCGCGTGTTTCGCCCGCGCTTCGTCCTGGACGAGGTCGATTCCGTCGATCCGCACGACGCCCTGCTGCAGGGGCAGGATGCCCGTCACGGAACGGAGCGTCGTCGTCTTCCCCGCGCCGTTCGGCCCGACCACGCCGAGGATTTCGCCGCGTGCGACCTGGAAGGAGAGGTCCTGCACGGCGAGCGCGCCTTCGTAGCTCTTCGTGAGGCGCTGCACGAGGAGCGCCGGCGCCGCGACGGGCGCAGGGGAGCTCTCGATCGAAGGCTCGGTCGGTTCGGCCATGGCGCGCGTCGGCGGGCCGGGATTAGAGCACGCGCCGCGCGCATGTGCACTCGCGGCGCGGCGATGCGCCGCCGTCCTCGTTCAGGGCGCTGCGGCGCGGCCGCTCGCGAGCGAGGCCACGAGCGATTGCAGGCCCGCGGCGACGCGCGCCATGCGCGCGTAGTCGAGGCGGTCGTGCGTGTCCGACGGCTTGCCGTATTCGGAGTAGCGCAGCGAGCCCGTGTCCGTCACGAGCACCGCCGGGAACCCTCCGCGCGAAAACGCCGCGGCGTCCGTGCCGCTGAAGCCCGGGTAGACGCCCGGGACCGCGCAGCCTTCGGACGGCATGCGCGCTCGGACGCGGAACTCCGCGATCGACCGGCGCAGGAGGTCGCGCGAGTACACGTCGCTCACGAACGCGACGAAGTCGCCCTTGTCCGGGAACGAGAAGGAGAACGGGAAGGGCGCGGACTGGCTCCCCGGTTGGTCCGAGAAGGAACCGAGCCCCTCCAGCATCAACGCCGCGACGATCTTCTCCTGTTTCTCCGCGCACTTCTTCGCGTGCTGGAAGGCGCCTTGGCCGTCGGTCCCCGCGAACGGCGCCTCGGAGAGCGAGAAGAACGCAAAGCGCAGCGTGCGCTCGCTCGACGCGGAGGAGAGCCGCTGCGCGAGCTCGATCGCGACCGCCACGCCCGACGCGTCGCAATCGGCGCCGGGCGAGCCGCGCGGCGAATCGAGGTGCGCGCCGACGAGCACGATCTCGTTCGGCTTGGACGAACCGCGCAAGTCGGCGATCAAGTTCATGCCGCTCTTGCCGGCGGCCTGGATGGGTTCGCGGGTGATCTGCAGTCCCGTGCGGCGCAGCGCGTCCTCGACATGGCCGATGGCGCTCGCGATGCGCGACGGATCGCTGTTCGAGCGCGCTCCGATGTCACGCGCGAGACCGACCACGTGCTGCTGGAGCTCGCCCTTCAGGTCCTCTTCCTCGCTGTCGAGCGCGGGGAGCGCGCCCACGGTCTTCGTGCCCGGCACGTCGGTGAGGTACCAGGTGAATCCCGCGACGAGCGCGAGCACGAACAGCACGAACACGATGAAGTTCTTCACGCGACCTCCCGATCCAGGACGGAGCTGCATCGGCCTCGCGAGGCCGCCCTCTTGAAGGGAAGCCGTTTCCGGTCCCCCGGACGCGCGTTTCAGCGCTCGGCGCGCACGACGAGGAGGTAGGCGAGGAGTCGCAGGCCCGCGGCGACGGCGAACACGAGCACGAACGCGGACGCGCCGGAGCTCCCGCCGCGGGTCGCGAGCAATGCGCCGC
>JACRIO010000177.1 GCA_016220035.1 Planctomycetota bacterium | reverse complement strand
GCCGCCCGCGCGAGCGCAACACGTCGGCGAGCGACGCTGCGGCGCTCGCGAGCTCGGCGAGCGTCTGCTTCCAGGCCTCGGTGGGCTCGATCGGTCGCGAACTGCGCTCGGACACGGGCATGGTCGGCGCTGGACTCGCGCGCGTCGACGTCCCACCTGCATCGCCGACGATCGAATTGCCGGCGGACGGGGGTGGAGACTGGACGGAAGGCGCGCGGGCCGGTGCGGCCGTCGGTTCCGCGACCTTGTTGGGAGCAGCGAAGCCCGCGGAGGGCGAGGTCATGGACGCGGGACTTGCCCCCATCGCCTGCCCGCGCGCGAGCCGCTCCTCCAGCGCCTGCAATCGCTCGGTGAACTCCGCGATCGGCCACGTCGTCTCCGGCCGCGCGAGCGCCAAGTGCGCGCTCTCGAGCCCGACGCGCGCGTGCGCGGGGACGAGGCGCATGCGCTCGCGCGCGGCGAGCAGCTCCTCGAGCCACGTCTGCAACCGCTCCGCGCCGACGCGGCGCGCGCGCTCCACGAGCTTCGCGCGCAGCGCGGCGTCCGCCTCGACGAGGGGCGCATCCTCTCCGCACAGACCGAGCACGACCATCGAGCGCACGTGCTCGAGCAGGCCGCCGCAGAGCTCGATCTCGCCGCCGCGCAGGAGCGGCAGCGCGTACAGCACCGCGGCGCCGTCGTGCGCCTCGATCGCCGCGCAGAGCGCCTCCAACTCGTCCGCCCCGCCCGCGCCCGCGAGCCGCTCGAGGTCGGCGAGCTTCGGCTTCGAGCCCGCGAGGGAGAGGAGCTGGTCCGCGCTCGACAAGGCATCGCGCAGGCCGCCGCGCGCGCGCCGCGCGAGCTCCGTCGCGACGCCGGGTTCGGCTTGGATCTGCTCGCGCGCGAAGACCCACTCGAGGCGCTCGGCGATCTGTTTCTCGGCGAGCGGCGCGAGCTGCACGATCTGGCAGCGCGAGCGGATCGTCGTGAGCAGCTTCTCGGGCTCCGTCGTCGCGAGGAAGAACTTGACGTGCGGCGGCGGCTCCTCGAGCGTCTTGAGGAGCGCGTTCGACGCCTCCTTCGTGAGCATGTGCGCTTCGTCGAGGATGTAGACCTTGAACCGCGCGCGCATCGGCGCGTAGCTCACCTGGCTGAGGAGGTCGCGCATCGCGTCGATGCCGCGGTTGCTCGCGGCGTCGAGCTCGATCAGGTCCGCTTCCGCGTTCGCGTCCGCCGCCTGGCAGCGCTCGCACTCGCCGCACGGCTCCGGGGTCGGTCCACGCTCGCAATTGAGCGCCTTGGCGAAGATGCGCGCGGAGGTCGTCTTGCCCGTGCCGCGCGGTCCGTGGAAGAGGTAAGCGTGCGCGACGCGGCCCTCCGTGATCGCGCCGCGGAGCGTGTTCGCGGCCACCTCCTGCCCGACCATGTCGGCGAACGTGCGCGGCCGGTACTTGCGGGCGAGGACGAGGTAGGACATCGGTGGGGTAGTCTAGCGGCGGGGTGGGGTGTGGATTGGGGACGGCGGACGCAATTGCCGGAACCACGAGAACGGCCCGATGGGAGCCGAGGCCACATGCGGGTGCTCCGCATCCCGGACTTCGGATCGCCCGCGGGCGGAGGACCGCCCGCGGGCTCCCCGAAGTTCGACTTCCCTCTCAGCATCGGGCGACGAGCTACGGTTGTGGAGGCTTGCGCGCTTCGCGACGAGGGGCAGAGAAGCTGAATCAACCGCTCGATCCCCCCAACGCCGCACTCGGCAAGCGTCGCTGAGCGACCACCCTCGAAAATGCTCGCCCCGCACGCCCCCGCTCGTCGCTGAGAGGAAACAAGACCCCGGGCAGTCTTCGGCCGGTCCTCCGGCCGAAGACTGCCCGGGGTTCGGGATGCGGAGCACCCGCATGTGGCCTCGGCTCCCATCGGGCCGTTCTCGTGGTTCCGGCAATTGCATCCGCCGTCCCCACTCCCCCTCCCACCAGCGCGAAAAACACGAGCGGTGCCGATCACCGCGCCCGCATCGCAAAGGCGCGCGGCGAGAACGTCGAAAGCCCCCGAGTGGGTCCGGGCACCGCGCACCTGGTCGTGGCTCTTAGGGCTGCTCCGTTCCCGGCCTGACCCGGTTCGAACTCGTCCCATTGCATGGGACCGGACCCACTGCGGAGGCTCTCGAGTTGTCAGGGGGACCGCGCGCTCGGTCCATCGGGGGGCTGGCGGAGAGGGGGGGATTTGAACCCCCGGTGCCGTTTCCAGCACACACGCTTTCCAAGCGTGTACCTTAAGCCGCTCAGACACCTCTCCAGGTTCGTGGTTTCCTTCACGCGCGCGAGCGGAGCGCGTCGAGCGGCGCTCGGCGCGGAGAAGGTGGCGGAGAGGGGGGGATTTGAACCCCCGGTGCCCTTGCGGACACACTGGTTTTCGAAACCAGCACGTTCAGCCGCTCTGTCACCTCTCCACTTGTTTCGTCGGTCGCGGACGGGCGGACTCGAGCGCGGAGCCGGAGCTCACGCACCCTCGTCCGCGACGTCGTCGCGGGATCCGTCGCGCTTGTTGCGAAAGAACGCCTGCAAGAGCGCGCGCGCCTCGTCGGCGCACACGCCCTCCGTGAATTCGACGCGGTGGTTCGCGCGGGGGTGCTGGAGCACCTCCCCCAGCGACTGGCAGCCGCCGAACTTCGGGTCGCGCACCGCCCACACGACGCGAGCGACGCGCGCGTGGACGAGCGCTCCGGCGCACATGAAGCACGGCTCGACGGTCGTGAAGACCGCCGCACCGGGCAGCCGCAGCGCGCGCAAGGACTGCGCAGCGTGCGAGAGCGCCAGGAGTTCGGCATGCGCGGTGGGGTCGCGCCGCGTCCGGGTCAGGTTGTGAGCACGCGCGACGACCCGACCCTCGAGCACGACCACCGCGCCGATGGGCACCTCGTCCTCCGCCTCCGCCGCGCGCGCTTCGGAGAGCGCGAGCTCCATGAAGAGCCGGTCGCTGTCCGGGGCGTCGGGCGCGGCCGGGGTCTCGGTCGGACGGGTTTCCAAGGCGCTCGGAGGGAGTCGTGGAGCGAGAGATCGAGGCGCGCGGCGCGCCGGGTTCCGCGGCTCGCCGGCGAGGATCGCCGGCAGGCCGCGGAGTGTGCTGGTACACCCAAGTGGAGTCGAACCACTACCCTTCTGATCCGTAGTCAGATGCTCTATCCAATTGAGCTATGGGTGCGCGGGGCGAAGGTTGTAGCCACGCCCCGGAGGGCTGTCAAGGAAGGGACCGCCGCGGTTCACCCCCCCACGCGCCGCGCTTGGAAACGAGCCCTCGACCGATAGGCTGAGCGCATGGCCGAACGCGCTCCGATCCAGCACCTCGTCAGCCTCCAGGACCTGAACGACCGCGAGCTCGAGGACCTGCTCGACCTCTCGCTCCGCATCAAGAAGCGCGCGGGTGCGTTCCGGCTCGAGGGCAAGAGCGTCGGCCTGCTCTTCTTCCGCGGCAGTCTGCGCACGCGCACGTCGTTCGAGGCGGCGATGCACCAGCTCGGCGGACAGGTGAGCCACCTCACGGCGCAGTCGGATTTCTGGGAGCTCGAATCGCAGGAGGGCGCGCGCATGGACGGCAAGGCGCCCGAGCACGTGAAGGACGCGGCGCTCGTGCTCTCGCGCTACGTGAACGCGCTCGCGATCCGGCCGGCGCTCGTGGGGCAGTCGTGGGCCAACGACCGGCGCGACACGGTGATCAAGTCGTGGGCCGCGCACGCGCGCGTGCCGGTGATCAACATGGAGAGCGATCTGTGGCACCCGCTGCAGGCGCTCGCCGACCTGATGACGATGCGCGAGCGGCTCGGCGACCTCGCCGGGAAGGAGCTCGCGATCACGTGGACGAACTCCCCCACCGCAGCGACGCCGGCGGTGACGAACTCGTTGCTCCTCGCCGCGCTGCGCGTCGGCATGAAGGTGCGCGTCGCGCATCCGAGCGGGTACGACCTCGACGACCAGGTGCTCGGCGAGGCGGGTCGCATCGCGGAGGCGAAGCAGACGACGCTCGACGTCGGGATGACGGCCGCGGAGGCCGTGAACGGCGCGCACGTCGTGTACGCGCGCTCGTGGCAGTCGCTCGAGGACTACGGCAACGCGACGCTCGCCGCGAGCCGCCGCGCGCGCGCGACGGGTTGGACCCTCGACGAGGCGATGATGAAGCGCGGCAAGAACGCAGTGCTCATGCACGCGATGCCCGTGCGCCGCAACGTCGAGGTCACCGACGAGGTGCTCGACGGCCCGCGCAGCCTCGTGTACGACCAAGCCGAGAACCGCCTGCACTCGCAGAAGGCGGTGCTCGTGACGCTGCTGCGGTAGTCCAGCCGCGCCGCGCGAGCTCAGGGACCGTAGACGAGCACGAGCCCGTTCGTGCGGTTCGACAGCGCCGGCGTGCAGTACGACACGAGCGCGTTGCGGTAGAAGCACTGGAGGTAGCGCACTCCGCCCGGCGGCGGGAGCGCGAGTCGTTGCGCGACGGGGGGATCGCCGGGCAGGGATGGGTACGCGCTCGTGAGCGCGACGATGGGCCGCGCACCGAAGCGCACGATCGAGCCGCCGACGCAACCCAGGCCGTCGTCGACGATCGCGCTCGAAACCTGTGCCGTCCCCGCGAAGAAAACGCAGTCGTTGCCCGTCATGCCGTGCGCGCGGAGCACGACGCTGTCGCTCGAAGCGCTCGCCGTTCCGGTCGCCCACAGGCGCGCGCCGCCCATCACGAGCGAGTTCTGGCATCCGCGTCCCACCCAGCCCGGATTGCCGCACGGGCAGGCGCTGAACTCGCCGTCTCCGAAGCAGAAGCTCGTGCCCGCGTTCTGGCATTCGTCCGGGACGCCGTCGAGATCGGCATCGAGACTCGATGCGCTCGCGATGTCCGCGGCGTCGTCGAGGCCGTTGCCGTTGCAGTCCGCGAGGGCCGCGCCGCGGTAGAGGAACGCCTTCCCCTCCAAGGACTGTCCGGCGTCGTAGCTCGATCCGACCACGAGCACGTCGGCGTGCCCGTCGCCGTCCACGTCGCCCGCGCCGCCCACCGACGTGCCGAGCCGCTCCGACGCGAGGCTGCCGCGCGCGCGGGTGCTCGCGAGCGGCGAAAGACCGTGCGCGGACCCGAGGAACAACACGGCCTCGCCCGTGTCCTGCGCGAGTCCATCGTGCGCGGCCGCGCCGACGATCACGTCGGCGAAGCCGTCGCCGTTCACGTCCCCTGCGCCGGCGACCGACGCGCCGAGCTCCGCCCCGTCCTGTCCGCCGACGATGGACCAAGCGGGCGCGAGCTCGAGTCCCGTCAGTCCGCCGCGGAACAGGAGTGCCGAGCCTTCTTCGAAGTACCGGATCGTCGCGCGCAGGCCGCCGACGACCACGTCGTCGTATCCATCGCCATCGACGTCGCCCGCGCCCGCGAGACCCGCCCCGAACTGCGCGAAGCCGGTCTGCGTGCACTCGCGGTGCCACGCCGGCGTCGTGACGAGCCCCGCGGCGGAGCCGTGATAGACGTGCACGCGTCCGCGCGGATTGCCCGCCACGCCGTGGGACTGCGCCGCCACCGCGGCGTCCGCGAAACCGTCGCCGTTCACGTCGCCGACGCCCGCGACGGTGAGACCGAAGAACGAGAGCGTGCTCGGTCCGTTGACGCTCCAGCTCGGAAGGCTCGCGAGGCCGCTCGGCCCGCCACGGTAGAGGTGCGCGCGTCCGGAGCTCGGCGTGCCGAAGCCGCTCTCGATCGGCGCGCCGACGATCACGTCGTCGAAGCCGTCGCCGTCGACGTCGCCGGCGCTCGCGACGCTCGAACCAAAGCGTCCGTTGGCGGTGCCGCCGAGCAGCGCCGCGGCCGGCGTCGCCCCGAGACCCGCGGCGGAGCCGAGGTACAGGAAGGCGGCTCCCGTCTGCGCTCCCGCCGAGGTGTAGAAGGGCGCTCCGACGATCAGGTCGTCGAAGCCGTCGCCGTTGACGTCGCCGGCCGAGGCGGCACTGGATCCGAACTGCGCCTGGGCCTGGTTGCGCTCCCCCGTCCAGCTCGGGACGGGTCCGAGTCCGCCGGCGGACCCGCGGAAGACCCACACGAGGCCCTCGAGCGCCTCACCCTGGCTGCAACCGGAAAGACCGAGCACGACGTCGCTGAAGCCATCGGCGTCGAAGTCGCCCGCGCGACCGAGCCGGGCTCCCAGACCGCAGCCGGACTGGTTCGATTCGACCGACCAGACAGGCGTGCTCGTGAGTTGGAAGGCGAGGAGAAGTCCGAACAGCAAAGCCCACGCTCCGTGGTTGAGGTCGTCGTCGAGGCACGCTTCGTCCCACGGTTCATGCTCCGCGCCTTCCGATCGTCCCGCAAGGCCCCTCTCGGCTCCGACTCGTTCGCGGAGCGGCGTCGACCTCGGTCGTGCGCGTCGCGAGGAAACGGATCGCCGGCGCGTTGCCCGCGGCGTGCCCGCTAGAATCCGCCGCGTTGCACACTTCACGCGCATGAGCCACCCCGACTTCGCCCACCTCCACGTCCACTCCGAGTACAGCCTGCTCGACGGCGCGAATCGCATCGGCAGCCTCGTCGACGCGTGCGTGAAGGACGGACAGAGAGCGCTCGCGCTCACCGACCACGGCAACATGTTCGGCGCGATCGAGCTCTACCAGTCCGCGAAGAAGGCCGGAATCACACCGGTCGTCGGGTGCGAGGTCTACATCGCGCGGCGTTCGCGCTTCGAGCCGCACTCGAAGGCCAAGGGCAACGGCTACCACCACCTCACGCTGCTCGCGCGCGACGACGAGGGGTATCGCAATCTGATCAAGCTCGCCTCGATCGCGTACCTCGAGGGGCTGCATTTCCGCCCCCGCATCGACCGCGAGGTGCTCGCGAAGCACGCGAAGGGCATCAATTGCCTCTCGGGCTGCCTCGCGAGCGAGCTCTCGCAGCTGGCCCTCTCCGGCAAGGAGAAGGAGGCGGAGGAGCTCGCGCTCACCTGGCGCGACATCTTCGGGCCCGAGCATTTCTGGCTCGAGCTCCAGCGCAACGGGCTCGATCTCCAGTCGCGCGTGAACGAGACGCTCGTGCGCCTGAACCAGCGCACCGGGATCCCGCTCGTCGCGACGAACGACATCCACTACCTGCGGCAGGAGGACTGCCAGGCGCAGGACATCCTGCTCTGCATCAACACGGGCGCGAAGAAGAGCGACGTGAAGCGCTTCCGGTTCGAGACGGACACGCTCTTCTTCAAGACGCGCGCGGAGATGGCGGACATGTTCCGCGACCTGCCCGACGCCGTGAAGCGGACGATGGACGTCGTCGAGCAGACCAACGTGAACGTCGAGTTCGGCAAGTACCACCTCCCGGTGTTCAAGCCCGACTCGAGCGAGACGGCGGACGAGCTCTTCGCGCGCTTGTTGGAGGAAGGCCTCGCGCGCCTCTACCCGAACGATCCCGACGGCAAGGCCCGCGCGCGCGTCGACTACGAGCGCAAGGTGATCGCGGAGCTCGGCTTCGTCTCCTACTTCCTCATCGTGTGGGACTTGATCCGCTGGTCGCGCGCGAACGGAGTGCCCGTGGGCCCGGGGCGCGGTTCGGCGGCCGGATCGATCGTCGCGTACCTGCTCGGGATCACGAAAGTCGACCCGCTGCGCTACGACCTGCTCTTCGAGCGCTTCCTGAACAGCGCGCGCGTGTCGATGCCCGACATCGACATCGACTTCTGCAAGGACGGGCGCGAAAAGGTGCTCGACTACACGCGTCGGCGGTACGGGGCGGAAAACGTCGCGCAGATCGTCACGTTCGGAACGATGGCCTCGCGCACCGTGGTGCGCGACGTCGCGCGCGTGCTCGACATGCCGCTCAAGGACGTCGACAAGATCGCGAAGAAGATCCCCGCGGGTCCCAACGCGATGTCGCTCGCCGAAGCGCTCGAGAAGGACCCCGATCTCGTCGCGATCCAGAAGGAGCGGCCCGATTTGGCGGAGCTCTTCCGCCTCTCCGTCCCGCTCGAGGGCCTCGCGCGCCACATCTCGACGCACGCCGCCGGAGTCGTCATCGCCGATCGACCAATCGTCGAGTACGTCCCGCTCGCGAAGAACGGCGACGACGTCACGACGCAGTGGCCGATGACGCAGCTCGAGGAGCTCGGTCTCCTCAAGATGGACTACCTCGGCCTGCGCACGCTGACGATCCTCGAGAAGACGCTGCGCAACATCGAGAAGCAGGGCGGCACGCCGCCGGACCTCGACCACCTGCCCGAGAAGGATCCGAGGACGTACCAACTGCTCATGGCGGGCGACACGCTCGGCGTGTTCCAGCTCGAATCGGACGGGATGAAGAAGCTACTGGCGCGGCTCAAGCCCGACTGCTTCGAGGACCTGATCGCCGTGCTCGCGCTGTACCGCCCGGGCCCGCTCGAGTCGGGCATGGTCGAGATGTTCACGCGCCGAAAGCACGGCCAGGAGCCGATCGCCTACCCGCACAAGTCGATGGAGCCGATCCTGCGCGACACGTACGGCTGCATCGTCTACCAGGAGCAGGTGATGCTCATCTCGAACGCGCTCGGCGGATTCTCGCTGAACGAAGCCGACAACCTGCGCAAGGCCATGGGCAAGAAGAAGCCCGAGATCATGGCCAAGTTCGCCGACCAGTTCGTCGCCGGCGCGGTGCGGAACGGATGCGCCGAGGGCACGGCGCGCGAGGTGTGGGACAACATCGTCAAGTTCGGCGGGTACGGCTTCAACAAGTCGCACTCGACCGCCTACGCGCTCGTCACGTACCAGACCGCGTTCTTGAAGGCCAATTTCCGCAGCGCCTTCCTCGCCGCGAACCTGTCGTGCGAAATGGGCGACCACGACAAGGTGAAGGAGTTCGTCGACGACGCGCGCAAGGCGTCGATCCCGATCCTCGCGCCCGACATCGCCCGTTCGCGCTGGGAGTTCGAACCCGAAGGCGCGGGCCTCCGCTTCGGCTTCGGCGCGATCAAGGGCACGGGCGAGCGGGCCATCGACGCGATCGTCGCGACGCGCGCGAAGCTCCTGAAGAAAGGCGCCGAGCTCACGCTGCACGCGCTCTCGGCCGAGGTCGATCCCTCCGAGGTCGGCCGATTGAACTGGGAGGCGCTGATCAAGGCCGGCGCGTTCGCAGGAAGCGGCCACAATCGCGGCGCCGTGCTCGCGGCCCTCGATGCGGCGCTCACGGACGGCGCGCGCGCCGCGGCGGACCGCAAGTCGGGACAGTCCTCGCTCTTCGGCGACGCGCCCGCGGGACCGGTGGCGAGCGGAAAGTCGGCCGGCGACGGCATCGACGATGCGCGCGCCTATTCGCGCGCGGACACGCTGCAGGCGGAGTTCGAGACGCTCGGCTTCTACCTCTCGGGGCACCCGCTCGAGGAACGCGCGGGCCTCCTGTCGCTGCTGTCGACCGTGCGCTTGAACGAGCTCGGCGAGGTCTCGGGCGGCACCGAGGTCACGATCGCTGGCCTGATCCTCTCCAAGTCCGAGAACGTCGTGAAGTCGGGCAAGCTCGCCGGCAAGAAGATGTGCCGCTTCCGCCTCGAGGACATGCGCGGTTCGGTCGGCGTGACGTGCTTCCCGCGCACCTACGAGGAGAACAAGCTGAAGATTGAGGACGGCAACGTCGTCGTCGTGCGCGCGAAGCTCGAGGAGGACGCGGAGGAGCCGGCGCTCCTGCTGGACGAGATCTTCACGGTCGAGGAAGCCATCCAACGCTTCGCCGGCGGCGTGGTGATCCAGATCACGCCGCAGGACGCCGGTCTCCTCGGCGACCTGCGCACGACGGTCGAGCGCTTCAAGGGCCCGCGCCCGCTCTACCTCGCGGTCGAGGGCGCGGACGGCCGCACTCGCCGCGTCCGCGCCGGCAACCACCTCGGCGTCGCGATCAGCTCGGACTTCGCCCGCGAGATCGAGGGCCTGCTCGGCAAGGGCCGCGTCCGCCTCGCGCGCGTCTGAGTCGGCCCGGCTCGCGCGCCGAGCTCAACGCGGCGCGGTCCCCGCTGATCCCGGGGCTCCCGCGGCCCCCAGGGCCTCGACGAGCCCCGCGTCCACGTACTGTCCCCCGCCGCTCTGCCGGCAGTGCACGGCGAGCACGTGCTTCCCCGGTGTGAGCCGCGCTCGGGCGCCCTCGGCGATCGGCGCGCGCACGTAGCCGGTCGTGGAACCGTCGAGGCGCGCCGCGAGCACGCCGTCGATCCACACTTCCGCGTCCTCGTCGTGATGGATGGAGAGCTGGACGTCGCCCGCGATCGCGCTCGCGAGCTCGAACTCGCGCCGCAGCCAGATCGCACCCGAACTCCACGGCGAGCGCACGCGCGCGCCGGGCGTGCCCTCCGTGCCGAAACCGCCCGCGCCCCCCGTCCATGCCGAGTCATCGAACCCCGGCTCCATCCAGTTCGCGGCGGGTTCCTGCTCGGTCGCGCGCCACGGCACTCCCTCCGCCTCCGAGGTGGGCACGATCGCGCGCCACTCGCGCAACGGGA
Organism: Planctomycetota bacterium; assembly: GCA_016220035.1. GTDB lineage: Bacteria > Planctomycetota > UBA1135 > UBA1135 > JADJNY01. The sequence goes on along the minus strand of JACRIO010000177.1, from coordinate 23,105 downwards.
TCGGCGCCCAGCCCTCGTTCGCGTGCGCGCCCATCGCCACCCATCGACGCCGGTCCGCGGGTTCACAGAGAAGGCGCATGAAAATCCCGCCCACCACGGGCCGCGCGATCATGTTCACCGCCTTGGCGTCCTGGGTCTCGAACCAGTCGCACAACGGCAGCCGGTCCGGCGTCTCGCTCGCAAAGCGGTGGATGGGCTTCACGAGCGCCTCGAAATCCGCGCGATCGCCAGTCAGGCACGCGGACCAGTGCACCCAGTCGATCTTCGTGAAGGTCGCGCGCGAGTCCAGCGGCAGCCCGTAGGCGTTCTGGTGCGCGCGGTACCAGGCGAGCTCGCGCTTCGCGATCTCCGGCGGGAAGAGCCGCAGGTCGAGCACGCGATCCCACACCAGGTTGTACTTCTGGCTCCAGGTCCCCTCGCGATCGAACGCGAGCTTCGTCGGCGCACCGTTCGCTCCGCCCGCGCGCCGCACCCACTCCTTCACGAAGCCGTCCGCGACCCCGCGCACGCGCACCGCTTCCTCCGCGAGCCCGCGCTTCGCGCAGAGCTTGCTCCACGCCCCCAGGGCGAGGATCGCCTTGCACGACAGGTTCGCGTTGTGCGCGAGGTGGCCCGTGAAATCGTCGGTGCAGAGCTGGTCCTCGGGATCGAGCCCGTGCTCCTCGAGGTACCGCGCCCAGCGCGCGAGCAGCGGCCAGTACCGTTCGGCGAAGCGCGCGTGCTCCTCGACCTCCGCGAGCGCCGCGACGAGCAGGATCAGGTTGGCCGACTCCTCGACCGGCATCTGGTTCGCTTCGCCGCTCTCGCCGCCGCCGTAGACCTGCCCCGTCGCGTGCGGATACGTGCCGAGGTCGTGCGGAGCGAACGGGAACCGCCAGCGCGGGGACGCGGCGTAGTCGAGCACGGGTACGAGCATCGCGCGCGCGAGCGCGGTGCTCGTGCACAGGAAGAGCGGGGCCATCGGGTAGAGGACGTCGACGGTCGAAACACAGCCGTTCGAGAAGCACTCCTTCGGGAACAGGAGCGGCATCCCGTGCACGTCGGCCGCGAGCTTGCACCCGCCCATCGCCTGCCGATACGCGAGCGCGCAGAGCTGCACCCATTCGTTCCCGCCGAGCTTCGCGAGGTCGGTCTGGAATTCCGTGTCGAACGAACGCGCGCGGCCCTCGACGGCGTCCTGCTCGCGCGAAGCGAGACCGATCAGTCCCGGCCCGTCGAGGCCCTTGCGCCGCCAGAACGGCCGCAGGTCCGCGTCCATGTAGCGGATCGACCACTCGTCGTCGTAGGCGAGCATGAGGGAGCGCTTCGCGGGGTTCTGGCCCGCCGCGTCGATCGCGAGGCGCATCACGAGCGCCGGCGAGCCGTCGTTCGCCGCACGCCGCGCGGGAGTTTCGTCCGGCGGCAGCGCTTCACGCTTCACGAAGGAAGCGCGCGCCTTCTCCGCGGAACAGCAGGCCGCCGCGACGACGTCGTCCTCGCGTGCGGCGAGGTAGAGGCGGCCCCAGTCGATGCGCAGGTCGTCGCCGCGCTTCGCGAGCACCGGCTGCTCGAAGGAGCCCGCGCGGAGCGCGACGAGGCCCGGCGCCGTCGCCCGCTCCCACGTGACGACCTGGGTGGGCTCGTTCACCGCGATCTCGGCGAGCGCCTCGAACTGCACCTCGACGTGGTGCGGTGCGCTGTCGAAAGAGCGCACCGAGAAGCTCACGTAGGTCACCGGCCGCGCGAACACGTCGAGATCCGCGGGCACGACGGGCGTGCAGAATTGGAGCGCGATCAGGACGTGCTCGTCGGCGAACGTGTAGACGGTCCGCGTCGGCGTGACCGTGCGGCCCTTCTGCTCGAGCGGCGGCACGTCGGCGGGCTCGGTCCCGAGGATGCGCCGCGTGACGCCGTCGACGCGCACGAGACAGCCCAAGGCTTGCCGCCTGCCCGTCCAGTGCGTCGTGTCCGCTTCGTAGGCCTTGTCGGCGCGCGACCAGATCGAGAAGTACGGGTCGTGCACGACGAGCGGCGTGGCCGGCGGGCGGAGGGACTGGGCCGAGGCGGCTTGCCATACTATCAGCCCCAGAGCGCCTGCAAGAGAATTACGGATTCGAACCACCTTAGTCAATTACAGCCTGAGCAACAGCGAGCCCAGTTGCTAGCGCACTGGTGAGCACAACAGACCTGTACATTCGATGGTGTGTGCAGATCACGCCTATTGGAACTCGACGAACTGCGCGACGGAGGGAACGCGATTCTGCGGGTTGCCCGGGTCCGCCTCAATCACGAACAGCATGTAGTGGCCCGGAGGAGCAAGGTCTGGGTCCGGTGCTGTCGCCGTCAGAATCGTCTTCTGGCCGGGAACTGGCGGAGACTGCTGGGGCGTAAACGCAAGTTCGATATAACGTTGATCGCTATCGAAATGGTGTGTCACAGATCCTGGACGCATGATGACGACCCGGTCGATCGTGCCCAGCATTGGCTTTGCGGTAACCTGGAAGGTTGCCGGCCCGAAGCCAATTGGGGTCGTAGGCCAAGCCTGGATCAAGGGTCGGAATGGCTGGTACAGATACGCAGGAACATACATTTCCGCCGAATACTCGCTTGGCACCGGCGGACTCTGCGGCCGTTCGCCACCAGCGACAAGCACACGGCCATCCTGAAGGAGGAGTGCAAACGAGTGATAGTGCCTGGGTGTAGGCAGCCCGAAACCCTGAACGGGGTTAGCTTGAACAAGTGGAATACTGAAACCACTGTCTTGGGGCAGGTCCCCTGGATCGTACAGTTCCGGGATGAATGCAGACTGACCAGGAGTTTGGCGGCCCCCGACAAGCAGTACTTTCCCCGTCGGGAGCAGGACCGCATTGGGCCAGTACCGCCCATATTGCATCGGAGCCTTGCCACTGTTCCAAGCACTAGCCGGCGTACGGGATATCGGATCCGAGCCCGCGGTCAATTCTTGCACCGTATTCAGCGCGCCCCCTGTTCCAGCACCACCGAACACGAGAACCCTGTTTCTGCGCGGAGTGCCCACGAGCGGTAGTTGGTCGATTCTAACCGCTGTTCCATATTGACGGTTTTGACTCGAGTCAGGGTAGCGCCAGAATTGCCAACCTGGCGGTCCACCTGCGTACCGGGGCACGATAACCCATGCATCTCCATTCAACGTCTGACCCAATGCCGGCGATCCCGGCACGGCATCGATATCTCCTGCGATTACGATCTGCCCACGTGCTATCCCCAGCCCTGCTGATTGTAACTGAAACGCGCGTGGATACGAATCCAATAGCGCTGTCGGAGGGTTCGTTGGTGGGTGGAGCGAGTAGCGCTCAATCGAGGATGAACTGTAGTTCTCAAGATGGTTTGGGTGCATTGCCGCAAGGGGCGGTGCAACCGGGCCCAGCCAGCTGCTCGTGCTTGAGGGGTGCAGTTCCCACAATTCGTTTCCATCCAGTCCCGATGTCAGGGTCGGACCGCCGATTACGAGTTGGCCACCACCTCCGTAAGCCATCGATCCTGCTGGAACCGACTCACTAATCAGCGGGAGAATGGTCGGGTAGTAGCGCCTGATCGCCATGTCATCCAAACGTGACCAAGGAGCGAAGCGTACAAAAGGCTGACCACCGACGGAAATCTCAATCGGCAAATTCGTCGGATCGAAACGATAGGTGCGGGCCGGGATTCCGCCAGGGCCGAAGAATCCCCCAGCAACAATCAGGCGCCCCTCACTGTCGAAGGAGTGTCCCGAACAGAAGATGTCCGAATCGATAGCCTGTGTGATCTTTATCAACTGAGCCGGGTTTCCTGGATTGAAGATCCATGTTTCCGTGAAGTTGTCGTCGATACACGGCAGGCTTGGGTTCGGATCCGGGGTGATGTGCTGGCGCCAAATCAAGACCCTTCCTTTGTGGACCCCGACGGATAGAAGTGCACCGTGAGAAAACTCGTCGTAGCCCGCACAGAACAAGCCTGTGGGGTAGATCTGGGTCTCGTAGGACCAAGGCCCCTCCCAGTCTCCAACGGATAGTTGTTGAGGTGTCTGGCCGAGGGTAGTGGACGCAACCACCAGTATGGCAAGCATGTAGGCCGCACTGCGGAGTTCTGGCCTTGATCGACCGGCGAGTGCATCTAGGCATCGGCCAAGCGGCACTTGCCCTGCTCCGACCGTCTCGGCAAAGTCTCGCTCGCGCCTGGTCCTTGAACTCCCATTCCGGTTCAGGACGGGGCCGGTCACGCCGTTCCCGTCCTCCGATTCGTAGGTGTAGAGGGCCGCAGGGGGCATCGGCAAGGACTTGGCTGGCGGGGTGCCCATGTTTCTGGAGTGGCGTCCCAACAATGAGACGAACACCCCCCCGAGCCCGGTGCCGACTGGTGAAGGGAGTGGTAAGGTACTCTCGGCTGGCGTACTGGCTCGGCGATGGAAGACGAGGAATCCCTTCGAATGAACGACGCGAGTCGATTGACTTGGAAGAAAGCTCCAAGCCCCCTGGGTGGGGCACGAGCTATCGCACGGGGCGCCGTGCGCATGGGGACCAGGCTGGCCTGCCTAGCTGGTTCCTGTTCGGTCCTTCACATCAACGTGTGGGCAGCCTCCGAGCCCACGAAAGCCGCGGGGCCTTGCTTCATCGAGAACCGCGGCCAGTGGGCGACGAATGCACGGTTCGTTGCATTCGACGCGGGGCTGATCATTCGCGCCGAGCCTGAGGCGCTTTTGCTTCACTGCGCAGGCACGACTGAACATCCTGGCTCGAGCGTGCTCCTGAAGTTGTCCTTCCTCGGGGCTTCGCCCGCAGCCGTCATTCGCGGAGAGGACCCGCTGCCCGGCATCTACAACTACTTCATCGGGCACGACTCCTCGCGTTGGGTTAGCGGCGCCACGGCTTGGAGCCGAGTGCGCTATGAGGGACTCTATCCGGGGATCGACCTCGTGCTCTCGCTCGACGGCGGGCAACCGAAGTACGACTTGATCGCATCCCAGGCAGCCGACATCCCCCGGGTCGTGATCCGATGTGAGGGAATGAAGTCCTTGTGCATCGACCAAGACGGGACCCTCGTTCTCGACGCCGATCTGGGATCAATCACTCAGGCTCGCCCCCCGACGTTCACTCTTGGAGCTTCGGGGGCTGTCCGCTCCGTGCGCTGTGAGTATCGTATCCTCGCGGAAGACCGATTCGGATTCGTCCTAGGAGAACACACGACTGGCGGAGTCACGATCGATCCCGGCTTGGTCTGGTCGACCTACCTGGGATCGGCCGCCGTATTCGGCGGCGTCGGTGATGGAGCTACGGACGTGGACGTGGACGGAGTTGGAAACGTCGTCGTGTGCGGCTACGCAGGGTGGCCTGGCTTCCCCACGACACCGGGCGGGTACGTCAACGCTCCGCCGAACGACTCCAACCTGTTCGTCTCGCGACTGGATGCTACGGCCTCCACTCTCGTGTTCACGAGTATCCTAGGAGGGAGCTCGAATCTGGAGAACACCACTCGGATCGCCCTCGGACGCGATGGCACCACGACAGTCGTGGGTGCGACGCAATCACCCGACTTCCCCACGACGCCCCAGGCCATGGATTCGGTGCGCAATGCCGGCTACACATCGGGTTTCGTATTCAAGCTCTCCGAACTCGGAGACACCCTGGTCTACTCGACCTACCTGGAAGGGGTGCCAAATGGGAACATCCTAAACGATGTTTCCGTGACGGACTCCGGCGCCGCCATAGTGGGAGGGATCTCTTTCGGCGGTACCTTCCCCACGACACCCGGCTCCTTTCTTCCCCAGTCGCCGGGGGCGCACGATGGCACCGTGACTCGCATCAGTCCCGATGGATCTCACCTCGAATGGTCGACTTTTCTTGGCGGTCCCTGGGCCGATGACGTTACAGCCCTGCGCCTTGGGCCGAACGAAGAAGTGTACTTGACAGGAAAGGCAGGGGTCTTGTTCCCCACCACACCGGGTGCGTTCCAACCCACATGGCAGCCGTCCAACCCCCTCGAAACGGAGCAGATCTACGTAGCTTGCCTCGGCGCGACAGGGAACTCACTGTTGTTTTCCACCTACCTCGGCGGCTCCCAAGACGACTTCGTCAGCGATATAGACATCGATAGTCTCGGGAACGTCGTCATTTCCGGGGGGAGCCTATCGTTGGACTACCCCACGACCCCTGGCACGGTCCAGCCCGTGCCGCCCGTGTTGGGAACGACTTGGTCGGGCTGCGCGGTCGTGACAAAGCTCAATCCGACTGGCACCGGGCTCATTTTCTCCAGCTACCTCGGCTCGCCGGGCATCGGGTGCACGTCCACAGGTGTAGCCGTTGACGCGTCGGGGGTGGTGACAGTTGTTGGCGAGACGAGTTCCACGTTTCCGACAACTCTCGGCGCCTTCGACACGTCTCCCAACGGCAATCGTGACCTGTGGGTCGCCAGACTGAATCCGCTCGGCACCCGTAGGGAGTACTCCACACTGCTCGGCGGTCCAGGGGACGATATCTCGAGGCAGAGCGGGATCGCCTTGGGACGGAATCGAAACGTCACGGTGTGCGGCTTCACGACAGGCGGCTTCCCCACGACGCCCGAAGTCTTCGACCCGATTTTCAACGGAGGTGGGCGCGATGCCTTGATCGCGAGGCTGGACCTCCTCCCTCAGGGCGTGCAGCGCATCGGAAGCTCCACGGATGGATGCCTCGGTGCGCTCGCGCTCGGAGCGACAGGGTCACCTCAGGCAGGCTCTAGCTCCTTCGGCCTGTACTGCAGCGGAGCTCCGCCAAGCACCGTTGGCTGGATGCTCGTCTCGCGCCATCCTCCCGTCGCGCGCCGGATCGCGGGTGTCGGCGTGTGGGTGGACACGACCGCGTCGTACTCGCGTCTGCCGATCGTCACGGATGCAGCCGGCTACGCCGAGATCACACTCCCGCTGCCGCCCGGCACGACCGGGCGCGATTTCGTGGTGCAAGCTGCTTTCCCGCACACCTCGCCATGCACTGGCCCGGGGCCATTCGCGGCGAGCGATGGGCTGTCGATCACGATCCAGTAGCGAAGGTCACGCACCTCACGCCGAAAGGGCGATCCGAAGGGGCCAGCGGGCGGGTCGGCAGGAGTCCTTCCCCACACCCCGGGCCAGCGAGCAGGGAGTTCGGTCGACTTCCGCTGAGCCGGAATCCCTCGGGAGAGTCCGGCCTCGCACTCGGGGGCCTACGACTCGGACGGCCGCCAGTGAGGCGCTGGGAATCGGTCAGGCCTTCGCTTCCGCGTCCTTCTTCTTGCCCTTCGCGGCCTTGCCGGCCGCCGGCGCCTCCGGCGCGGGCGCTTCCTTGGGCGTGCGCTCGACGAACTCGAGGATCACCCGCTGGCCGTTGTCGCCCAGACGGTTCTTCGAGAGGTGCAGGATGCGGCAGTAGCCGCCCGGGCGCGTCGCGAAGCGCGGGCCGATCACGTCGAACATCTTCGTCGTCGCCGCCTTGTCGCGCAGGCGCGCGAACACGCGACGACGATGGACCATGTCCGCCGTCTTCGCAATCGTGACGAGCTTCTCGACGAAGGGCTTGACGACCTTCGCCTTGGCCGGCGTCGTGATCACGCGCTCGTGCAGGACGAGCGATACCGCCATGTTGCGCATCATCGCGTCGCGGTGGGAGCTCGTGCGTCCCAGCTTGTTGCCTGCTACCTGGTGTCTCATGTCTGTCTCCTGGATTCGTTCTCGACGCGATCGCGCGGTGGGTCAGCTGACGTTCAGTCCGAGCTGGAGGCCCCGCTCGGCGAGCTTGTTCTTGATCTCGGTCAGGCTCGTCTTGCCGAGGTTCTTGAGGTTCATGACTTCGTTCTCGCTCATCCGGCAGAGATCACGGAGCGTCTGGATGTTCGCACCATCGAGGCAGTTCCGGGCGCGCACCGAGAGCTCGAGGATCGCGATCGGCTGCGTGAGGATGCCTTGGAGCTCGCTCGTCTCGCGGTTCTTCCGGTTGAACTCCGACGTGGACGGGTCCTCGGGGACCGGCTCCTCGTCTCGGCTCGAGCTGAAGAGCACGAACGGGTTCAGGTGCTTCCGGTAGATCTTCGCGGACTCGACGAGCGCCAGCTCGGGCGTGATCGTCCCGTCCGTCCAGATCTCGAGGAGCAGGCGGTCGTAGTTCGTGAGCTTGCCCACGCGCGTCGCCTCGATGGAATAGCGCACGCGCGACACCGGCGAGAAGATCGAGTCGACCGGGATCGTGCCGAGGGGCATCGTCTCGCTCGTGTTCTCCTCCGCCGGCACGTAGCCGCGGCCCTTCTTCAAGATGATCTCGCACGCGAAGGCGCGCTCGCCGGTCAGCGTGCAGATGTGGAGGTCCCGGTTCGCCACCGCCGCGTCGCCCTCGCACTGGACGTCCGCGCCCGTGATCGCGCCCTTGCCCTTCTTCGCGATGCGGCAGGTGAGCTGGTTCTGGCCCTCCCACGCGACGCGCAGCCGCTTGAGGTTCAGGATGATGTCGGTGACGTCCTCGTAGACGCCCTCGAGCGAGTCGAACTCGTGTTGCGCGCCGTCGATCTTCACGGTTGCGACCGCGGTGCCCTCGATCGACGAGAGCAGCACGCGCCGCAGTCCGTTGCCGATCGTGTGGCCGAAGCCGCGCTCGAAGGGCTCGATCACGAACTTGCCGAACGTGTTGGACAGGGTCTCGGTGTCGGGCTGCACCTTGGAAGGCAGCTCGAAATTACGCCAGCGAATCCTCATGGTCATGTTCTCCGATGGAGACGGTTGCGGAGTGCTTCTCTTCGCGAGCGCGCGGGCCGTTTCGAGCGTGAGCGCGCGGGTCGTCTCCCCCCCGCGCGCTGCACCTCCTCTTCAGCCCGTGCGCCGATTCGGGTTCACTTCGAGCAGAGCTCGATGATGAGCTGCTCCTGGATCGGGTGCGGAACGTCCTCGCGGCGCGGCACGGTGACGATGCGCGAAGTGAGCGCATCGGCCTTGACTTCGATCCACGCGGGGACGGTCTGCTGCTTGTTCACTTCGATCGCCTCGCTGACGATCTTCTTCGTCACCTCCTTCGAGGCGGGCGTGATCACGTCGCCGGGGCGGACCTGGAAGCTGCACACGTCGACCTTGCGGCCGTTGACGGTGAAGTGTCCGTGGTTGATCAGCTGGCGCGCGTGGTTGCGCGAGAGCGCGAAGCCGCTCGCGAGCACGACGTTGTCCAGGCGGCGTTCCAGGAGCATCATCAGGTTCTCGCCCGTGTTGCCCTTGAGGCGTTCGGCCTCGTGGAAGTAGCGCTTGAACTTGGCTTCGTGCACACCGTAGATGCGCTTCAACTTCTGCTTCTCGCGCAGGCGCACACCGTACTCGGTCAGCTTCGCGCGCTTCTGCGCGTGAACACCGGGCGGGTAGTCGCGGCGAGAGAGCGCGCACTTCTCGGTGAAGCAGCGCTGGCCCTTGAGGAAGAGCTTCATGCCTTCACGGCGGCAGAGCTTGCACTTGTCGGCGATGATGCGGGTCATGGACTCGTCACCTGATGGAGAGACTGGAGATCAAACGCGCCGACGCTTGCGCGCACGACAGCCGTTGTGGGGAAGCGGGGTCACGTCCTCGAGGGTGAGGACCTTGAGCCCGGTGTTGGAAAGCGCGCGCACGGCGGACTCGCGTCCGGAACCGGCGCCCTTGACCTTGACCTCGACCTCGCGGACGCCGTAGCGCATCGCGACGGACGCGGCCTGTTCGGCGGCGCGCTGCGCGGCGAAGGGCGTCGACTTGCGCGTGCCCTTGAAGCCGACGATGCCGGCCGAGCCGACGGAGATGACCTCGCCCGAATAGGTCGTGATCGTCACCAAGGTGTTGTTGAAGGTCGCCTTGACGTGCGCGAGCGCGCGCGCGTCGACCTTCTTGCCCTTCTTCGCCTTCGCGGGCTTCGCCGGCGCGCCGGACTTTTCGCCGCCCTTCTCGGGGCCCTTCTCGGCGGTCTTGTCGGCCTTGTCGGCCGGTGCGGGATTGTCTTTGGCCATGGATTACTTCATTCCCTTCACGGACTTCTTGCCGGCGACCGTCTTGCGGGGCCCCTTGCGCGTGCGTGCGTTCGTGCGCGTTCGTTGACCGCGCACGGGGAGTCCACGCCGATGGCGCGAACCCCGATAGCAGCCGATGTCGCGCAAGCGCGAGATGTTGGCCGCGATCTGGCGGCGGAGCGTGCCCTCGACCGCGTACTCCTTCTGGAGGTGCGACGCGATCGCGGCGAGCTGCTCTTCGGTGAGGTCGCGAGCCTTCAGGCCCGGATCGAGGTTGAGGGTCTTGCAGACCTTCTTCGCCGTCGTGTTGCCGACCCCGTAGATGTAGGTCAGCGAGATCTCGAGGCGCTTGTTCGGGGGGATGTCGACACCAATGACACGCGGCATGGACTGCTTCCTCTGTTCGTGGCCTGGGCCTCAGCCCTGGCGCTGCTTGTGGCGCGGTTCGGTGCAAATCACCCGCAGCACGCCGCGCCGGCGGACGAGCTTGCAGTGGGCGCACATGCGCCGGACGCTCGAGCGAACCTTCATGATCCGTTCCTCATTGCTTGTTGCGCCGCTCACCGCGGCAGATGATCCGTCCCTTGGTCAGGTCGTACGGCGACATCTCGACCGTGATCTTGTCGCCCGGCAGGATGCGGATGTAGTGCATGCGCATCTTGCCGCTGACGTGCGCCAGGATCTCGTGGCCGGATTCGAGCCGGGCCCGGAACCGCGCGTTGGGCAGCGACTCCGTGACGATGGCTTCGACCGTGATCGGTTCTTCCTTGGGCATCAGGCCCTCCCCTTCGACGGTTCGGGAAACGCCTTGCTGCGCAGCTCCTCGAAGACGACCTCGGGCGCGCGGTTGCCGTCGACGTCGACGAGCGTCCCCGCGCGCGCGTACCAACCCTCGAGCGGCTGCGTCTGTTGCCGGTAGACCGCGAGCCGGTCGCCGAAGACCTTGGTCGTGTCGTCCGAGCGCTGCACGAGCTCGCCGCCGCACTTGTCGCAGCGTCCGGCCGTCTTCGGCGGCGCCGTGCGAAGGTGGTGCACGTTCGAGCACGCCTTGCAGCTGCGCCGGCCCGTGATGCGCTCGAGCAGCACCGCGTCCGGCACCTGGAGGTTGAGCACGGACACGTGGTCGGTCTTGGCGAGCCGCGCGGCGCGCGCTTCGGCCTGGGGCACTGTGCGCGGGAAACCGTCGAGGAGGTAGCCCGCCTTGCAGTCGGCCTTCGACGTGCGGTCGAAGAGCATGTCGAGCACGACCGCGTCGGGCACGAGCTGCCCCGCGTCCATGAATTTCTGGGCCGCCTGACCGAGCGGCGTGCCCTTCGCGCCGTGCTCGCGGAAGAGATCCCCCGTCGAGACGTGCGGGAGCCCGAGCGCCGCCGACAAGCGGCTCGCCTGGGTGCCCTTCCCCGCGCCGGGGGGCCCGAAGAGGATCACGACACGCGCCATCAGCTGCCCGCGCCTCCGCCGCCACCCTGCGGGGGTTTTTGGGTCCACCCCGTGCCGGTCGACTTCATGAAGCCGTCGTAGTTGCGCATGACGAGCTGCGCGTTGAGCCGATCGACGAGCTCCAGCGCGACGCCGACGACGATGAGCACCGAGGTGCCGCCGACGAAGTAGCGCATGTCCTGCGGCATCGACTGGTGCTGCGTCACGAACTGCGGCGCGATCGCGATGATCGAGAGGAACGCGGCGCCCGCGAGCGTGATGCGCGTCAACGTGTGGTCGAGGAACTCGGCCGTGCGCGCGCCCGGGCGGATGCCGGGGATGAACGAGCCGTGCTCGCGCAGGTTGTCGGCGATCTCGTGCGGCTGGAACATCAGCCGGTTCCAGAAGAAGCAGAAGAAGAACACGAGCGCCGCATACATCGTGACGTGCACGAAGCCGGTCGGCGTCGAGAAGATCGTCTTCAGGTCGGCCCATCCGAGCCAGTTGAAGATGATCGCCGGGATGATGAAGATCACCGAGGCGAAGACGATCGGCATGACGCCCGCCATGTTGATCTTGAGCGGGAGGAAGTGGCGCTGGCCGCCGTAGACGCGGTTGCCGCGCTGGAGGCGTGCGTACTGCACCGGCACGCGGCGCGCCCCCTTGTGGATGAAGACGACGCCGATCACGGTCACGGTCCAGATCGCCGCGAGGAAGAGCAGCGTCTCCCAGAACTCCGGATCGTCGTAGATCACGTACATCGCATGCGGGATGCGCGCGATGATCCCCGCCATGATGATGAGCGAGGCGCCGTTGCCGACGCCGTACTCGGTGATCAACTCCCCGATCCACATGACGACGAGCGAGCCCGCGACGATCGAGAGCACGACCACGAGCCCCAGCAGGACCGGGCTCTCCTGCATGGTCGACGAGATCATCTGCTGGTTGTTGCGGAACACCGTGGCGTAGATGACCAGCGCCTGGACCATCGCGATCGGCACCGAAGCGAGGCGGGTCCACTGGTTGATCTTCTTCTGACCAGACGCGCCCTCCTTCGCGACGGCTTCCATCGCCGGCGAGATCTTGGTCAGCATCGAGAAGATGATGGACGCCGAGATGTAGGGCATGATCCCGAGCGAGAAGATGGTCGCCTGCCCGAGCTGACCGCCCGAGAACGCGCTCATCAGGCCGAACAAGGCGCCCGTGTCGCGCTGCTGGCTGAGGAACGTCGGGTCCATCCCGGGGATCGGGACCTGGAAGCCCAAACGCTCGATCATCAGGAGACCCAGCGTGAGCAGGATCCTGTTCTTGGTCTCCGGAATCCGGAAGAGCTGCAGGAAGTTGTTCACGGGGGCCTCCGGCGATTCCTCAGGACGCGTCCGCGGCCGACTCGCGGCCGGACTCTTCGAGCGCCACGATCGTGCCGCCCGCCTTCTGGATCTTCTCCGCGGCGGTCTTGCTGAACTTCTGGGCGCGCACGGTGAGCTTCTTCTTCAACTCGCCGTCGCCGAGCACCTTGAGGAGCTTCGAGACGCGGCTCGTGAGACCCTTCGCGAGGATCGCGTCGAGGTCGACCGTCGCGCCTTCGTCGAAGACCTCGAGCTGCTCGACGTTGATGGTCGTGTACTCGGTGCGGAAGCGCGCGTTCGTGAAGCCGCGCTTGGGCACGCGGCGGTAGATCGGCATCTGACCGCCCTCGTAGCCCGGACGGCGGCTCGTGCCCGAGCGCTGGCCCCAGCCCTTGTGACCACGCGCGGAGGTCTTGCCGAGGCCCGAGCCGGGCCCGCGGCCGACGCGCTTGCGGTCGGGGTACTTGATGCCCTTTTTCGTGACGGTGCGGAGATCCATTTGATCCTCTGGGGGGTCCTCTGGGGCTGCCTTTCGGCGGTCAGAGCTTCACGCCGCGGAGTTCGGCGACGCGTTCGGGGGTGCGCAGGTCGGCCAGCGCGGCCAGGGTCGCCTTGACGAGATTCACCGGGTTCGGCGATCCGTAGGCCTTGGTGAGGATGTCCTTGATGCCGGCCTGCTCGCACACGGCGCGCACCGAGGGGCACGCGATGATGCCGGTGCCGGGCGAGGCCGGGAGCAGACGCACCTTCGAGGCACTGAAGAAGCCCTCGACCGCGTGCGGGATCGTGCCCGAGGAGGTCAACGGGACGCGCATGAGGTGCTTGCGACCGTCGCGCGCCGCCTTCTCGATCGCACCCGGGACCTGGCGCGACTTGCCGAAGCCGTAGCCGACGATGCCGGCCTTGTTGCCGCTCACGGACAGCGCCGCGAACGAGAAGCGACGGCCGCCCTTCACGACGGCGGCTGAACGGTTCACCTTGACGAGCGTCTCCGTCAAGGCCTGGATGTCCTGGGCTTCGACCCCGTCGATGTACTGCATGGTTTTCTTGGCCATGGGATGCGTGTCCTCTCGCTCAGAACTTCAGGCCGCCCGCGCGAGCGGCGTCGGCCAGGGCCTTGATGCGTCCGTGGTAACGCGCGGCGCCGCGGTCGAAGACGACCTGCTCGAGGCCGAGCGCCTTGGCGCGCTTGGCCACTTCGCCGCCGACGAAGGCCGCGCGCTCCGTCTTTTTCTTGCCCGCGAGGTCTCCCGCGAAGGCCTTCGAGGTCGTGGTCACGTAGACCAGCGTGCGACCCGACGCATCGTCGATGATCTGCGCCTGGATGTGCTTGAGCGAGCGCGAGATCGAGAGCCGCGGAGCGCTGCTCGTGTCGCGCAGCTTGGCGCGCACGCGCAGGGCGCGGCGCTCGCGTCGGACGTACTTGTTGCGTGCTTCGTTCATGGGGATCTACCTCAGCTGCCGAAGCTCTTGCCGGCCTTGCGCTTGACCACTTCGCCCTCGAAGCGGATGCCCTTGCCCTTGTAGGGCTCGGGCGGGCGACACTTGCGGATCGTGGCCGCCATGTGACCGACCACCTGCTTGTCCGCGCTGATCAGGAGGATCTGCGTGGGCAGCGGTGTCGACACCGTGAGGCCCTTGGGCATCTCGAGCGTGACCGGCTTGTTGTAGCCGACGTTGAGCACGAGCTTCTGACCCTGCGCGGCTGCGTTCCAGCCGACGCCCTGGATCTCGAGGCGCCGCTCGTACCCCTTGGTGACGCCGGTGACCATGTTGCTGATCAGCGCGCGCGTCATCCCGTGGTACGCGCGGACCGCGCGCAGCGTGGCGTCGCCCTTGACGGAGACGATCGCCTTGTTGCCGTCGACCTGGACGTCGACTTCGGGCCGGAGCGTGAGCGAGAGCTCGCCCTTCGGGCCCTTGATGGTGACCTGGCCGGTGCCGCTCTTCACGGTCACGCCGGTCGGGATGTCGACGGGTTTCTTGCCGATGCGGGACATGGATCAGAACACCTCGCACAGGACCTCGCCGCCGAGCTTCTGAGCTCGCGCGGTGCGGTCGGACACGATGCCCTTGTTCGTCGAGAGGACGCGCATACCCATGCCCTTGAGCACGGGGCGCAGCTCATGCGAGCCGACGAAGATGCGGCGGCCGGGCTTGCTCACACGCGTGATCGTGCGGATCACGGATTCGCCTTCGTCGCCGTACTTGAGCGTGAGGACGAGCGTGCTCTGGGGCTGGCTCGGCTCCACGACGTAGTCGGCGATGAAGCCTTCTTCCTTCAGGATCTGCGCCACGCCCACCTTCACGGTCGAAGCGGGCATGCTCAGGCTGGTCTTGCGCACCGCGTTGGCGTTGCGGATGCGCGTGCACAGGTCGGCGATCGGATCGGTCATCATGGCGTCTTCCTCCGGTTCACCACGAGGCCTTGCGCATGCCGGGGATCTCGCCCTTGTGGGCGAGCTCGCGCAGGCAGATGCGGCAGATCTTGAACTTCTGATAGACGGCGCGCTGACGGCCGCACATCGTGCAGCGCGTGTAGCCGCGCGTCTTGAACTTGGGCTTCTTCTGCGACTTGAGGATCCAGGTCAGCTTGGCCATGGCTCAGCTCTTCTTGCCCTTCTGCGTAATCTCGCGGACGGCGAACGGCATCCCGAGCTCCTTGAGGAGCGCGTACCCGCGTTCGTCACTCCCCGCGCTGGTCACGAAGGTGATGTCCATGCCCTGCGGGAACTCCATCTTGTCGAACTCGATCTCGGGGAAGACGGACTGCTCCGAGAGGCCGAGCGTGTAATTGCCGCGGCCGTCGAGCTTGTCCTTCACGCCGCGGAAGTCGCGGATACGCGGGAGCACGATCGTGATCAGGCGGTCGGCGAACTCCCACATGCGCGCGCGGCGCAACGTGACGGAGCAGCCGATCGGCATGCCCTCGCGCAGTTTGAAGGCCGAAATGGCCTTCTTCGCCTTGCGGATGACGGGCTTCTGACCAGTGATCGTCGCGAGGTCGCGCGCGGCCGTTTCGACGCGGCCCTTGTTCTCGACCGCGGATCCGACGCCCATGTTCACGACGATCTTCGTGAGGCGCGGGACCGCGTTGTCGTTCTCGATCGCGAACTTGGACTTGAGGCGTCCGCGGACTTCCTCGAGGTACTTCTGTTTGAGGCGTGCCATGTTTCTCCGTCTCGCCGGCGTGGTGGCGAGCTCACTTCTTGGCCTTGGCCTTGGTTTCCGCCGGACGCTTGCGCGTCGGCTTGCCGGTGGTGGGATCGAGCAGCATGACGTTGCTCGCGTGGATCGCGCATTCGATCTGGCTGCGCTCGCCCTTGGGGTTCTGCTGCGTCGGCTTCTTGTGCTTCCAGCGCAGGTTGATGCCCTCGACGACGACGCGGTTCTCGGCACGGAAGACGGTCTTGACCTCCCCTTCCTTGCCCTTGTCGTTCCCGGCGATGACGACGACGCGGTCGCCCGACTTGATCTTCAGCTTCATGGGTGCGGCTCGGTGGGGATCAGACGACCTCTTGGGCCAGCGAGATGATCTTCATGAAGTTGCGCTCGCGCAGCTCGCGCGCGACGGCGCCGAAGATGCGGGTGCCCTTCGGGTTGTTGTCCTGGTCGATGAACACGATCGCGTTCTGGTCGAAGCGGACGTACGAGCCGTCGGGACGGCGCGTGTTCTTCCTGACGCGCACGATCACGCCCTTCGCGACGGCGCCTTCCTTGAACTCGCTCGTGGGCAGGGCCTTCTTCACGGAGACCACGACCACGTCGCCGAGCGTCGCATAACGCCGGCGCGTGCCGCCGAGCACCTTGATGCACTGGCAGAGCTTGGCGCCGGTGTTGTCGGCGACGTCCAGCCACGTCTGCATCTGGATCATGCGGCACCGTCCTTCTTCTTCACGCCGAGCGCGCCCTCGAGCGCCGCATCGACGGCGACGTCGGCCGTGAGCACGCCGCGTTCGACGACGCGCACGAGGCGCCAGCGCTTCAGCTTCGACATCGGTCGGCAGGCCGCGAGTTCGACGCGGTCGCCGGTCTTCGCCTCGCCCTCTTCGTCGTGAGCGTGGTACTTCTTCTTCACCCGGAGGTACTTCGAGTACTTCGGGTGGCGGTAGGTGCGCACGACCTCGACGGTGATGGTCTTCGCCATCTTGTCGCTGGTCACGACGCCTTCGATCGTGCGGCGGCTGTTGCGGGAGTCGTTCATGGTCGGACGGGTCCTCAGTTCGCTGCCTGGCCGCGGACACCCAGCGCCCGCTCGTTGAGGATGGTGCGAACGCGCGCGATCAGCCGACGCGCCGCGCGGATGCGCGCCGGGTTCGGGATCGACTGCGTCGCGGATTTGAAGCGCAGGTCGAACAGCTCCTTCTCGAGCTTCTTGAGCTCCTTGTCGAGCTCGTGATTCGTCTTGCCGCGGATCTCGTCGGTCTTCATGGGGAGGATCTCGTGGTCTCGCGTCAGGTGGTCGGGGTCCGGCGCACGAGCTTCACCTTGATGGGCATCTTGTGCGCGACCTTCTTCATGACGGACTTGGCCTTCTCTTCGGGCATGCCGCCGAGCTCGTAGAGGATGGTGCCGGGCTTGATCTCCGCGGCCCAGTACTCCACTTCGCCCTTGCCGGTGCCCATGCGCACCTCGGCCGGCTTCGAGGAGACCGGCTTGTGCGGGAAGACGCGAATCCAGACGCGCACCGTGCCGCCGGAAGCGCGCGTCGCCGCGACACGGCCGGCTTCGATCACGCGGCCCGGCAGCCACGCATAGTCCATCGACTGGAGGCCCCAGTCGCCGAACGAAACACGGTTGCCGCGCGTGGCCATGCCCTTGAGCTTGCCGCGCATCACCTTGCGGAACTTCGTCCGCTTCGGCATGAGGGACATCACGCACCCCCTTCGGTTTTCGAGGGACCGGACGAGCCGCCGCCCGAGCTGGAGCCGAAGCCGCCGCCCTGACCGCCGCCGCCTTGTCCACTGCGCGGACCACGCGGGCCGCGCGGACGTTCGGAACGACCGGGACCGGCGCCGAGGCTCGCCTTGAAGTCGATCAGCTTGCCCTGCTCGATGTCGCCCTTGTAGATCCAGACCTTGACGCCGAGCACGCCGTAGGTCGTCTTCGCCAGGGCGGTGCCGTAGTCGACGTGCGCTTGCAGCGTGGAGAGCGGCACGCGGCCCTCGCGCTCCTTCGCCTGGCGCGCCATCTCGGCCCCGCCGAGGCGGCCGTTGAGCTCGACCTTGATGCCCTTCGCGCCAGCCTGCATCGTCGTCTGGATCGCGCGCTTGATCGCGCGGCGGAACGCCATGCGCTTCTCGAGCGCTTCGGCGATCACCTCGGCGACGAGCTTCGATTCGAGCTCTGGACGCTTCACTTCGTGCAGCGTCAGGTGGCAGGTCATGCCGGCGATCTTCTCGAGCTCCTTCTTGAGCTCGTCGACGCGCACGCCCTTGCGGCCCACGAGGACGCCCGGACGCGCGGTGTAGATGATCACGTTGACCGCTTCCGAGGTGCGCTCGATCTCGATGCGGGGGATGCCCGCCGAACCGAACTCCTTGGAGATGTGGTCGCGGATCTTCCGGTCCTGCAGGAGGAACTTGCCGAAGTCCTTCTTGTTGGCGTACCAGCGCGAGCGCCAGGGCTCGATGGTCCCGAGACGGAAGCCCGTCGGATGGATTTTTTGTCCCATGGGTCAGGCCTTCTTTGCGGCGACGCCGCGCTTGGAACCGGCCTCGACGGGCGCTTCTTCGAGCTCGCGCACCTTGACCGTGAGGTGCGAGAGCCGCTTGGAGAACGGCATCGCGCGGCCCTGCGGACCCGGTCGGAAGCGCATGCGTCCCTGAGCGAGCGGGCCGTCGTCGGCGCGGCACTCGCTGATCACGAGGCGGTTGATGTTGACGCTCTCGTCCATGCTCGCGTTCGCGACCGCGGAGCGGACGACCTTCAAGTAGAAGGACGCTCCACGCTGCGGGGCGAACTCGAGCAGCTCGAGCGCTTCGTTCACGCTGCGGCCGCGGATGAGGTCCGCGATGCGCCGCGCCTTGCGCGCCGTGATGCGCGCGAAGCGGTGACGCGCCAAGAATTCCGGGGTGTCGCTCACGACTCGGCTCCTTCTCCGGGCTTCGTCTCTTCCTTCTTGTTGGTGTGGCCGCGGAAGACGCGCGTGGGCGCGAACTCGCCGAGCTTGTGACCGACCATGTCTTCGGTCACGAACACCTTCAGGTGGGTCTTGCCGTTGTGCACCATGAACGTGTGCCCGATCATCTCGGGCGTCATCGTGCTGCGGCGCGACCAGGTCTTGATCGGGTTCTTCGTGCCCTTGGAGATCTCCGACTGCACCTTCTTCCACAGGTGCTCGTCGATGAAGGGGCCCTTCTTGACGCTACGTCCCATGGATCAGTGCGATCCCTTCTTCCGGCGGCGGAGGATGAACTTGTTGGTCGGGTGATTCGGGCGACGGGTCTTGCCGCCCTTCGCGAGCACGCCCGAGGGCGAGCACGGATGGCGACCGCCCGCGGTGCGGCCTTCGCCACCACCCATCGGGTGGTCGACGGGGTTCTTCGCCGTGCCGCGCACCGTGGGGCGAATGCCCAGGTGGCGCTTGCGGCCGGCCTTGCCGTAGCTGACGTTCTGCCAGTCGAGGTTGCCGATGCGCCCGATGGTCGCGTGGCACGCGACGTTGATCTTGCGCAGCTCGCCCGAGGGCAGCATCACGATCGCGTAGTCGCCCTCCTTCGCCTGCAGCTGCGCCGAGCTGCCCGCGGTGCGGCACATCTGGCCGCCGCGACCGAGCTGGAGCTCGACGTTGTGGATCTCGAGGCCGACGGGGATGTTCGCGAGCGGCAGCGAATTGCCGGGCAGGGGCTCCGCGGTCGGTCCGGACATCAGCGCCTGACCGACCTTGATGTCGAGCGGCGCCAGGATGTAGCGCTTCTCGCCGTCGGCGTAGTGCAGGAGTGCGATGTTGGCCGAGCGGTTCGGGTCGTACTCGATCGAGAAGACCTTGGCCGGGATGCCGTCCTTGTCGCGCCGGAAATCGATCCGGCGGTACATCTTCTTGTTCCCGCGCCCGCGGTGGCGGCGCGTGATGTGGCCCTGGTTGTTACGCCCGCCGGTCTTGCGGTACGCCTCGAGCAGGCTCTTCTCGGGCGTGGTGCGGGTGATCTCGGCGTAGTCGAGCACGCTGCCTTGGCGGCGGCCCGGAGACGTCGGTCGATAGAACTTGATGCCCATGTGGATTCAGCTCCGGAACGTCAGAGGACGTCGATGATCTGGCCCTCTGCGAGCACGACCATCGCCTTCTTCCAGGCCGGCGTGGTGCCCACGCTGTAGCCGCGGCGGCGCACCTTCTGGGGCGCGCGCAGCGTGTTGACCTTCTTCACCTTCACGTTGAAGACCCGCTCGACCGCCGTGCGGATTTCGATCTTCGTCGCGTCCACGGGCACGCGGAATTGGAACGCGTTGCGCCGTGCGGCGTCGTTCGCGCCCTTCTCCGTGACGATGGGCAGGGAGACGAGCTTGTAGAGTCGTTCCATCGAGGTCACGCCGTCACCTCCTTGATGCCCACGCGCGTCTTCAGCGCGTCCATCGCGGACTGCTCGGCGACGACGAGCCCGCCGTTGATCACGTCGAGCGCGTTCAGCTCGGCGGCGGTGCGGACCGTGACGCCGGGGAAGTTGCGCACCGAGCGCCAGAACACTTCGTTGCGCTCGCCGAGAACGAAGAGCGCCTTGCGCGGAGCGCCGAGCCCCTTCAACAGTCCACGCGCGCTCTTCGACGACGGCGTCGAGTAGCGCGGGAGCTCCGCGATCACGACTTCCTTGTCGATCAGCTTGCCCGCGATCGCCGAGCGCAGCGCGACGCGGCGCTGCTGGGCGGGCGGGTGGTAGGAGAAGTCGCGCGGGTGCGGGCCGAAGATCGTGCCGCCCTTGCGCCAAATCGGGGACTTCTTGTCGCCGGCGCGCGCGCGGCCGGTGTGCTTCTGCTTCCACGGCTTCTTGCCGGAACCGTGGACCTCGCTGCGCGTCTTGACCTTGGCCGTGCCCTGGCGCTTGTTCGCCTGGTACATCACGACCGCGTCCTTGAGCGTGCGGTAGAAGACCTTCTCGCCGAAGGCCTGGGTGTCGAACTCGATCTGGCCGACCTTGCCGGCCGAGTAGCTCTGGACCTTCATGGCGGACTACTTCTTCTTCTCCGGCTTGGGCGCGCCCTTCGAACCGGCGGCGACCTTCGCTTGCTGCGGCGGCGCCTTCTTCACGGGCGGCGTCTTGGCGGTCTGGACCTGCACGAAGCCGTTGTTCGGACCGGCCACCGAGCCCTTGAGGAACAGGAGGTTGCGGTCGAGGTCCACGCGCATGACCGTCAGGTTCTTCGCGGTCTCGCGCGTGTTGCCGTAGTGGCCGCCGAGGCGCTTGCCCTTGATGACCTTGCCGATGCGCTTGCTGGCCATCGAACCCGGGTCGCGCACGTTCATGCAACCGTGCGTCTCGGGTCCGCGGTGGAAGTTGTGGCGCTTGATGGTGCCGGCGTAGCCGCGGCCCTTCATCGTGCCGACGACGTCGACGCGCTCGCCGACCTTGAACACGTCGCACTTGAGGAGGTCGCCGACCTTCGCGGCCGCGGGCGCCTTCAGGCGTTCCTCGCGGAGGAAGCGCTTGGGCGCCACGCTGAGCTTGCGGTAGGCGCCGAGCTGCGGCTTCGGGCAGCGCTTGTCGGCGATGTCCTCGAAGCCGAGTTGGACGGCGTCGTAGCCTTCCTTGTCCTTCGTGCGCACCTGCGTCACGACACACGGACCGGCCGCGACGACCGTCACTCCGGTGACGGTGCCGTCCTCAGCGAAGAGCTGAGTCATCCCGAGCTTGCGTCCTAGGATCAGCGTCATGATTCCCCGAACTTCCGTGGTGCACCGGTTCGACCAGGTCCCCTCCACGGCGGAGGAGAACAACGCCTGGCCACGCGGCGGCGGGTGCCGCGCGTGAGCGCGCAACCCGCTGGTTTTCGGCTCCGAATCCAGCGCGCGACGAGGCGCGCCCTGGTCCACGGACGACGTCGCGCGTCGCCTTCGCGGAGGAGCCAACAGTGATTGAGATCGAAAGAGCTGCGAAGTCGTGGCGGGGTGGTTCACCCCTCGACGCGCGTCCGTCCGCAGGGAACGGAGAGCGCGCTCTCGGCGCTCAGGCCTTGATGCGGATGTCCACGCCCGCAGGCATGTTCAGACTGGAGAGGGAGTCCACCGTCTGGGAGGTCGGCTCGCTGATGTAGATCAGGCGCTTGTGCGTCCGGATCTCGAACTGCTCGCGCGACTTCTTGTCGATGAACGGGGACCGCAGCACCGTGTAGCGCTCGACGCGCGTGGGCAGCGGGATCGGACCAGCGACACGGGCTCCCGTCCGCTTGGCGGTTTCGACGATCTCGAGGCACGACTGATCGAGCGCCTCGTGGTCGTAGGCCTCCATACGGATTTGGATCTTGTCCTTCATCGGGATCTGGGGGGCTCGTGAGCGGTCCGCGCTGGCTGGGTGGGGTCGTGCAACCATCCCCCTCCGGGTGCGCCCTGCACCGCGCCGCACACGCGGCCGGGTCGGGATCCGGAGAGGTCCCTTCCGCATGGGAACCATGGGGATAGGGGGCGAGGACGATACCCTCCGCCCCCCCACCCGTCAACGGTGGAGACGGAAGTGTCGATTCTCCGTCGCGGTCAGGTCCACGAGAGGCCGCGCGCCACGAGCTCGCTCTCGGGCACCTCGCGGAAGCCCGCGGGCGACATCGAAAACCCCGCGCGCCCCTGGGACAACGATCGCACCGCCGTCGAGTACCCGAACATCTGCGAGAGCGGCACCTTGCCGTGGAGCGTGCGCAGGACGCCGTCCGCCTGGACGTCCTCGACCTCGGCCTTGCGCGCCCCGAGATCGGCGAGGATGCCGCTCGCGAACTCGGCCGGGGACTGGATCTCGAACGCCATCAGGGGCTCGAGCACGACCACGCGCGAGCGCTCGAGGGCGTCGCGCAAGGCGAGGCTCGCCGCCTGGGCGAAGCCCATTTCGGCGTCGCGACGGGGGTCGCTTCCGCCGCCGACGACCCGCAGGCGCGCCTGCGTGAGCGGGAAACCGAAGCGCGGGCCGACGTGCGACTCGAGGGTCAGGGTGGTCTCGACCGCCTTGTGCATCGCGGCGGGGACGAGCACCCCGGGCGCCCACTCGACGACGGGCTGGAGGTGCTCGGGATCGGGCGCGAGCTCGATCTCGACGTGGCCGAAGACGTCCTTGCCGCCGAGCTGGCGCTCGACCCGGCCCGTGCCTCGCGCGGGCTCCTTCACGGCCGCGTGGTAGGCGACGCGCGGCTGCCCGACCCGCGCCGCGACGGGGAATTCGTGCTCGAGGCGGTGGCGCATGACCTCGAGGT
>JACRIO010000173.1 GCA_016220035.1 Planctomycetota bacterium | reverse complement strand
GGCGCCGCGGCGTGGAGCGAGGAGGAGCTCGCGCGCGCGCCGCGCACGGCGGTGCTCGGACACCAGGCGTCCGTCGCGACGGTGGATGGCCGTTTGAAGCGCGCGCCGAAGCCGGACCTCGAGGACGCATCGCTGCTCGGTGTCGCACTCACGCGTCCAGGCGGCTCCGTCTTCGTGAAGCTGACGGGGCCCAAGGCGCGGGTCGAGCAGCTGCGCGGGGACTTCGTCGCGTTCTGTGCGTCGCTGAGCGAGGTGCGCTGAGCGATGCGGCGCGCGCGCGCGGCTGAAAGGGCGCACATCGAGGCGCCGGCGGCTTCGCACGACGTCGCGGAGCCGCTGCCCGAGGGCCGAACGGTTCGAGACGAGCGCGCCGCGGTGCCTCGGCACGGCACGCCGGGAACCACGCACGCGCGGTCGCGTGCCGTCCGCGTCGGACGCTCCGCGCTCGCCGTCGTCTCGTCGACCGGCCTGGCCTGCGTGTTGCTCGTGCTCCTCGGCGTCCTGACGTGGCTCGGGACGCTCGCGCAAGTCGAGCTCGGCCTCTACGCGGCGCAACAGCGCTACTTCGAGTCGTTCGGGCTCGTGCACCACGCCGGACCCGTCCCGATTCCGCTGCCGGGCGGGATGCTCGTGCTCGTGCTGCTCGCGGTGAACCTGATCGTCGGCGGCCTCCTCCGATTGCGACGCGGCCTCGCGACGCTCGGCGTGCTCGTCGCGCACGTCGGGATCCTGATGTTGCTCGCGGCCGGGCTCGTGAAGACGCTCTGCGCGCGCGAAGGCCACGTCACGCTCCACGAAGGCGAGAGCGCGGCGCATTTCGAGAGCTGGCAGCGGTGGGAGCTCGCGATCACGGAGCCGATCGACGGCGGGCGCGCGCGCGAGCTTGTCGTGCCGGAGGAGCGCTTCCTCCAGGCTCGCGAGGGCGCGGCGGCGCGGCTCCGTTCCGCGGAGCTTCCGTTCGAGATCGAGGTCGAGCGCTTCCTCGCGAACTGCGAGCCGGCCCCCGCGGACGCGGTCGCGCACGTCGGGTCGACCGTGGACGGCGTCTTCCTGCGCGAGAAGCCGCGTGATCCGACGGCGGAGCGCAACCTCGCCGGTGCTCACGTGACGCTGGTCGACCGGGCGAGCGGCGCGCGTCGTTCCGGACTCGTGTGGGCCGCGGAGCGCGCTCCGTTCGTCGCCGAAGTCGGCGGCCGGCGCTTCGCGATCGAGCTGCGGCACGAGCGCTACCCGATGCCGTTCACGCTCACGCTCGACGAATTCCGCAAGGAGGACCATCCCGGGACGGGCATGGCGCGTTCGTTCGAGAGCGACGTGCGCGTCGTCGAGGGCGCGGCGGCGCGGCCCGTGCGGATCTCGATGAACCAGCCGCTGCGCGCGGGGGGCCTCGTCGTCTACCAGGCGTCGTGGGGACCGTCGAATGCCCGGCCCGGCGAGCCCTTGTTCTCGACCTTCGCCGTCGTGAGCAACCCATCGGACGCGTGGCCGCTGTGGAGCTGCGTGGTGATCGCGGCCGGGCTCGTGTTCCATTTCGGCCGGAAGCTCGGCCGGCACGTGCGCGCGGAGGCGCGGAGAGCATGAGCCGACGCTGGAGTCGACGCGCGACCGCGCTCCTGATCGCGATGTTCGCGCTCTGCGCGGTGTCCGCGTCGGGAACGGCCGATCGCGATGAACGCGGAGCCGCCAAGGGGTGGTCCGCTCGCGCGATCGAGCTCGCGGGCGAAGTTCCGCTCCAGGACGGCGGGCGCGTCAAGCCGCTCTC
Organism: Planctomycetota bacterium; assembly: GCA_016220035.1. Classification (GTDB taxonomy): domain Bacteria; phylum Planctomycetota; class UBA1135; order UBA1135; genus JADJNY01. Next base: position 2,871 of record JACRIO010000173.1, on the reverse strand, counting down.
GACGTTCGCGAGCTTCACGCTGCTGCGGCTGTCGGGCCAGCGCACGCTCGCGTCGCGCGGCGAAGCACGGCTCGACGCCACGGCGTGGTCGTTGGACGTCCTCTTCCATCCCGAGGCGGCCGAGCTGGAGCCGCTCTTCCTGGTGCCGGACTCGGCAGCGATCGAAGCGCTCGGGATCGACGTCGGCGACAAGCGCAAGCGCGATCGATGGAGCCACTCCGAGCTCGCGCCCGGCGCGGGACGGCTCCTCGCACTGGCGCACGAGTACGATGCGATCGAGCCCAAGCAGCGCACGTCGTTGCAGCAGCAGATCGTCACGCTCGCGGAGGACGTGAACGCGTTCGACGGACTGCGCGCCGCGTTCGACTGGGCGCGAACGCAGCTCACGGTTCCGCAGGGGACGCGCGTCGCGGCCTTGTTCGGCGGCGCGCGCAGTGTCCGCTTCTCGGACGTGATCGCGCGCGCGCCGGAGCTCGCGGCGCTGCACGCGCAGATGGCCGCGGGCGCCGACGCGAATGCGAAGGTGGAGCTGGAAGCGCTGTACACGCTCGAGCGGGAGCTCGACGAAGCCGTGCGCGGATCACGCGCGCTGCGGCTCTTCCCGCCGGCGGTCCCGACCGGCGAACGCGAGGAGTGGCACACGCCGTGGTCGATCCTCGCCGATGCATTCGGCACGGGCGCGGTCGATCCACGGCACGTCGAGCTGCTGCGCGCGTGGGAGGAGCTCGCGCGAACGAGCGGAACGGCGGAAGTGGAGCTCGAAACCGCGCGCACGCTCGCGGCGCAGCTCGCGACCGCGCGCGGCGAGGGCTCGAAGCTCGCGCTCGAGCTCGCCTACTACCGATGGAACCTGCTCGGGTGGAGCCAGGGCCTCTTCGGCCTCGCGTTCCTCTGCGCAGCGTGGCTCTGGCTGCGCCCGCGGAGCCGCGCGCCCTACCGCGCCGTGTGCGTGCTCGTCGGCGCGGGCGCGTGCGTGCTCGTACTCGTGATCGTGACGCGCTGCATGATCCGCGGCCGACCGCCGGTGTCGACCCTGTACGAGACCGTCTTGTTCGTCACGGCGACGGGCAGCCTGCTCGCGCTCGCCACCGAGCTCCTGAATCGCCGCCGCGTCGCCGTGTCGGCCGCGGCCGTGCTCGGTCTCGTCGGACTCTTCGTCGCGAACGGCTACGAGACGCTCGACAAGCAGGACACGATGCCGAGCCTCGTCGCGGTGCTCGACACGAACTTCTGGCTCACGACGCACGTCACGGCGATCACGATCGGCTACTCGGCGGGCCTGCTCGCGGCCCTGCTCGCGAACGTCTACCTCGTCGCGCGGCTGCTGCGCTGGAAGCGCGGCGAGCCCGCCGTCTTCCGCGAGCTCGCGCGCATGGTCTACGGCGTGACGTGCTTCGGCGCGATCTTCGCGATCGTCGGCACGATCCTCGGCGGCATCTGGGCCAACGAGAGCTGGGGCCGCTTCTGGGGCTGGGACCCGAAGGAGAACGGCGCGCTGTTGATCGTGATCGCCGAGGTCGCGCTGCTCCACGCGCGCATGGCGGGCTGGTTGCGCGAGTTCGGGATGTGCGTCGCTGCCGCCTTCGCCGGCACCGTGATCGCGTTCTCCTGGTGGGGCGTGAACCTGCTCGGCGTCGGACTGCACAGCTACGGCTTCACGAGCGGGATCCAGACGGCGCTGTGGAGCTACTACGCCGTCCAGTGGAGCGTGTGTCTCGCGGCGCTCGCGCAAGCGTTGCTCGCGCGGCGCTCGTCGCGCGCGGTCGCGACCTGACGCGCCTCCGGCTCAAGATCGAGCGCTTGCGCGACCGAAGGATCGGGAGCTGGGAGCTTCGAGCGCGTGGCGGCGCGCCGGCCCAGCGAAGGGGTCATCGGAGGGAGGCAGATTCGTGATGCGCATCGCGCTTGCACGCTCGTTGTTCGTGTTCGTTCCCGCGTGGCTCTTCGTCGCGTCCTGCTCGAGCACGACGGAGAAGAGTCAGAGCCTGCGCCAGGTCGACGACCTCTTGTCGCACGTCGAGCGCATGCAAGTCGAAGTGCTCGTCGGCAAGGAGAAGGCGCACGCGGCGCTCGATCAGCTGACCGCGCTCACGGCACCGAGCTTCGGCGGCGATCCGTCCGCGGCCTACGGGCAGTTCGTGCATGCCATCGACCAGTCCGAGGCGCAGGCGCGCACCGTGTCCTCGAACGTCTTCCCGATGAAGGAAGCGGCGGAGTCGATGTTCCAGCAGTGGACCGTCGACCTCGAGTCCTTCGGCAACTCCCGCCTGCGCGCGCGCAGCGTGATGCGCATGGAGGAGACGCGCACGCGCTACCAGAACGTGCTGTCGAGCGCGACGGCCGTGCGCGTCGCCTACGAGGCCTTCAACTCCGACTTGCGCGATCACGCGCTCTTCCTCGGCCACGACTTCAACACGGCGGCGGTGCAGTCGATCGCGAGCGACGTCGCCGCGATGCAGGAACAGATCGGTGAGTTCGACACGCGCATCGAGCACTGCGTCGCGGCCTCCAAGGCCTACGTCGAGGCCGGCGCGTTGCACGGCCAGATCGAGATCGCGCCCGTCGATCCGACGGTCGCGCCGCAAGCGCAAGCGACGGCGCCGAAGCCCGCGCAGCCGCGCAAGCGGCGCATGACGACGCTCGCGCCCGCGCAGGACCCCGTCGCCACGACGATCACGACTGCGCCTGCGCCCGCGCCCGCCGCGACGACGGGCGATTCCACGAGCACGCCGAAGCCGTGAACCAAGGCGCGACGCGACCGGCACGCACGCCGGTCGCGCGCTCGTCCCCGCTGGAGCCGCGAACCCTTGAGCTGGACCCTGCTCGTCGTCCTCGTGTTGGCGCTCGGCGTGGCCGCGTGCGCCGCGCTCC
>JACRIO010000175.1 GCA_016220035.1 Planctomycetota bacterium | reverse complement strand
TGACTTTTTCCCCGATTCGCGACGAATCGTGGAAAAAGTCACCTGACTCCGTATCACTGCGTCCATTTGCGGAAGAAGCGCGCGATCGCCGATGTGTTGCTGCCCGCCGCGGGCACGGCGAGCGTGAGCGACTCGAAGGCCTTGCGGATCAGGGCCAGGTCCTCCGGCTCGAGCAGCGCGCTCCCCGCGGCCGCGTTCTCGCGCGCCTGATCGGGCGTGCGCGCGCCGGCGATCACGCTCGTGATTCCGGGTTGCGCGAGGATCCACGCGAGCACGACTTGCGCGACCGTGGCGCCGCGCCGGTCCGCGATCGGCTTCACGACGGTGCCCAGGAGCTCGTTCACCTTCGCACGGTTCTCCGGCGTGAACGTCGGTCGCTTGTGCCGGCCGTCGCTCGTCGCGAAGGAGCGTGAGCTCGTCACCTTGCCGGTCAGCAGTCCCTGCTCCAGCGGCGAGTACACGATCACGCCGATGTCGTTCTTGCGGCAGTACGGCAGCACGTCCCGCTCGATGTCGCGGTGCACGAGCGAGTAGCGCGGTTGCGCGCTCGCGAGCGGCACGTCGCCGAGCGCGTACGACGCCTCTTCGATCATGCGCGGCGCGAAGTTCGACACGCCGATCGCGCGCACCTTGCCCGCCTTCTTCAGGGCGAGCAGGGCGCCCATCGTCTCCGCGATCGGCACCTGCGGATCGGGCCAGTGGACCTGGAGCAGATCGATGCGGTCCGTGGCGAGCCGCTTCAAGCTCTGCTCGACCTCGTGCGCGATCGACCACGGCCGCAGGTTGCGGTGCACGCGCAGCGTCTTCCCGTCCTCGTCCGCGGTCTGGAAGTAGAACTCGCCGCGCTCGTCGTCCCACCGCAGGCCGACCTTGGTCATCACGATCACCGCGTCGCGCCGCCCCGCGATCGCGCGGCCGACGACGCGCTCCGATCGGCCGAAGCCGTACACCGGCGCCGTGTCGATCGCGTTCGCACCCGCGTCGATCGAGGCCCGGATCGCGCGCACGGCGAGCTCGTCGTCGCTCCCACCCCAGTTCCACCCGCCGATGGCCCACGCGCCGAAGATCACGGTGGGCACCTGGAGCTCGCTCTTGCCGAGTTGCCGGTACTGCATGGCGCGGCGGGATTCTAGCGACCGCGACGGCCGCTCGTCTTCACGCAGCCGGCGGTCTCTCGCCGTCGTTCGGCTCGCGCCGGAACACGAAGCGTTGGTAGCACAGCGACACGGCGAGCAGCGTCACCGCGAGGCCGAAGAACGAGCCGACGCGGTACAAGCCGGTGAGATGGCCGAGGTCGAAGAGGAACGTCTTCACCACCGTCACCAGGAAGAGGATCAAGCTGATCCAGCGCAGCCCGCTCGATTTGCGCGACACGCCCAGGACGAGCAGCGCGAACGCGTAGAGCGCCCATGCGAGCGACAGCGTGAGATCGCGGCTCGACTCGCGCTCGGCGTGCCACTGGAACGACGGCGACGCGCCGAACGCGTTCAGGATCGCGAGGTGGATCCACGCGAACACGAGGAGCACCGCGCCGATCGCGGCGATGCCCGAAAGGACGCGCGGGAGCTTGCTCGCCGCGTCTCCGAACGCCTTCAGCTCCTTCGCCGCGAACACGCACGCGATGCCCGGCACAAGGTACAGCCACAGGAGCCAGTTCCAGAGCGCGTTCGGATACACGGGCTTCGTCACGGCGATGCGATCGCCGAGGAGGCCGAGCGCGCCGCTCACGAGCACCGCACACGCCACGATCGCGAGCGGGAGGTGCCGCTCGCGGCGCGCGAGCCAGGCGAGTCCCGCGCCGGAGAGGACGGCCGCGACGACTCCGGGCTCCTGGTCGAGCGCGAGCGTCACGGCGAAGGCGGCGAGAGCGAGTGCTGTCGCGTGCGACCACGTCAGCGCGTTCGCGCGCGGCGTGCGCGCGGTGGAAGCGCCCTTCGAGAGGAAGCGGGAAAGGAGCCCGTCCACGGCGAGCTCCGCGCCCTCCGCGCGCGCGTTCAGCCGTCCGCCCGCGAACACGAGCCCCGCGAGGATCAGCGCAGCGACGCCTTTCGCGTGCTCGCCGCCCCACACCTCGCACGCGTTCGACAGGGCGGGCAACCACAGCCACGCGCTCGCCGCCCGAACGCGGCCGAGCATGCGCGAGTGGAGCCACGGGAGCGCGACCGCGCCCGTGTGCAACCCCGCGCCGAGAGCGAGGACGAGCACCGCGAGCATCGCGTTCGCGGGCGACAGCGAGTGCACGTGCGTCTGCAGGAGGTCGCTCTGGCCGAACGCGAGCAGCACGGCGCTCGCCGCGAGCCATCCGGTCGCGTGCGCGCGCCGCGCGGTGGACGCCAACGCGGCGGCGGCGAACAGCCCGCCCGTCGCGGCCAGGACGACCCCCTCGCTCACCTGCGTCGCGGGCAACTGCCACGCGACCAAGCCGCCCGCGAGCGCGATCGCCGTGCCGTGCGCGAGCGCGCGGCGTCCGCGCTCGTCGCGAGCGACGAACCACGCGAGCTGCAGCGCCGCCGCGAGCACGAGCGCCCACACGAGCGGCGCCTCGGAGATCCAAGGGCCGAGCGCGGTCGGGTTCGTGAGCGTCCACGCGACGAGCGCCATCGACGGCGGCACGGCCCCCGCCCATCCGAGCCACTCGAAACGCGAACGCGCGTCGTCCTGTTCCGGCCGCGCGAGCACCGCGGTCCGCGCGCACACGAGCGCGAGCAGCGTCCCGCCCGCGCACCAAGGAGCGAACCCGACGCCGTCGTTCTTCCAGGCCGCGAGGAACATCGCGACGGAGAGCCCGAGCGCGAGCACCGCGGACGAACCCACCAGCGCGTCGTGCAACTCTCCGCGCCGGCGCCGCGCGAGCTCGAGGACGCCGTGGAGCACGAGCGCGAGCACCGCCGAGCACGCGGCGAGCTCCCACGCGCGTTCGAGCTCGATGTCCTTCGACAGGACCCACGCGAGCACGACCGCGACGCTCCCCACGGTCGCGCCGAGCGGGGCGAACGCCTGATCTTGCTTCACGGCGATCCAGCCCGCGGCCGCGAGCACGAGCGCCGCGAGCACCGCGATCGGCGCGAGGTGGTACCCGACGACGTCGTCCTGCCGCGCCGCGAAGTAGATCGCGAACAGGAACGGCGCGAGCAGCGCTCCGATCTGCGACGCGACGAAGCGGCGCCGTTCCGCGTCGGGTTGCAGCGCGACGAAGCCCGCGAAGAGCACCGCGAAGAGCCCCAGCGCCACGAGCCCGATCCAGAACGTCTCGCCGCGCAGCTTCGTGAAGATCCACAGGGCCTCGATCACGAACGTGCCGAGGAACGCGATGAGCGCCGTCGCGGGCCAGCGCTGCTTGTGCGCGACCGACAAGAAGCCGAGGTTGACGAGCAGCGTGTAGCCGAAGAGCCCGATCGGGTTGTCCGCTCCGGTCGAGAGCGCGATGGGCGTCGCGAAGCCGCCGAGCAATCCGATCGCGGCGACGACCTGCGAGTTCCGCCGCATGCTGAGCCACGCGCAGAACGCCGTGTTGGCGACCATGAGCGCGAACGACCACCCGACGGGCCACACGCCGAACACTTGGTGCGCGGCCCAGAACGCGGCGTAGAGCACGACGATGCCGCCGCCCGCGAGCGCGTTCGCGGTCACGTCGTACCCGCGCTTCTTCAACGGATGGCTGCCGAGCACGGCGAGCACGCCCGTGACGATGCCCATCGCGAGGCGCACTTCCTTCGTCACCCAGCCCTGCGCGACGGAGTGCTGATAGAGGAGGTAGCCGCCGATCGCGAGGAACACGCCGCCGAGCACCGCCGCTACGGTCACGCCGAGGATGCGCTCGATGGGCACCCGCTTCTTCGGCGCGGCGGGGGGGCGCGCCGGGACGGGCGGCGGAAGCGAGCGCGCGGGCGGCGTCGCGGGTGCGATCGCGCTCGGCTTAGGCTCGGATGTCGCGGGGGCGAGCGGCGCCACCGGAACAGGAGCTCGCGCGGGTTCGGGCGCGCGCGTCGAATCCGGTTCGAGCCCGCGCGCGGATTCGACGGCTCGCGCGGGCGCGACAGCGGCCTGCGAGCTCCACTCGCCCGGCGCGGATCCCGCGACCGGCGCGCTCTTCGTTTCCGACGGAGCGGTCGGTGCTCGGGCCGTGGATGCCTGCTCACCCGCGTGCGCGAGCTCGCGCCGCAGACCCGCGAGCTCGTTCTTCAACCGATCGACGTCGCGCCGCATGCCCGACGCGCGCGCGTAGGCGAGGAACGCCACGACCGTGCCGACGAGGAGCAACGCGACGAGTCCGAGCGCGGCGACGACGAGCAGCTCTTCCATGGGAGGCGCGGCCATGATGGCGCTCGCGGAGCGCCGAAGCCATGCACTCGATGCAACCGGGGCGGCCGCGGGTTTCGCGCGCGCTCGGAGGAACCGGACGGGCCGTCACGCGTGCTATCCTCCCGCCTCGACCGGCCGGATGAGCTCGAACGACCACACGCAGCCCCGTTTCCACCGCGGGGTCACCTTTTTCCTAGCGCTCCTCCTCTCGATGAGCGTGTGCATCCTGGGTGCGGGGACTTCCCTGCAGGGCGCGCTCGTCTTCGATCACCCCGCGGCCACCGCGCGCGAGCACTTCGAGCGCACGATCGCGTACGAGCAGGCCGTCGCGAACGAACCGGAGTGGCTCCGGCGCCCGCTGCTCCTCTTCCTCGGCCGCGTGCGGCCCGCGCTGCCCGAGGCGATCGACGTCTACGAGGAAGTGGTCGAGCTCCAGGTGCGCGCGCTGCGCGGCGAGACGACCGCCGTTGCGTCCGACAAGGAGGAGCACGCGCCCGATTCTCCCGCGCAGGACGGCGCGCCCGCGGACGCGAAGCCGAAACCGACCTCGGTGTTCGGTTGCACGCCGACGGTCGTCGAACCCGAGCCGAAGGACACGCGCGCGGAGCTGTGCGAGCTCCTCGCGCGCCGGGCGATCCTGCAGGGCGAGGCCGGGCGCTTCGACGACCTGCTCCTGAGCATCGCGCGCATCGAAGGCCTCGGCGAGCGCGAGCTCGCGCGCACGATCCGCGCCGCCTACTCGCCGCCCGATGCGCGCGTCACGCCGACCGCGCTCGCGATCGACATGAGTTTGCTCCAGCCCGGCTGGGCGCGCGATCGTTTCGAGCTCCGCTGCGCGGAGCGGTCGGGCGACACGGAGCGCGTGACCGTGCTCACGGAGGCCGCGAACGCGCGCGAGGATGCACTCCGACGGAGCGGGCGCACCGTCGCGTGGGCGCTCCTCACGGCGATCGCGCTGGGCCTCGGCGCGCTGCTCGTGTGGCTGCTCCGCGACCGGCCCGCGCTCCCTTGTTCCACCGCGTCGATCCCGCCGGAGTGGAACTTCGAGGACGGCCTCGCCGTGCTCCTGCGCGCGCTCGCGCTGGGCGCGATCGGTTACCTGGGCGTGCGCATCGCGTCGCAGGGCTTCGCGGAGGATTGGCTGTTCGTCGGGACGTGGCTCGCGACGCCGCTGCCGCTCCTCTACCTCTATCACAAGGGCCTGATCGCGCCGCGCGCGCTGTCGCGCGTGCGCGTGCTCGGCATCGATGCGTTCCCGGGCGGCGTCGGACGCTGGGCGCTGGTCGTGTTCGGGCTCTTCACCGCCGATCAGCTCGGTCAGTCGCTCATCCTCGAGCTCTGCGGACACATCGGCCTCGGTCAACCGTGGGTCGAGTCCGCGCAGGAGCTCCTCCTGCGCATCTCGCCGCTCGCGTTCGCCGCGACGTGCGCGGTCGCCGTGCTCTGGAGTCCGTTCGTCGACGAGCTCGCGCGCCGCGGCCTCTTGTTCCTGACGCTGCGCGCGCGCATGCCGCTCATGAGCGCCGCGCTGTGGAGCTCCGCCCTCGTCGCCGCGTTCCAGAACCTGTCACTGCCGGCATTCCTGATGACGATCTGGAGCGGCTTCCTGTGCGCGCTCGCGTTCGAGCGCACGAAGAGCATCCTGCCCGCGGTGATCGCGCAGACGCTCGGCTACGCGGGTTTCCTCGGCGCGTTCGCGGCGTTCTACCGCTGAAAGCCGAAGCCGGACGGGGGCGCGGCCCCGTCCGGCCTCGCTCGCATCGTCACCCGCCGAACGACAACTGATCGGCGCTGAAGTGGCCGGCGAGATCGCGCGCGGACACCGTCACGACGCCGTGCTGGCCGCTGCCCGCGACCGGCGTGTTCGAGCGCAGCACGTAGCCGTGCGCCGTCGGCGTCACGTTCGGCACGAGCCGGCGCGCGAGCGTGCGGAACCCGATCGGGGCGCCGTTGAACGAGCAGTGGATCGAGTTGCCGTCGAGGTCGCCGGCGCCGTCGGGGTCCTCCACGCTGAGGTTCAGGTAACCCTGAGCGTCGAGGAAGAGGTCGATGACCGGTTGGCCGGCGACGACGGTGCCCGTGTGCTGGATCACGCACACCGCGTCGATGTCCGCCGTGCCCGTGACGCCGCTGTTGTCCCAGATCACGTTGCCCGCCGCATCCGTGCCGACGCCGTGCGGGACGTCGACGATGCGCACGAAGTGGATCGCGCCGAGGTTCACCACGCCGCTCGTCACGAGCGGATCGTGCGCCAGATCGGCGAGGTCGAAGCCGTCGCCGCCGGCCCACGCGGGCTCGAGCGGATCGAGCGTGTTCGTCGCGGGGTTCGCGCTCACCGGCATCGCGCCGCAGAGGCCGCCATACGTGCCGAACGGCGCCGTGAAGCTCGGCAGGCCCGTGTTGGGGCCGGTGTAACGGCTCGGGAGCCGCGCGAACGCCACGCCGTCGGTGGAGACCTCGACGTACGCGACCTCGCTGAACGACTCGCCGGCGAAGACGAACGGGTTCTCGCACACGGTGAAATCGACGCCGGGGCCGTTCGCGATCGTGAGATCGAAGCCGAGCGTCAGCGAACCGCCGACGCCGAGCGTCGCGACGTTCGTCGAGCCGTTGCCGAGCCCGCCGCCGCTCGGAGCGCCGAGCGCGTTGGCCGCGACGAAGACCCCGCCGCCCGTCCCGGGCGAGTAGTTCACGACCTGCGTGGCGAAGGGGCTCAGGAACTGCGCGTGGAGCGCGTCGCCCGTGGCGACGATGGAGACGAGCGCGGCGATGCGCGCGAACGATGTGATTCGAGACATGGTTTTCCTTGGCGGGGCGCGGCCGGTCCTCCGCCGGCGACGTTCCCTGGATTCGAGTTTTTCGCTCCGCGCGCGGCGCGAACCGCTCGCGCCGCCGCTCACGAGGAGCGCCGCGGTCGCGATCACGATCCGCGCCGCACGCGGCGCGTCAGAGGAGGCACAGCTCTCGACCAGGTCTTCTGGCTCACGGGTCGTCCTCGGGCCGCCGCCTTCCCACCCGCTCCGGAGCGAACTCCATCGCGAGCAGTGGCTCTCTGGCGGCCGTCGTACCCGATCACAGCGGCGGGACCGCGGTGGATTCGCACCACGCTTCCCCGGGTTCGAGAGTGTTCGGAGGGCGCGCGCTCTTGCGTCGTCGCGCGCGGGCTTCGAGAGCGCCGCAGCGCTCCGCGAGGCCGAGGCTCGCGCGCGCGGCGACGTGCGAAGCGCTCAGTCGAGCACGGGCGCGCTCGTGGCGATCACGCGGCCCGTCGCGTCGCGGTAGAAGAGCTGGATCACGCTCTTCCCCGTGTACGGAGCAGGCCAGAGGACCGCGAGCTCGCCCCGCGCATCGGTGCGCGCGATCGGTGCGCTCGCGCTCAGGATCGAGAACATGGTGAAGACGAGCCCGGAACCCGTCTGCTCCGCGTGCTCGACCGCGAGCGCGTGCGGCATGCGCGCGAGCGCGAGCGACACGTACGTGTCCGCCGGCGCGCCGCTCGCGCGCAGCACGCGGCGCCCCGTCGCGTCGAGCTCGATCCGCGCGAACGGCCGCACGGGCTCGGCGACGCGGTGGAACGAGCGCGACGGCGTCGAGTAGAAGTCCGTCTCGATCCAGTGGAGGCGCGCACCGCGCGGCTGGACGGGTTGGAGCGCGCCGGGCTCGACGCGCGTCTCGACGACGAGGTTCGAGACGTACAAGGACGAGCTCGCCACCGTCCCGAGCCGACGGCCGAGCGCGTCGAACTCCGCGATCTCCGTGGGGCCGACGAAGCTCCCCACCGCGGCGAAGACGTGTCCGCCGCGCGCGTCGGCGGCGATCGAGGAGAGTCCGTCGAAGCCCTGCGCGAACTTCGTGGAGTTGGCGCGCGTCAGCGGCGTCGCGTTCGCGAGCTGCTGCGCGCTCCACTCGCCGATCCACAGCTCACCCGGCTGCGGCCAGGCGTTGGCCTGGAATCCGTACAGGAGCTCGCCCGTGTCGGTGAGCGCGAGCGGGCCCGACGCGCCGGGCAGTTGACCGCGCTGCGTGAGCGCGTGCGTCGCGAGATCGAGCGCGAAGAGCTCGCTGCCGCAACTGAAGCCGCATGGCGAAGCGCTGAGCAGGAGCTCGTCCGCCGAGGCGAAGCACGCGGCGTAGTTGAAGTGGAGACTGCCGACCTGCGTCGCGCCGCCGGCGAAGAGATCGACCGCGTAGAGCGCGTCGTTCGAACTCTCGCCCGCGTACGCGGTGACGCCCGAAGGCGCGACGACGACGAACGACGGGAAGACGAAGGACGGGAGCGTCGCGAGGCGGCGGACGAGCGCTCCATTGGGGCCGATCACGTCGAAATGTTCGCCGTCGAAGACGAGCGTGCGCGCGCCGCGCATCGGCGCGATCACGGAAAAGGCCGGGATCTCGGCGCTGCCGATGGGCTGGTAGCCGGGCGCCGTCGCGAAGCCGTCCTGCGGCACGGGCGGCGCGGACGGGAGCTGCGTGGAATTGGACGCGGGCGCGAACGCCGCGACGAACGCGAGAAGAAAGCTGTGGAGCAACGGAGGCCTCCGGTTCGATCGACCGTCGAAGCCGATCCGGGCGCAGGAGTCGTGCTCCGTGCACAGCGCAGGGTCGTTCCACGGTTCCGCGACCGGGATCGGCAGGGGAGACGACCGCGGCAGATATCCTGACTCGCCGTTGCGTCGCACGGAGCGGGCCTTCCCGGTGCGCTTTTCGCGTCACCAGTGGCCGGAAGCGCTCGATGAAGCGCTCCTCGGGCTGCGTGCGACAGACGGCCTACAGTGGCGGGACCGTGCAGGAGTTCGACCTGCTTCCCTGACCGCAGTCGCTTGTCTGACAGAGAACGCGGGCCACGGTAGCAGCGATCTGGCGCGCGTCAACGTCCGCGTCGCGCGGGAGTTCGGCGACGCGCGCAATTCCAACGCGAGCAAGGGCTCGCGACCTCCGCGCGATCTCGCAGCGACCCACTGCACGCGCGTGCAGGTCGCGCTGCTCGGCGGTCCGGAGGTGGGGGGTCGCGCCCGGGCCCGTGGAGCTCCAAGGCGCCGGTTGCGGATCGAGCACGCGCTCCCTAACGTTTGCACACCCATGCAAGTGAAAAAACGCCGCGTGATGTCCCCCAAGCAGGCCGCCGCCTGCTGTCGGCCCGTCGACGACCTGCTCGATCCCGCGCTGTTCAAGGCGCTCTGCGATCCGACGCGCACGCGGCTCTTGGGCTGCCTCGTGAAGTGCGGCCGCGCGTGCTCGGTGACGGAGGTCGCGGAGTGCTGCTCGGTCGACTTCTCCGTCGTGTCGCGGCACCTCGCGCTGCTCGCGCGGGCGGAGATCCTGGTGGCGCGGCGCGAAGGCCGCGTCGTGCGCTACGTCGTGCGCTACGCGCGCCTCGGCAAGCTCCTGCGCGAGCTCGCCGACGCGATCGAGGAGCACGCTCCCACCGAGGAACCCTGCTGCGCGGGAGGGCGCCGTGGCTCCTGCTGAGCGTCCGCGCGTGCTCTTCTTGTGCACGGGCAACTCGTGCCGCAGCCAGATGGCGGAGGGTTGGGCGCGCGCGCTGCACGCCGGTGCGATCGACGCGTGCTCCGCGGGCACGGAGCCGCACGGATTGAACCCGCTCGCGGTGCGCGCGATGCGCGAGGCGGGCGTCGACATCTCGAAGCACGCGTCGAAGCGGCCCGAGGACCTCGGTGGGACCTTCGACGTCGTCTTCACGGTGTGCGACGCGGCGCACGAGAGCTGTCCCGTGCTCCCCGGCGCGCGCATCGTGCACGCGGGCTTCGACGATCCGCCGCGGCTCGCGCGCGGCGCGAAGAACGACGAGGAAGCGCTCGTGCACTACCGCCGCGTGCGCGACGAGCTCCGCGCATTCGTCACGGACCTGCCTGAGCGTGTGCGACGGATCCTCGACGACCGCGACGGAGCGAAGGCATGAAACAGGAGCTCGCGAACTCCCCCACGGCCGCCTGCGCCGACAGCGCAGACTCCACCGAGCGTCCGAAGCGCCTCGGGTTCCTCGACCGCTGGCTCACGCTGTGGATCTTCCTCGCGATGGCGCTCGGCGTGCTGCTCGGCCGCTTCACGCCGTCGCTGCGCGGCGCGATCGACGCCGTGACCGTCGGGACGACGAACCTGCCGATCGCGATCGGCCTCGTGCTGATGATGTACCCGCCGCTCGCGAAGGTGCGGTACGAGGAGCTCCCGCGCGTCTTCAAGGACGGCAAGGTGCTCGCGCTCTCGCTCGTGCAGAACTGGATCGTCGGGCCCGCGCTCATGTTCGCGCTCGCGGCGCTGTTCCTCGCCGACCAGCCCGAGTTCATGCTCGGCCTGATCCTCGTCGGCCTCGCGCGCTGCATCGCGATGGTGCTCGTGTGGAACGACCTCGCGCGCGGGAGCCCCGAGTACGCCGCCGGCCTCGTCGCGTTCAACAGCGTGTTCCAGGTGCTCTTCTTCGGCGTCTACGCGTGGGTGTTCATGACGTGGCTGCCGCCGCTCCTCGGACTGCGTGGCGCCGCCGTCGACGTGAGCATGGGCGACATCTTCCGGAGCGTGATGCTCTACCTCGGGCTCCCGTTTTTCGCGGGCATGCTGACGCGCTTCGTGCTGCGCGGGTGGAGAGGCGACGAGTGGTACACGCGCTCCTTCCTGCCGCGCATCGGGCCGATCACCCTTGTCGCGCTGCTCTTCACGATCGTCGTGATGTTCAGCCTGCAGGGCGAGCGCATCGTGTCGGCGCCGTTCGATCTCTTGCGCATCGCGCTGCCGCTCGTCGTCTACTTCGTCGTGATGTTCTTCAGCTCGTTCTGGCTCGCGCGCCGCGTGGGCGCCGACTACGAGCGCGCCGCGACGCTCGCGTTCACGGCGAGCGGCAACAACTTCGAGCTCGCGATCGCCGTGGCGATCTCCGTGTTCGGGATCACGTCGGGGACGGCCTTCGCGACGGTGATCGGGCCTCTGGTCGAGGTGCCCGTGCTGATCGGGCTCGTGAACGTCTCGCTGTGGCTCGGACGGAGGTGGTTCGGGCGCGGCGCCGCCGTCGCGGGTTGATCGAAGCTCAGCGCGCGAGGTCGTAGCTCTGCCCCGCGCGGAGCACGCTCACCTTCGCGCCGTAGAGCGAGCCCGGGGTCTTGCCGTCCTGCGACGCTCCGTGCGCATCGCGCGGGTCGATCACGAGCACGTTGGACGCGCCGACGACCTCGAAGCGATTCCCGTGCACGAGGATCGACGTCTTCTCGTCGATGCCGATGCCGACGAGGTCGGGATGGTCGAGCACGGCGGAGAGGAGGCGGTTGAAGCGCTGACGACGCACGAAGTGCTGGTCGACGATCGCGCCCTGCATCAACCCGAGGCCGGTCGAGAAGACGTTCGTGCCGTTGCGGATGTACTTGAGGCCCGAGTCCTCGTCCTCCGCCGAACGTTCGGCACGCGACGCACGCTCGGGGGCTCCGCCTTGCGCGCCCGTTTTCGCGGGCCCGTTCGGTCCAGCGCTCGTCGGCGGAACCGCGGCAGCGCTGGGAGCGGTCGGCCCAGCGCTCGCACCGGGCTCCGCGCGCACGGACGAGCCCGCGGCGGGCGTTGCCTCCGTCGTCGCCGCCGGCCCCTTGAACCCGAGGTCGTAGTCGCCGGTGATCATCACGTCCGACATCACCGCCGCACCCGCGCTCGTGCCGCCGACCACCGCGCCGTCGACGAAACGCGCGCGCACGAGCTCGACGATCCCCGCCTCGTGCAGCGCCTTCATCAACCGCGTCTGCACGCCGCCGGGGAACCAGATCACCTGCGCCGCACGTACCTTCGCCTGGTCGCGCGCGGGGTCCTTCAAGTCGAGCCACTCGACGTTCGTCGCGCTGTGCTTCTTCCACACCTCCATCGAGGAGGCACCAGTGTCCGCGAGCTCCGACGCCTGCGGCAGGATCACGACCTTCGCATCCTTGCCGCCCGCCGCGCCGAGCATGCGCTCGTACATGTCGTCCGTCGTGCCGCCTCCGCCGACGATGCAGAGCCAACCCTTCGCGCCGTCGAGCACGACGGAGCGCGCTGGCGGCATGTCGTGGACGGGCGCGCGCGTCGTGGAGCAGGAGCCGAGGACGAGGGCGGCGGCGAGGGCGAGGTTGCGGGGGAGCATGGTGCGCGGAAGTCTAGCTCGCGCCCATCGTCCTCGCCCCGTGCTCGATTGGTAGGCTCTCGCCGCTTCGATTCCGTTCATGGCCGAGCCGTCCCCCACTCTCGCGATGAAGAGCGAACGATCGGTCTGGATCCCGTTCGTCGCGATCGTCGCGCTCGCGTTTCTCGTGCGCTTCGTGTTCCTGCTCGAGGCGCGCGGCGTGCCTTTGTTCCACGCCCCGGTCGTCGACGCGAAGTCGTACTGGGATTGGTCGGAGCGCATCGTCGCGGGGGATTGGGTCGGCGATCAGGTCTTCTATCAGGCGCCTCTCTATCCGTACTTCCTCGCGTGCGTGAAGCTCGTCGTCGGCAGCGACCTGTGGAACGTGCGGCTCGTCCAGATCGCGCTCGGCGCGCTCGCGTGCGGCGTGCTCTTCCTCGCGGGAAGGGAGCTCCTCTCGCGCCGCGCCGGCGTCGTCGCGGGAGTGATCCTCGCGCTCTACGCGCCGGCGATCTTCTTCGACGCGCTCATCCAAAAGGCCAACCTCGGGCTCGTGTGGACGACGCTCCTCCTCTTCGCGCTCGCGCGCGTGCAGCGGAGCGCGTCGCTCGCGCGCCTGGTCCTCGTCGGCGTGTTCCTCGGGCTGCTCATGCTCACGCGCGAGGAGTCGCTCCTGCTCGTGCCCGTGCTCGCGGCGTGGATCGTCCTCTTCGCGGCGCGCGGGCAGCCGCTCGCTCGACGCGGCGCGCTGTTCGGCGCGTTCGCGCTCGGGCTCGCGCTCGTCTTGACGCCCGTGGCCGCGCGCAACGCGAAGGTCGGCGGCGAGTTCGTGCTCACGACGTCGCAGGCCGGCACGAACTTCTACATCGGCAACGGACCCGCGGCGACGGGCCTCTACGTGCCGCTCCGCCCGGGCCGCAGCGACACCGCGTACGAGCGCGTCGATGCCGTCGAGCTCGCCGAGGCGGCGCGCGGGCAGCCGCTCGCTCGACGCGGCGCGCTGTTCGGCGCGTTCGCGCTCGG
>JACRIO010000176.1 GCA_016220035.1 Planctomycetota bacterium | reverse complement strand
GCGGATCTCGCGGCGGTCGTAGAACTCGACGCCGCCGACGATCTGGTACGGCACGCGCGCGAGGCGCAGCGCGGACTCGAGCGCGCGCTGCATGAAGTTGACGCGGTAGAAGACCGCCATCTGCTCGTGCTTCACACCGCGCGAGTGGAGCGAGCGGATCTGCTGCGCGACCTCGCGCGCCTCGTCCTCCTCGTCCGCGCACTGGAGCACGACGAGCTTCTCGCCCGGCCCCTTGTCGGACCAGATGCGCTTGTCCGAGCGGCCGTGGTTGTTGCGGATGACGCTCTCCGCGGCCTTCAGGATGTGCCCGGTCGAGCGGTAGTTCTGGTCGAGCTTCACCGTCTGCACGCCGGGGAAGTCGCGCTCGAAGTCGAGGATGTTGCGGATGTCCGCGCCGCGCCAGGCGTAGATCGACTGGTCGGGGTCGCCGCACACCGCGAGGTTTCCGTGGTGCGAAGCGAGGTGCTGCGTGACCAGGTACTGAACGCGGTTCGTGTCCTGGTACTCGTCCACCATCACGTGGCGGAAGCGCCGCGCGTAAGCGTCGCGCACGCCGAGGTGCCTCTGGAAGAGCTCGAGCACCTTGACGAGCAGGTCGTCGAAGTCGAGCGCGTTGTTCGAGCGCATCGCCTCCTCGTAGCGCCTGCGCACCGCCGTGAAGACCTCGCTCTCGACGCCGCTCTCCGCGTCGGACTCGTTCAGCATGTCGAGCTCGGGCCGGTCGACCGCGAGCCCTTTGTTCTTCCAGTCGCTGATCCAGCCCCCCACCACGGACGGCTTGAAGCGCGTCGCGTCGTACCCGAGCTCCTTCACGAGGTGCTTGAGCAGCGTGTTGCGATCGCTCGTGTCGTAGATCGTGAAGTCGCGCGTGTAGCCGCCGAGGAGCTCGATCTCGCGCCGCAGGATGCGCGCGCACATCGCGTGGAAGGTCGAGACCCACATGCCCGAGACGGGCAGGAGCTGCTCCACGCGCTCCTTCATCTCGCGCGCCGCCTTGTTCGTGAACGTGATCGCGACGAGCTCCCACGGCCTGACACCGCGCTCCGCCACGAGCCACGCGATGCGCCGCGTGATGACCCGCGTCTTCCCCGACCCCGGCCCGGCGAGGATGAGCAGGGGGCCGCTGTCGTGCGTCACCGCCCGCCGCTGCGGCTCGTTCAGGCCGTCGAGCAGACCCGGCAGGCCGTCCCCGCCGCCGCGCTCCTCGACCCCATCCGCTTCGCGCTCTTCCTCGAGCCGCTTGAGTTGCATCCAGTCCATGCGAGCTCGTCATCGTAGCGGCATGGACGAGTCGGAGTGAGGCTCGCTTTCCCCGAAGCGATTCGTTTCGGGGCCCGCGCCGCCCCGCCCGCGATCAACCGTTCGACATCGCCGCCGTCGTCCCCGCCGACGCCGCCTGTTCCTCCGGCGCTTCGTCGCGGCCGGTGAGCTTCACGAGGGCCGTGCGCGCCGCGGCGACGACGCGGTGGTCGGGGTCGGCGAGCATTTCGCGCAGGGCGGGCACCAGCGTCCGTTCGTCGAGGTCGCCGAGCGCCTCGCACGCTTGCGCGCGCAAGCCCGGCTCACGGCGCTTCAGCACCGGCTCGATCCACGTCGCGACGAGCGGGCGCTCGATGCGCAGCACGGCGAGCTCGCGCAGGCCCTGCACGACGGTGGCGAGATCCCGCGCGTCGAGCTTGGGCGTGATGCGCCGCGGCGCCGACTCCAGCGTCTTCTCCTGTTCCGCGAACCAACGCCGCCACGTCTCCGCCTTCGGCTCGAGCTCGACGCCCGTCGCGCGGCGCAGTGCCCACAGCGCGCTCTGGCGGATGCCGTGTTCGTCCCCGTCGAGCCACCCGATGCTGCGCTCGAGCGTCGCGCGGTCGCGCAGCTCGCCGAGCGCCTGCAGCGCCATCTGGCACTGGTTCGGAAAAGTCGGATCGCAGCGCGAACGCAGCGCCTCGCACACGCGCTCGTCGATCCCGGGCTCGAAGCCGCGCCCGATGCGCGCGACCTGCCCCATTGCGAGCGTCGCGAGGTCGCCGCCGTCCTGCTCCAGCATCGACGCGACGAGCGGCAGCGCCGCGGGATCGCGCAATTCGCCGCACGCCTCGATCAGACCGCGCGCGATCTCGGGGCGCGCTTCGCGCCAGCGCGCGGCCGCGACCGCGTGCGCCGTGCGATCGCGCGCGAGCAGGAGCTGCAGCGCCTGGGCCCATTCGCGGTGGCCGAGCTCCGGGAACTCGCCGCCGTCGCGCGGGCGCCAGCGGCGCAGCATCCGCTCGAGGACACCCGCGTCGCCCGACGCGCCGAGCGCGAGCACGAGCGCGCGATGCTCCGCGACGGAGCTCCGGCCCGAAAGCCGGCGCTCGCACGCTGCACGGACGCGCCCGGCGTCGAGCTCGGAGAGCGCGCCGAGCACGAGCTCGGTCTGCGGCTCGCTCAGGAGCTGGCGTCGGTGCCCCGCGTGCACCTTCGGCACGCGGCCGGCCGTCAGGAGGTCGAGCAGCGCTTCGATCGTCTCCGCGTTCTGCTGCACGAGCCCGCGCACGAGGTCGACGCGGCCGGGGCTGTCCTCTCGGCGCGACAGGCGCAGGATCGCGGCGATGCGCACGATCTCGGCGGAGCGCGCGGGCTCCGCGGCGAGCGCTTCCTCGTGCGCTTCGGGCGCGGGCGCTTCCTCCTGGGCCCGCACCGTGGGCGCGGCCGCGGCGAGGCACAGGAGCGCGAGCGCGAAGCAACGAGGGCGCGTGAGCTGGGGACGCGTCATGGTGGTTCCTCAGGGCGTGTAGGACAGCGTGCGCCACGACATGATGTCCCAGTCGGGCGCGCCGATCTCCGAGAGCACGTTGAGCGACTCGTCGAAGTGGAGGAACGTGTTGCTGTGCAGGTCGACGCTGCGCGCGACGACCGAGCCGTAGAGCTCGAAGTTGCTGTTGATGACGATGCGCGCGTCCGGCGCGAGCACGGTGCCGTAGAGCTTCGTGTTCGACAGCATGTCCACCGTGTCGACCGTGACGTTCGTCTCCGGGTTGAAGACGTTGTCCGAGAGCAGGTTCACCGAGAGCATGTGCGGGTCGTAGTTCGTCGACCGCATCACCGTGTTCTGGGCCATCTTGAAGTTGTCCAGCACGTAGAAAGCCACCGGCCCGTTCGTCGCGTCGACGAGGAAGTTCGAGTTCGACTTCAACTCGAAGTTCGTGCACACGATCGTCGCCGGCCCCGTGATCGTGACCGTCTTGCTCGAGTTCACCGTGAACCCCCCGTAGCGGCGGCTGCCCGTCGGGATCGTCGTGTTCGAGGCGACGGTCAGGTTGCCGAGCGAGGTCAGCGAGGGCACGGTCACCGTCGGCACCGTCTGCATGCCGGTCGCCGCGGCGGTCGAGCCCGTGACCACGGCGTTGCCGAGCACGGTCGTCGACTGTCCCGGCCCCGCGGGCGCGTCGCCCCAGACCTTTGCGTTCTGGTCGATCGTGATGGGGCCGTTCGAGCCGATGTCGCCCTCGGTGTGCGCGTAGGTGTTCGTGCCCGAGCCGTTCGTCGCCTGCGAGCCGTAGGTGCCCGCGGTCGAGTCGTAGCTGTCGACGTGCGCATTGGCGTCCAGGTGGAACCACTCGCGCCCGAACGCGCCGTAGCGGTAGCTGGTCGACGGCACCTCGCGCATCACGAGCTCCATGCGCGCGCCCTTGCGGTCGTCGAGCCCCGTCGCCGTGAGCTGAATCTCGCCGCCGGCGAGGGTCGTGCGCTGCACGTAGAACTGCGACGCGTCCCAGGCGACCGGGTGCTGCGCGCTGCCCAAGTTGCCCGTCTGCCCGCGCTGCACGTCGTAGACGGCGTTCGCGAGCCCCGCCTGGCACACGTAGCGCGCATGGAGGTCCTCCTGCGCGCTCTGCCGCTCCTTGTGGCCCGAGAGGCTCATGCTCACCACCCCGACCGACACGGTCGCGAGGACCGCGGCGACCAAGGCCATGGAGACGAGCGCGCCCCCGCGCTCCGTCGACGAACGACCACGTGCTTGACGAATGATCATGACCTGCCCTCCGAACTCGATCAGTTGCGCACCCGGAACGAGGTCTCGACGGATGCCGAGACCACGCTGCCCTCCGGGCCTGTCCCTTGAACCGTGATCCGCACCTCGAGGATGTCCCCCGTCCGGTGCAGATTGAACCCGCGCTCGTCGGCGACGCCGTTGCCGTTGTCGTCGAGCGCATTGGCCGTCTCGCGCGGCGCGAGCTCGGCGACCGCGTCGCACAACGTCACGCTGCGCTGGTTCGCCGTGCCGACCTCGTAGGTGAGCACGAGCGCGCGCTCGTCCACGAGGCCGTCGCCGTCGTCGTCCACGCCGTTGTCGGCCTCGCCGGGCGCCATCGCGAGCGCGAAGCGGTTCGTGTTGCTCCACTGGACGGCGCCGCCGGTGACGCCGAGCGACACCTGCCAGTCGAGCGTGTCCGTGCCGAGGGAGGTCGACTGCACCGGCGTCGCGGCGTCGCTTCCCATGGACTGGAGCTCGCGCACGACGCGGTCCAGGAGGCGCGACGCCTTGAGGCTCGCCTGGAGCTGGGCTTGGCTCGCGACCGCGGCGCTCTGGCCCTGTTTCTGCACGACGAACACCGTGCCGAGCAGCGAGCCCAGGATCACGACGCTGAGGAGCACCTCGACGAGCGTGAAGCCGCCGCGGCCGCGATGGAGGCGGTGGAGGAGCATCAGAAGTCCCCCAGCATCGTGCGCAGCTCGACCGTCGAGTTCCCCGCCGCGCCTTGCCACTGCACGCGCACGAGCACGGGCAGGATGCGGTAGTTGCCGCCGTGGTTGGCCGAGTCGATCACGCCGTCGGCGTTGAGATCGCGCGGCATGCCGAGCTTCGCGTCGGTGGAGTCCTCGCGTAGCGAGCCGGGCAGGCCGACGCGCGTCGGGAACACGATGTCGCCGACGAAGCCGTCCGCGTCGCCGCGCTGGAGGTGCAGGCCCGAGACCGCGAAATGCGCGCCCTGCGCGGTGCCCGCTCCGCCCGGGTCGTCCGTCGCGTACTCGTTGTAGCGCCAGAAGATTTCGGGGAAGACGTTGGCCTCGAGTTCCTCGATCTTGCGCCGCGCCGCCTCGGTCGCGAGCGTGCGCTCCTTCGTCGCTTGGGCGTTGCGCGCGGAGGCGGTGATCGCCTGCGCGAACCCGAGCACGCTGAGGAGCAGGATCGTCAGCGCGCAGAGCACCTCGATCAGGGTCAGGCCGGCGCGGGCGCGGCGCGCTCGGAGCGCGCGCGAAGAAGCCGTGGGTACGCCGTTTCGGATGAGCATCGAAGCCTGCCTCGTGGGCGCGTTCCTGCCGGGAGCGCGCGCTCGTGGTCTGCATCGACTGCCGTGCACGTCACAATTGAGTCTTCCTGAAAAATCATGAAGACTCGGGCCGTCTCAGGCCGAGCATCGCAAGCCTGGATGACCAGGAGCGCGAGCTCGCTCGACGCGCCCGAAGCCGCCCGAAACCCCTCCCAGGCCGGGCAACCGGCTCGCGCACGCCGGCGGTGCCCGCCCCGGCGGCGGAGGGGCCACCTCCTCAGACGGGGAGCGCGCCGGCCGCGGAGCGCAGCGCTTCGAGTTCGCTTTCCGCCAACTCGCGTTCCCCCCGCCAGGCGATGCCGACGATCGCGCGCACCTCGCCGAGCTCGTCGAAGACCGGCAGAGCGACCGCCGCCTGCGCGTCGACCGCCTTCGCGCCGGGCCGGACGTCGCCGGTCGTGTCCGTCTTCAGGTTGCAGGTCTGCACCGGCGCCTTGCGCTCGAACGCGAGCCCCGCCATGCCCTTGCCCTTCGGCACGCGCGCGACGATCGCGGCGACCGGCGGCGGGAGGTGCTGCTGCGCCGTGAGCAGGAGGTCGTTCCCCTCCCGACGATGGACGGTGCCCGCGATGCCGCCGTGCGCGGCGAGGAACTGCTCGAGCCAGGGTTGATCGGCGGTGGGCTGCGGTTGGGTCATGGGGTCCTCGGAGCGGGCGCGTCATTGGAGCGGCGGGAGCGCGCGAGGGCAATCCGACGGCGAAGCGGGCGGCATGCTCACCAGGGCGTCGCTCGGGGGTCGTGCGCCCCGTGAAAAGCGACGCAAGCGGCCGAAACCCGCGCTCCGCGACGGGGCGACTCGCTTCGAAGGTGTGGGAGACGCGACCATGCGCGTCGGCCGATCCATGCCGCCCACCCCCTCTGCGCCGCGCGTGATCGCAGGATCGATCGTCGCGCTGACCGTGCTCGCGCTCGTCCTGCGGCTCGCGTGCATCGACCGGCTCCTGCCGCACGCGCCCGAGCCGGATGCGTTCCTCGTCGGGCAGATGCTCGAGCTGCGGGGCGAGCCCGCGCCCGGCGAGCACGCGGACCATTGGGAACGCTACCCGCTGCTCTTCGCCGCGCTCATGGCCGCGACGCCCGCGGCGACGACGGTCGCGCTCGACGAGCTGCCCCGCGAACCGCGCGCGGCCGAACGCGCGCTCCGCGC
>JACRIO010000171.1 GCA_016220035.1 Planctomycetota bacterium | reverse complement strand
CTCTTCCGCGCGCACGCGGCGCCAGCGCTCGGGGCGCGCGCGTCCGCCCAGCTCCCCGCGCCGGAGCGCGGCGCGGAAGCGGTGGTGCGTGATCGTGTGCGCGAGCTCCCCCATCGAGTCGCCGAGCACGACGCGCGCGCCCGCCGGCCATTCGAGCGGCGCGATGCGCGCGCGCGCGCCGAGCTCGATCGTCGGGAGCTGCCACAGGCCCGCCATGCGCCCCGTCTCCGGTCGCTCTTCCATGAGCAGCCCCGCGCGCCTGGCGTCGACGAGCAGCACGAGTTCGACCGCGACCGCCGCGCGCCGGAGCTTCGGACGCGGGAGCTCGTGCACGCGCTCCGCCGCGAGCGCCTTGCACGCCGAGCGCACTGGACACGCGCCGCATTCCGGTTCGCGCGGCGTGCACACGAGCGCGCCGAGCTCCATCAACGCCTGGTTCCAGTCGCCCGCGCCGCCGCGCGCCGGCACGAGTTCACGCGCGAGCGACCACACGCGCTCCTCGAACTCCTTTGCGCCCGGCGCGCCGTCGATTTCGAACAGCCGCGCGAACACGCGCGCGACGTTGCCGTCGACGAGCGCCTCGGGCAGGTCGTACGCGATCGAGAGCACGGCCCCCGCCGTGTACGGGCCGATGCCGGGCAGGTCGAGCACGTGCTCGCGCTCGCGCGGAAACGCACCGCCGTGGCGTTCGACGAGCGCCCGCGCCGTCGCATGCAGCGTGCGCGCGCGGCGGTAGTAGCCGAGGCCGCTCCACGCCGCGAGGACGTCGTCGACGCGCGCCTCCGCGAGCGCCTCGACGGTCGGAAACCGCGCGAGGAAGCGCGCGAAGTACGGGATCACCGTCTCGACGCGCGTCTGCTGCAGCATCGCCTCGCTGATCCAAACGCGGTACGGATCGCGGTCCGCGCGCCAGGGGAGCGGGCGCCGCGCGGTGGCGAACCATGCGAGCAGGTCGCGGTGCAGTCCGCGCACGAAGCGCGGGTCGAGGCGCGGCGCCGCTTCTCGGGCGAGGATCCGCGCGCCCCGCGCGCCGTGCTTCCGAGCCCTTGCCATCGACGCGCCGAGCGTAGCGCGCTTCGCGGTGCGCGGGAATTGCTCCTCCACGCACGAAACCCTACCGTCCGAAGCGATGCGCACGCTCTTCCGTGGACTGATCCTCGGCGTCCTCTGCTCCCTCTTGCGCGCGCCGCGCGGGCTCGACCTCTTCCAGCTGCCCGCAGCGAGCGGCGGAGCGGCGCTCGGTTGGCGCGCGCTGGCGCTCGTGGTCGTCGGCTTCGGGCTGTGGAGCGCGCTGCGACGGCCCGGATTCGCCCTGCTCGCGTCCACGGCGGCGGGGTACGCGCTCCACGGGCTCGTGCTCGCGGCCTGGATCCGGCCCGAGAGCTCGTTCGCGCTCGCCGTCGTCTCCGCGATCGGCCTCGCGGCCGTCGTCGCGGCGGCCCTCGACGAGCGGCGACCCGACGACGAGCCCGAACCCGCACACGAAGGCCGCTCCGCGTTCGTCGGCGAGATGCTCGGGTTGTTCGCGGCCGGCGCGGGAGCCGCACTCTCGATCGAAGCCGTCGCGCGCCATGTCCGCGCGTTCGGCGACGGGCTCGCGCAGGACGACACGGTGTTCGGCTTCGCGTTCCTGCTGCTCGCGGCGCTCGGCGCGCTGGGGCTCGGTTGGATCGCGCGCGTGAAGGCGCTCCGGAACCTGAGCGCGCCGTTCGGCCTCGCGGCCGCGGCGACGGCGGGTTTCCTCGCCCTCGTGCTCTTGAACGCGCTCGCGCCGACGCTGGCGCTCGAGCGCTATGTGCGCGCGTTCGGCCTCGGGCTCTCGGAGCACGGCACGTTCGCCTTCGACCTGCTGGTCGGCGCCGCGCTCTTCGTCGCGCCGGCGCTACTCCTCGGCTTCGCGATCGCGGGCCTGCGGACGCCGCGGCAGTCCGCGGCCGTGCTGTTCGGCGCGGCGCAGGGGCTCATGCTCGTGCGCAGCGTGCTCGGCGCGCCGCCCGCGGCGACGGAGCTGCGCGAGGCCTTCTCCGCGGCGCAGCTCGTGCAGATCGGCGCGTTCACCGCGGTCGCGGGCGCGGCGCTCGCCGTCCTGAGTGCCGCGGGAGCGCGCAAGGGCCCGCGCTACCTCGCGCTGTGCGGCGTGTTCGTGCTCGTGCTCGTGCCGCTTTCGCGCGAGACGCTCCCCCAACCCATCCGCGCTCCGTGGGACGACTCGAACCCGCTCGCGCCGCGGCTGTTCCAGATCTCGTTCGACCTGCCCGAGGGACTCGTCACCGTCGAGAGCCGCGGGCCGACGCCTCCGATCGCGACGTTGAACGGCCACGCGCTCACGAGCGCACTCGAGGACGCCGTCGGCGAAATCGCGCGCGTGCAGGCCGCGTTCGCCTGCGTTCCGGAAGCCCGTCGCGCGAAGGGCGCGCTCGCGGTGCTCCTCGTCGGCCAGCTCGATCCGCTGCGCGCGACGATGCTGCGCCAGCAGGGTGCAGCGCGCGTCGACCGCACCGCGGCGTGGCACGCCGGCATGCAGCGCATCGAAGCGAAGCTCTTCGACACGAAACCGCTGCCCGAGGGCGAGGTGCTCGACCCCGCCGAAGCGCGCGCGCGCATCGACGCGGGCAAGTACGATCTCGTGCTCGTCCTGCCCGTCGCGAGCGACGCGGCCGCGGCGGCGGAGCTCGACGCTCCCGCCTCCACCGTCGTCGTCGACTGGCGCACGACGAATACGCCGATCGCGCACGCGGAGCTCGGCAAGGATGTACTGGTAGCCGTGGACGGCCTCGAATCGCTCTGCATCGCGCGCACGCTGCACGCCGAGCGCGGCGCGGGCCCCACGGCGCCGCACTTGGCGCGCGCGGGACGCCCATCGCCCGCGCCGACGCCCTGGAGCTCGCTCGCGCGCGCGGAGTCCTTCCGTTTCCGCGAGCGCACGCTCTGGAGCCGCGCGCTGATCCTCGATCGACTGCACCGCGCGGCGGCGGGGACGCCCGACGAACCGCTCTTCGCCGGCCTGCTCGAGCTCGCGCGCGCGCAGGAACGCAGCTCGCCCTTCGAATCGCCCGAGCAGCAGTACGAGCTCGGCGACGCGTGCCTCGACGCCCTCTCGCGGCACGCCGAGTCGGCGCCGCTCGACGCGTTCTCGCGCGGCGTGTGGGAAGGGCTCGCGCGCATCCTCGTGGGCAAGCGCGATGTCGAGCGCATGCGGCGCTACCTCGAACCGATCGCGCGGCGTCACGCGCCTTGGCCGGCGCTCGAGAAGGCGCTCGCGCGCGCCGACCTCGAGGCGCTCGAGCCCGAGAGCGCGGTGAAGCGCCTCGCGACCGTCGAGGTCCTCGCCAAGACCGACTTCGACTACTGGAACCTGCTCGGCGACGCGCGCAAGGCCGCGAAGGACCTGCGCGGCGCGACCGAGGCATGGCGGCGCGCGAGCGAGCTCCGGCCCGGCCACCAGCTCCTGGAACGCAAGCTCGCCGTCGCGCTCGTGCGCCTCGGCGATCCGAAGGGGCGCGAGCTCGTCGAGAAGCTCCTGCAGGCGAACCCGAAGGACGCGGGACTCCAGCCGTTCCTCGGTCCCGGGCCGTGGCCCGAGGACGATCCGCCCGCTCCCCGCTGACGGAAGCGCACGTCCCTGCCCGGTTCCGCGCGCGGCAGGTAGAGTTCGGGGGACGTGTCCCCGCGGAACGGAAAAACGTTCCGATCGGACGCGCGGCGGAACCTCGCGGCCGCGGCGCGCGTCCTCGGGCACGCCCCACCTCGAAGCACCATGCCGCACCTGCCGCGTCTCTTCCTTTGTATGGCGCTCTCCGTCGCCGTCGCCGCTCCGTCCGCGCGCGCCTCGATCGAGCGCCTCGACCTCCCCACGATGGTCGCCAAGTCCGACGGCGCGGTCGAAGGCTTGATCACGCGCCGGCGCGTCGTGCGCATCGACGACGCGAAGGACGGACCCGAGCTGTACTTCACGTTGATCACGATCGAGGGCCGCTCGCTCGTCGACGGTACCGCGCTCACGGTCGAGGTCCTCCACGCCGGCGGCTTCGTCGACGCGCGCCACGGCGTGTTCAACTCCGAGGCGCCGGCCGCGGACGACACGCGCATCGGGAACCGCGTCGTCGCGTTCTACAAGCGCTCCGAGAACGTCGGCGGCGGCCTCGCGGGCAACGCGCTCTATGCCGCGCACGGCGGGCTCTATCGCACGTTCCAGGCGGCGAAGGGCGTGATCGTGCAGGGGCGCGGAGCGGGCTACGCGGTGAGCGCGAACGTCGAGCTCTCGGTGTTGCGCGCGCAGGTGGCGCAGCGTGCACAGGCGAAGCGGACGAGCGAGGTGCGCAAGTGAAGGCGCTCCGGCTCCTGAGCACGCTCGCCGTCGTCGGCGTCGCCGCCGTGCTGCTGCTCCCGATGCGCGGCGCCGCGTTCACGACGAACAGCGGCTTCCTCGGCCTCGGGCAGCGCGACTTCCGCGTGTTCGACAACTTCACCGCGCCGACCGCGAACGACAACGTGACGCCCGACCCGAACTTCCCGGGCTCCACCGGCGCCACGCTCGCCATCTGGAAGGCGTGCGTCGAATGGGGCAGCCGGCTGCACGGCAACGGCGACGGCGATCCGCACCAGGTCGGCGGTCTCGGCTCCGGCGGAGCGAATTTCGACGCGTGCTTTCAGGGCGAGGCGACCGGCGTCGGCGGGACGGACGACAACATCCACTCGGAGATCTCGGGCTCCCTCGGCGGCGTCTACGCCTTCACCGAGGTGCCGGGTACCGACGGTTGGCGCATCCGCTACTACCAGACGTGGACGTGGAGCGACGGCCCGAGCGATCTCCTCCAACCCGGAGAGGTCGACTTGCAGGGCGTCGCGACGCACGAGTACGGGCACGCGCTCGGCCTCGATCACACGCCGATCGCGGGCTCGACGATGCAGGGTTCGATCATCGGCAACGGCGTCGCGCAGCGCTCGATCGAGGCGGACGACGTGAACGGCCTCGTGTTCGTCTACGGGACCGCGGCCGCGACGAAGCCGGTGATCACGGGTGTCGCGATCGCGCCGAGCGTGCTCACGATCACGGGGAGCAACTTCGCCGCGACCGGCAACGAGGTGTGGTTCACGCGCGCGACGCCGTCCGCGACCGTCGCGCTCGGCGATCCGATCAAGTTCATCGGCGTGCTCTCCACCGCGGGCGGGACGCAGATCACGCTCTCCGTGCCGCCGCTCGCCGGACCCGGCGACGTGTTCGTGAAGGTGCCGGGCACGGCGGGCTCCACGCTGTCGAACGCATGGCCCGCGGACGTGGCGGCGGGGGCCGCATGCGTCGCGCCGGTGAACGTGTGCCAAAGCGCGCCCAATTCGGTCGGCCTGGGCGCGCACATGGGGTTCTCGGGCGGGACGTACCTCTCGCAGAACAACCTCACGCTGCGCTGCAGCGGGCTGCGGCCGGACGTCAACGCGTTCTTCCTCGCCGGGCAGGCCGCGACGCTCGCGCCGTTCGGCAACGGCTTCCTGTGCGTCGCGTCGCCGAGCTTCCAGTTGCCCGTGCGCACGGTCGATTTCCTCGGCAACGTGGCGTATCCGCTGAACACGCAGGCGCTCCCTCCCGGACTCGTGATCCAAGGCGGACAGACGTGGTACTTCCAGTGCGTGTACCGCGACGTCGCGGCGGGCGGCGCGCTCTGCAACGCGAGCGACGCGTTGCAGACGACGTGGTGTCCGTGAGGTCGCGGAGCGCGTAGCCGGCGCTCCGTGCTCGCTCGATGGCGCTCGCGAGCGAGCGCCCTCCGCACGCTCGCCGCGCGGAAGCGCTCGCGCCTTCCCACGCGCGCACGGAGCGGTTACACCACCCGCCCCGCATGGACGCCGCCACGACCGCGACTTCGAGCCGCCGCAACGCGCTCCTGCTGCTCCTCGCCGTGCTCGTCGCGGCGGCGATCGCGTACTAGCCGATCCTCTCGAACGGCCTCGTCTACGACGACGCCGCGACCGTCGAGCGCAACCCGCTGATCACGAGCTTCGCGCGCATCCCCGACCAGTTCACGACCGCGATGTGGGACATCGTCGAGCCCGTCGAACGCAATCGCGTCGGCTACTGGCGACCGATGCTGCACGTCGCGCTCACGTTCGCGACCGTGGTCGGCGGGGGCACGGCGACGGCCTACCACGCGCTGTCGTTGCTCCTCCATCTGGGCGCGACGGTCGCCGCGTTCGCGCTCGCGAAGCGCATCACGAAGGACGCGCTCGTCGCAGCGAGCGCCGCGCTGCTCTTCGCGCTGCACCCCGTGCAGGTCGAAAGCGTCGCGTGGGTGTCGTCGATGAACTCGATGCTGTTCGGGCTCTTCGCGCTCCTGTCGATCGAACGCTACCTCGCTTGGCGTGAGCGCGGCTCGCGCGGTGTGCCGTGGGCGTCGGGCCTCGCGTTCCTCCTCGCGCTGCTCTCGAAGGAGCTCGCGATCGCCGTCGTGCCGACGATCTTCGTGCTCGATTGGATCGGAGCACTGCGACGGCCGCGTACTCCTCCACTCCCCGACAACTGGGGCTTATCGCAGCGGACTCCGGCTCCAACGGCCACGGGCAGCTCATCCAGCGCGGTGAGCAGCGCCCACGGTGCGCGGGAGAGCACCAATGCATGGGCACCGTATTCCATGCACCTCGTCGCCTTCGGCCTCTACTACTGCGCGCGCGCCGCGGTGTTCCAGAGTCCGTTCGCGGGGTTCGACCTCGTCACGACGGAGTACGGGTTCGATGCGTTCCGCATGGCCTTGCTGCGCGTCGAGTTGCTCGGCGGCGCGCTCGCGCTGCTCGCGTGGCCGCATCCGCTCGTGTTGTTCCGGCCCGTGCGACCCGACTCGATCGCGCTCGACGCCGCGATGCTGCCCGTTTGGATCGCGATCGCCGTGGTCGCGGCGCTGGTCGTGCTCGCGATCGTGCGGCGCGCGTGGGTGCCGCTCATGGCGCTCGCGCTCGTGCTCGTCGCCGTCGCGCCCTCCGTCATCGGCGTGAAGTCGGCGGGCATCTTCCCGCTGTGCGAGCGCTACCTTTACTTCGCGGTCTTCGGTTTCGCGTTGCTCGCCGCGTGGGCGGCGCACCGCTTCCTCCCGCGCGTGGTCGCGATCGTCCTCGTCCTCGCCGCGGCCCAGGCGTACGGCTGGCAGGACTTCGCCCGTGCGAAAACCTGGCGCGACGACTCGACGGTGTTCCTGACCGCGATCGAGCGCACGACGAACAGCCCGTACGTGTGGTGGCTCTACGGGCGCACCGAGCTCGAGCTCTACAGGCCGAAGGCGAACGACCCCAAGCCGTCGGACGTCGAGCACTTGAACAAGGCGCGCGCGGCGTTCGAGCACGCGCTCGAACTCGGCCAGCGCGCGCAGTCCGGCGATCGCTCCATCTTCGCGGTTCGCAGCGACTTCGTGCAGGCCAACGTCGGCTACGCGTGGACGCTGCTCTACGAGGCGGAGATCGACGAGTTCCACGACTTCGATTCGGCGATCAAGCTGCTCGTGATGATCGTCGAGCGCTACCCGAACGAGGAGACGGGCCACACGACGCTCGGCGTCGCGCTGCAGCACCTCGGGCGGTTCGACGAGGCGGAGAAGGCCTTCCAGAAGGCGATCGCGATCAACCCGCTGTTCGTCGAGACGTGGCACAGCCTCGGGATCGTGCGCCTGAAGCGCGGCGACGTCGCGGGCGCGGCGCAGGCGTTCGACCAGGCGCTCGCGCTCCGCCCCGAACATCTCGACACCATGGTCTGGCTCGCGCGCGCCGAAGCCGAGAACGGGCACGCCGAGCGCGCGCTCGCGCTGCTGCAGCACGCGGTGGAGCGCTACCCGAAGGCGTCGTCGCCGCTCGTGTGGCGCGCGACGGTCTTCGCGCAACAGGGCCGCTTCGACGAAGCAATCGAGCTCGTCCGGCGCGCGCTCGAACTCGACCCGAACGACGGCGAAGCGCACCTCCTGAAGGGCCGACTGCACGCACGCGTGAACGAGACGACGTCGGCGGAGCACGCGTTCGTGCGCGCGAGCGAGCTCCTCCCGCAGAGCTTCGAGGCCAACTACAACGCGGCGGCGATCCTGCTCCAGCGCACGGACTACGGCCCCGCGCGCGCGATCGCCTACCTCGTGCGCGCCTACCAGCTCCGCCCGCCCGGCGCCGCCGGCGACGCGCTGCGCACGACGCTGCAAGGGCTCGACCTCGGCGCGCCCGACATCCTGTGGGAGCTCGCGTCCGCCGACGCCGCGCGCGAGGCGAACGACGAGGCACTCGACTGGATCGGCCGCGCGCTCGCAAAGAAGGCCGACCACGGCCCGTCGCACTTCTTGAAGGCGTTCCTCCTGCGCAAGCGGGGCGACCCGAACGGCGCGATCGAGAACTGGACGCTCGCGTGCGCCGAACTGCCGAAGAGCGTGCCGGCGCGCATGTCGCTCGCAAACGTACTGATCGAGCAGGAGCGCTTCGCCGAAGCGCTGCAACGCCTGGAGGAGGCCCAGTCGCTGGCGGTGAAGGAGCAAGGCCAGAGCGCCGAGGCGCAGGCCGCGCTCGCGCAGTTGCAGGCGAGGATCGACGAAGTGCGGGCGAGGGTCGGGCCGCGGTAGGCGGACGTCTCGCCGCGCGCGTATTCCCGAGTTTCGTGCGACGCTCGTGCGGACGCCTGCGGTCTGAAGACGAGCACCATGGACGCCACCCCGCGACTCGACGAACTCCTCGCGCACGCCGGCTGGGCGCGCCGCCTCGCGCTCCGCCTCGTCGCCGATCCCCAAGCCGCGGACGACCTCGTGCAGGACGCGTGGATCGTTGCCGCCACGCGCGGTTGGGAGGGCGACGAGCCGCGGACGTGGCTCGCGCGCGCGCTGCGACGCCTTGCGATTCGCCGACACCGCTCCGAGGGCGCGCGACGCGTCCGCGAAGCGACCACGGCGCGGCCCGAGGCGCAGGAACCGGTCGACGAGGTGCTCGCGCGCGCGCAGCTCGAACACGCGCTCGCCGCGGCAGTGCTCGCGCTCGAGGAGCCGTACCGACGCACGGTGCTGTTGCGCTACTTCGACGGCCTGAGCGCGGAGGAGATCGCGCGGCGCGAGGACGCACCCGCGTCGACGGTGCGGAATCGTCTGGCGCGAGCGCTGGAGGGCCTGCGCGCGCACCTCGATCGTGAACAGGGCGGGCGCGAGGAGTGGATGTCCGCGTTGGTCGGCGCGTTCCTTCCAGAGCCGGCTGCGGCGAGCGCGTCGACTGCGTCCATTGGCGCGGTGAAGCTCGCGCTCGCGGGCGCGCTGCTCGTCACCGTGGTCGCATGGTCGCTCGGGAGCTGGCCCTTCGCACCGGGAGCGAATGCGCGCGCGGAACGGGTCGCGTCGGCGGGGTGGGAGCACGTCGATCCGTCGACGTCTCCGCTCACGGCTCCCGGACGAGGCGCCGCGCGCGAACTCGCGAGCTCCGACCGCGAGAGTTCCGGAGCCCCCGCCGGGCACGCGGTGATCGCCGCCGCCGCGACGCTGCGCGGCCGCATGCTCCTTCCCGACGGCGCACCCGCGAGCGGCGTCGAGCTCACGCTCAGCGGCCGGGCGCGGTACACCGACGTGATCGACTCCTGGCCCGATCCGATCGTTTGGGAGACGCAGCACGCGACGAGCGACGCGGACGGTCGCTTCGAGCTCCACTTCGTGCCGCCACCGCCCTACCAGTTCGATCTCGCGTTCCACGAGCCGGGCTTCGCGCGTCGGACGTTCGAGTGGGATGTGATCGAGCCCGCGAGCGAGGTCGATCTCGGCAACGTGCGCCTCGAGCTCGGCGCGACGCTGCGCGTGAGAGTGCGCGACGCCGCGGGACACGACCTCGTCGACGGTTGGTCCGCGAGCGCGATGTTCGCGGGCGGACGCTCGGACGGCATCGATACCGCGTGGGGCGCGAGCGAGCACGAGCCGACTCCGCATGGCTGGCTGGTCGTACCGGACTTGCTCGCTGGGAGCTGGAACGTAAGCGCGCATCATGCGTGCGGGCTCGGCACGTCGGACTTGGAAGTGCACGTCGACGCGGGCGCGGTCGAGGACGTCGTGCTCCCCTACACGGGTCCCGATCCTGCGCGCAGCATCCTCCTCGCGATCCAGATGCCGTACTACGTGCGGCCGAACCTCGACGCCGCTCACGTGCGTGCGCGAGCCTCGAACGGCGTCGTGCACGCCCCGGATGCGAGCGATCCGCACTCGTACTCGCGCCTCCGCTTCACCGACCTCGCGCCGGACACCTATACGATCGAGATCGACGACCCCGCCGTTCAGCCCTGGACGAGCGCGCCGACGGCGCCGGGACCGCGGCTGCGGGTGCCGCTCCTCGGCACGTGTACGGTCGCGCTGAACGTCGTCGACGTGCGCACACAGACGGCGGTCACGGAGTGCATCCTCCGTCTCGACACGGAGCACTCGACGCCGCGCGCGGTGCGCACGCTGCGCGACACGGGGCCGGTCGCGCCGCTCGCGGGCCTGCTGCCGGGGCGCTACTCGCTCTCCGTCGAAACGCGCGACCTGCCGCGCATCGACGTGCCTGAGTTCGAGCTCGCACCGGGCGAGACCCGCACGTTGACGATCGAAGTTGGCACCGGGCGCACGATCGCCGGCCGCGTCGTCGAAGACGACGGCACGTCGCCGGTGCCGCGTGCGACGGTACGGCTCTTCCATCGCGCGGAGGTGGACGATTCGGCGACGAGCCCCTGGTGCATCGAGGAGAACAAGATCTTCTCGAGCCAGTTGCCGAAGTGGCGCAAGGTGGCACGCACGACGATCGCCGACGACGCGGGTCGCTTCCGGTTCGAAGCCGTGCCGATCGAGCGCTTCGTCGTGCGCGCGGATGCGGACGGCGGGGGCTTCGGCGTCCGCGACGATGTCGCCGCCGAGGTTTCGGTCGAGGATCTCGAGGTTCAGCTCGCTCCACGTTGCGCGATCGAGGGCCGACTCCTCGCGCCAGAGGGCGCGGAGGTAGATGGGCTCTCGATCGAGGCGTGGCCCGTGGGCCAAAGGCGAGCGTCGCTTCCGCGAACACAGTTCTTGGGTCCCGAGCATGTCCTGATGCTGCGCCCCGACGCGACGTTTCGATTCGACACGCTGCCGCCGGGCAGCTTCCGACTTTGGCTCTCGGCCGGAGAACTGCGTGTCACGCGCCACGATGGCCGCATGAGCTTTCCCGGCGAAGCGCGCGAACTCGGCCTCGTCGAGGTGCACGCGGGAGCGCCGTCGAACGTCGAGTACGACCTCCGCCCGAGCTTCCCCGCTCCGATCGTCGCGCACGTCACGATCGACGGCGAGATCATGCCCGGACTGAACGTCGTGGCGGTCGAGAGTGGAGTGGAAACGGGCAAGCCCCGCAGCGTCGGCATGGTGAAGTCGGACGGCGTTGCGCGCATGACGGCGCTACCCCCGGGGACATGGACGCTCTACGTGCGCAATCCGAACGCGCCGTGGAATCACCGGGTGCCGCGCGACGTGACGTTGCAGTCGGGTCGACGCGCGGAGGTCACCATCGCCATCACGAGCGTCGAGAGCACGATGACCTGCGTCGACGAAGCGACAGGCGAGCCGTGGGTGCGGGAGGACATCTCGATCGGCTGGCGCATCGGGGATTTCAGCGAGGCGAAGTACGTCCCCACCGACGAGCACGGACGCATCACGATGAGGATGCTCCCTGGCCGCTACACCTTCCGACGCGCAGCGACCACCGAGCGGCTGGGGGAGGTCGAGTTCGAGTGGACCACGCAAGGTCCCGCGACCGACGTCGTGCGGTTGCGCTGAGGCGGCGACCCGCGCTCTTCGCGTTTATGCGCCGCCCCTGAGAACCCGGTTCGGCACCGGGTTCGATCCGCTCCTTCGCTCCCCTCGCGCACTCCCCAGTGGTTCCGCGAGAATCCCGACTCTCCTGCAACGGTCCTGACCGGCAGGGGATTCCTGGAGCACATGGACGCGAACCCGAAGCTGGAGGACCTCCTCGCGCACGCCGGTTGGGCGCGGCGGCTCGCGCGCACGCTCGTCGCGGACCCGAACGTCGCCGACGACCTCGTGCAGGACGCCTACCTCGCGGCGGCGAGCGGCGCGTACAAGAGCTCCGACGCGCCGCGCGGCTGGCTCGCGACGGTGATCGGCAACTTCGCGCGCCGCCGCCATCGCAGCGAGAGCGCGCGCAATGTCCGCGAACGATACGCGGCCCAGCGCGAGGAGCTGCCCGGCGCCGAGGACCGTCTCGAGCGCGCGCAGCTCGAACACGCGCTCGCCGCCGCCGTGCTCGCGCTCGACGAGCCGTACCGCGACACGCTGCTCCTGCGCTTCTTCGAAGGCCTGAGCACGCCCGCGATCGCCGCGCGCCACGGCGTGCCGGAGTCCACGGTGCGCAGCCGGCTCGCGCGGGCGTTGACGGTGCTGCGCGCGCGCCTCGATCGCGAGCGCGGTGGGCGGGAGGAGTGGATGGGTGCGTTCGTCGCTGCGTTCGGGCGCTCGACGCCGGTCGCGCCGCACGTGCCGATCTTCGCGGCAGCCGCGGGGGTGGGAGGACTCGTCGTCATGAAGTGGATCGTGTGCGTGGTCGTCGTCGCCGGTCTGGGCTGGATCGTCGGTTCGAGCTCGGACGATGGACCGATCGAGATCGGGAAGAGCGCGATCGTCGAGAGTGCGCCGGATGTCACAGTGGACCTGCAACCCGCCCAAACGCCGGTCGACCTCGAGCCGCGCGTCGCTCGAGTGGTGCCGCCGCCCGCGGCGAATCTGATCCAGGACGCGCGCGCCGGCGTGGAGGGTCGCTTCGTCGACGGCGAAGGACATCCGGTCGCTGGCGTGCACGTCGAGCTTCGAGCGGACGAGATCGTGGACTTCAGCGTCGTTTCGCGCCCGCTCGCGGGCGATGGAATCTCGGCGACGAGCGACAGCGAGGGTCGGTTCACTCTTCGCGTCGAACCTCCGGCCACCTATCGGTTCTCCCTGCGCTGGAATGCGTCGGAGTGGTTCCCGGGTGATCGCGAGCTCGGTGGGCTCGAGCCGACGAATGTGCGCGACGTGGGGGCGCTCCGACTCCTGACGGTTGCGTCCGCCCGCGTCCGCGTCGTGGCAGGGGATGGACACGTGATGAGCACAGGGTGGACGATCTCGGCGAAGCCCCGCGAGGCCGACGCCCGGAGTCGCATCCTCCACGCCGACGTGCCCGATGCGGAGGGTGTGTACGAGCTCCCGCAACTCTCCGAGGGGCGATGGAGCCTTGATGCCGAACACGAGGCAGGGGTGAGCACGAAGCAAACGGACTTCGAGCTCCATGCGGGAGTCGGGAACGAGATCACGTTGAGCTACGTCGGTGAGGATCCAGCGACCGTGCTCACGATTGACGTTCGTGCGCGCTCCCTCCATTGGCCTTGCATGCTGCCGGACGTGATCACACTCAGTGGACCAGGGATCGCGGGTGTCCATCCGCTCTCCATCGGGCAGAGCATCTCGACTTTCCGTTTCCAAGGGCTTTCACCGGCCGACTACGTCGTCCGTATCGACGATCCCCGCTTCGAGCCGTTCGAGAGCGCGCCGGTGAGGCCAGGGACTACGCTCGGCGTTCGGCTGCGCGGAAGCGCTCGCGTTCGACTCCTTGTCCTCGACGGAGACGGTGCTCCGTGGACGCAGCCGATTCGAGTCCTTGCCCAGGGCCTTGGGCCCAGTGCCTTCCACTACCTCGACGCAAACGGACTCGAACTCACGGTGCGCGACCAGATCGAAGGCGCGGAGCTCACGTACTCGCTCCCGACAGAGCCGCTGCGTCTGTGCATCCAGAGCTCGGGGGCTTCCCCGGTCGTGTTCGAGCTCACTGACCTCGCCCCTGGCGAGACGCGCACGCTCGTCGCACGCATGACCTCCGGCACGCGCATCGTCGGAAGAGCGGTCGATTCCGATCGGTCCACGCCCCTCCGCAATGCGAGCGTGGGCCTGTACCGGCCTGCACAAGAGAGCGACTCGTCGTCGAGCCCCTGGATCGCCCTGCCTCGGGGCGCGTCGACCTCGCGGAGCACGTCATTTCGCCAACGTGTCGCCGAGGTCCGCACAGACGAAGCGGGCACGTTCGCGTTCGACGCCGTCGTCCCGGGTTCGTACTTCGTGCGCGTCGAGGCGGGTCCTGGGCGCTTCGCCGCGAGCGAACTCGTGATGCTCGTGCAGGACGAGGGGCGCGACGACCTCCTACTCGTGGCGCCCGGCGCGGCGACGCTGCGCGTGAGTGTACGCACTCCCGCGAGCGCCACGACAGGTGAGCTCTACCTGCGCATCCGGCCCGTGAGCGACTACCTCAACCGGATATCCCGAGCCTGGTTCTTCGCCGAAGGCGCTCGCGTACCGCTTCCGCAAGGCGGAGCGTGCACGTTCGAGGGTCTGGGCGAGGGGGCCTTCGAGCTCCTGCTCACGGACGGACGGTCCGAGGAACCCGTCAGTGCGGGCTTCTACCAGTTCGACGCGCGCCCGATCGTGCTCGACACGCTGAACGTCCATGTAGGCGAGGCGCTCGAGCGCGAGGTCGACCTCACGACGTCCCTACCCGGTCGATGCGACGTGCTCGTGACCGCGAATGGCGCGGCCCGCGCCGAGCGAACGGTGGTCGCCACGCGCGCAGGCGACTTCCGAGCGCAAGACACCGTGAGCGCGGCGACCGATGCCGAAGGGCGCGCGCGGCTCGCACCGCTGCCGCCGGGGACGTGGCGGCTGCACGTGATCGGGAACGACGTGCCGTGGGTGTGGAACGTCCCCGGGACGATGGTGGTCGCGCCGGGCGAGCGGGTGGAGCGCGCGATCGACGTCCCGCTCGTGCACGGCACGCTCACGGTGCTCGACGCAAGCACGCGCGCGCCGTGGCCCGAGGCGCCCATGGCGCTCGAGCTCGGCGACGACCGCTACCGCACCTACACGCCGATTCGAGTGACGTCGGCGGGCACGGTTGAGCTCGAGCTCGCCCCGCATACCTACGGGTTCCGGTACGTCGGCCCAAATGCTCCGCTGGACGACCCGCCGTGCATCATTGAATGGAGCGCGGCGGGACCGGCCCCCTCGACGATCGAGTTGCGCGGGCCGTGAGCGACTCCGCCGTCTAGGCGTGCTGCATCCCGCACAACGTCACATCCGCCGTCGAGAACACCGGGCCCTCGACGCAGCACTTCATGTTCGGCCACGCGCCGTGCGGGCCTTCGACGACGGTCGGCACCGGGCAGCCGTTGCAGATGCCGACGCCGCAGCCCATCAGCGTTTCGAGCGACAGCCAGCATTCGAGGTGGCGCTCGTGCGCGAAGCGTTCGACGGCTTCGAGCATTTTTTCCGGGCCGCACGCGAGCAGGCGCACCTTCGGCGGCACGACGCCGCGCGCTTGCAGGTGCTCGAGGAGCTGCAGCACGTGTCCCTTCGATCCGTGCGAGCCGTCCATCGTGCACGTGAACGTCGGCACGCCGAGGCGCTCGAACGCGTCGAGGTCGTACAGGAACCCGCGCTTCGCCGCGCCGTAGAGATAGAAGAGCTGCTCGCGCTTCGCCGGCGGAGCGCCGTCCATGCCGGCGAGCGCCTGCTCGATCGCCATGTAGAACGGCGCGGAGCCGATGCCGCCGCCGAGCATGACCCACGGCGCACCCGCGCCGTCGAGCGTCGGCCATCCGTTGCCGAGCGGGCCCACGATCTTCAACTTCGTCCCGCGCGTGCACGCCGCGAGTGCCTGCGTTCCCGCGCCCATCACCTTGATCAGGAATTCGAGCTCGTTCCCCTTCTGGCGGTACAAGCTGAACGGCCGCGGGATTTCGGGCGACATGCGATCGTCGCGCTTC
Source organism: Planctomycetota bacterium (assembly GCA_016220035.1). Classification (GTDB taxonomy): domain Bacteria; phylum Planctomycetota; class UBA1135; order UBA1135; genus JADJNY01. The sequence continues at coordinate 14,084 of JACRIO010000171.1, read as the reverse complement.
AGCATGAAGAAGCGCGCGGCGCGCCGCGGCGGGAGCTGCTCGTCGACGCGCAGCTTCAGGATCACTCCGTCGTCGCCCGAGCGCGTGACGGACAGGGCTTCACCGGTGAGTGCGCGGGCGTCGATCGGGGGGGCGGGCATGGTGCGTGGGGCGTGGAGTTCGAGGTGGAGCTTAGCGACCAACCGCCGTCCGTGCAGCAGGTCGAGCCGCGGCCCGCTCTCGGCTATCGTCACGCCATGTGCACGTTCGAGGACCTCGTCGCCGGCCGCGTTCCGTCTCACAAGCTCCACGAGGACGAACAGCACCTCGCCATCCTCGCGCCGAACCCCGTGCGGCCGGGGCACGCGATCGTGATGACGAAGCGGGCGCATCCGTACCTCTTCGATCTGTCGGAGGAGGAGCACGCGGCGCTGTGGAGCGTCGCGCGGAAGGTCGCGCGGCGCTTGAAACACGTGCTGAAGTGCGAGCGCGTCTGCGTCGGCGTCATCGGCTGGCAGGTGCGCCACGTGCACGTCCACCTCGTGCCGACGGACGCGGACGGACAGTTCCCGCCGCTCCCGGGAGCGCCCGCCGATCCGCGCGAGCTCGATCGACTGCGCGCGCTCCTCGCGTTCGAGACCTGACGCGGGGCGGAGCGAGGGCGATCGCGCCGCGGCGCGCAAGCCCTCCGCTTGGATTTCGCGCGCGCGCCATCCACGCTGCGCCGTTTTTGTCAAGCACGCGCACGCTCCGCTCCGCGGCTGGCGCACGGTGCGACGCGCGGGACAATCACGGGTCGCATGCACGGCATCACGACCACGACGAAGGACGCGAGCGCACCCGCGACGCTCGGCGAGTTGAAGCGCTCCGGCTGGCGCTCGCGCTCGGTGAAGGAGGAGTTGCGCTCGAACCTGATCGCGCACCTGCGCGAAGGACGCGAGCTCTTCCCCGGCATCGTCGGCTACGGCGAGACCGTCGTGCCGAAGGTCGTGAACGCAATCCTCTCCGGGCACGACTTCATCCTGCTCGGGCTGCGCGGCCAGGCGAAGACGCGCCTCCTCCGCTCGCTCGACCGCTTCCTCGACGCGGAGCTCCCCGCGGTCGACGGCTGCGAGATCAACGACGATCCGCTGCACCCCGTCTGCGCGGCGTGCGTGCGGCGAGCGGCGGAGCTCGGCGACGCGCTGCCGATCCGCTGGATCCCGCGCAGCGAGCGCTACCACGAGAAGCTCGCGACGCCCGACGTCACGATCGCCGACCTGATCGGCGACGTCGACCCGATCAAGGCCGCGACGCGGAAGCTCACCTTCGCCGACCCGGAGGTCGTGCACTTCGGCATCCTCCCGCGCTCGAACCGCGGCATCTTCGCGGTGAACGAGCTCCCCGACCTCTCCGCGCGCATCCAGGTCGGCCTGCTCAACCTCCTCGAGGAAGGCGACATCCAGATCCGCGGCTTCCCCATCCGCATGCCGCTCGACGTGCTGCTCGTCTTCAGCGCGAACCCCGAGGATTACACGCACCGCGGCCGCATCATCACGCCGCTGCGCGACCGCATCGCGTCGCAGATCCTGACGCACTACCCGCGCACGCTCGAGGAAGGCCTCGCGATCACCGCGCAGGAAGCGTGGGTGGAGCGCGCGCATGCTCCGCGCGTCACCGTGCCGCGCTACGTGCGCGAGATCGTCGAGGAGGTCGCGGTCCAGGCGCGCGCGAGCGAGCTCGTCGACCACGGCTCCGGCGTCAGCGCGCGCCTCACGATCGCGCTGCTCGAGAACACCGTCTCGAACGCCGAACGCCGCGCGCACGCGCACGGCTCGGACGCCGCCGTCGCGCGCGTGTCCGATGTCGTCGGCGCGAGCTCGTCGATCACGGGCAAGGTCGAGCTCGTCTACGAAGGCGAGCGCGAAGGACCGGAGAAGGTCGCGCGCCACCTCACGGGCAAGGCGATCAAGGCCGTCTTCGATCGCACGTTCCCCGACGTGTACGCCGCCGGCGCGAAGGACGACGCGAGCAAGACCGCGGAGGCCGACTACGCGCCGATCGTGAGCTGGTTCCAGAGCGGCAGCACGCTCGACGTCTCCGACGGACTCGCCGACGCCGAGCTGGAGAAGCGCCTCGCGACCGTCCCGGGCCTCGCGCGCGTCGCCGAGACGTGGGCGAAGCCCGCCAACGCGGCCGAGCACGCCGCGGCGATGGAGTTCGTGCTCGAGGGCCTGCACCACAGCTCGCTGCTCGCGAAGGACGAGCTCGCGAACGGCCGCGTCTACCGCGACATGTTCGAGGACATGATGCGCGGCCTGAAGTCGAACGGTGGAGCGCGGCCGCCGAAGGGCAAGCGCTGAGTCCGCCATGGAATGGCGCTACTCGCAGTTCGATCCGGAGCTCGAGGGCCTCACCGAACGCCTGAAGCACCTCCAACGCCTCTTCCGCGAGCTCCTGCTGCACACCGACGGCGACGTCGAGCAGGCGCTCCTGATCCTCGCGCAGGTGGGCAAGCGCTACGGCCTGCTCGACGAGCGGCTGACGATCGAGCAGTACAAGGAGTGGCTCGAGCAGCGCCAGTCGATCGCGCGCGACCGCGCGGGCCGCGCGCGGCTCACGAAGCGCGGTGAGCAGGAGCTGCGCGCGGGCGCGCTCGAGCAACTCTTCGGCGGCCTCGCGAACGACGCGCGCGGCGACCATCGCGTGCAATCGAGCGGCACGGGCGTCGAGCGGTTGTCCGAAACGCGCGCGTGGGGCTTCGGCGACGCGCTGCACCTCGTCGACGCGCAGGAATCGTTGAAAGCGGCGCTCGCGCGCACCGGCACGCTCGAACTCGCCGAGGAAGACCTGCGCGTGCACGAGACGGAGCACCTCACCTCGTGCGCGACCGTGCTCTTGATCGACGTCTCGCACAGCATGGTGCTCTACGGCGAGGACCGCATCACGCCGGCGAAGCGCGTCGCCCTGTCGCTCGTCGCGCTGATCCAGAAGCGCTACCCCAAGGACGCGCTCCACGTCGTGCAGTTCGGCGACGAGGCGCGCGAGATCCCGATCGACGAGCTCCCCTACTTGTCCGCCGGTCCGTTCCACACGAACACGAAGGCCGGCCTCGAGCTCGCGCGCGAGCTCCTGCGGCGCAAAGCGCAGACGAACCGCCAGATCGTGATGCTCACCGACGGCAAGCCGAGCGCGCTGACGGAGCGCGACGGGACGATCTACAAGAACCCGTTCGGCCTCGACCGCCGCATCGTGAACAAGACGCTCGAGGAGGCCGACCACTGCCGCAGGCTCGGCATCCCGATCACGACGTTCATGCTGACGACTGATCCGACGCTCGTGGAGTTCGTGGAGACCTTCACCGAAGTCAACCACGGCCGCGCGTACTACTCGCAGCTCGACGAGCTCGGCTCGTACGTCCTCGTCGACTACGTGCGGAACAAGCGACGCGTCGTGCGGGGGTGAGCGGCGATGAAGCGAGGCCGAACGCTCACTGACGCGCCAGCGGGAGTGGTGCGTTGCTTCATTGCCCCCGAGCTTGGTGCGATCCTCTGTGCTCACTTCGCGCCGTGGAGGCTCGCTCCTCCGCTCGGATCGTGTATCGCACGCAGCACGTCCAAGGCGCGCGGCAGCTGATGAACGCATGCAGCGACGAGGACGATCAGGACGATGGCCACGAAGATCCTGCGCGGCCAGGAGCCACGCCTCTGCCGCGCGTCAGACATGACCGAGCGCTTCCCGCACGCTCGAGCGCGCTGCAGCCCACGCAGGCATGGCCGCGGCGGACAGGCTTGCGAATAGCACGACCGCGAGCCAGGCCCAAGGCGCCAACGGCGTGACGACGACGCCCAACGGCGCGCCGAAGACGACCGCACCGATCGTCTGCCCGACGATCCACGTGCCTGCGAGCCCGAACACCAGCGCGAGAACCCAGCTCGCGAGGCCGACGAACGCCGCCTCGGTCGCGACGATCCACACGATGCGCTCCGGCGTCGCGCCGAGCGCGCGCATGACGCCGAATTCGCGCGTGCGTTCTACGACGCTCGTTCCCATCGCGGACGCGAGCACGAGTGCGCCAACGGCGCCGAGAGCGAGACCGAGCCAGGCGAGTGCGCCCTGCACGAGCGCGACGTGATTGCGCAGCACCGTGTTCCAGCGCTCGGTCTCGACGACACCCGCGACCAGGATGCCTGCATCGGCCAGCGCCGCCTCGATCGCTCGCCCCGCTGCGCGCTTCGCGTCCGCGTCCCGACTCTCGGCCGCGATGCGCAGCCCGTTCGTCGTGCCCGGACCTCCGCGCACGCGCACGAAGCCCGACCGCCCCACGTAGAGTCCGCCGTGTCCACCGAGCCCGACGCCGCGGGCGATGCCGACGACGCGCCAGGAAAGGGTCCGGTGTTCGATCGCAAGGCTCACCTCGCCGCCGAGCGTCGTCCCGAGGCGTCCGAGCTCGCCGGGCGCCACGACGAGGGCGTCGTCCTCGTCCGCGCGCGGGAAGCGACCCTCGATCAGGGGTGGAAGGAAGCTCGAATCCGTCGGGAGCCCGATGAGCCTCTGCGCACCGTGTCCGCCGTCCTTGTGCGTGCGCGCGAGCGGCGTCTCGCCCGAGGCCGCAATCGCAACGGTGCCGACGTCGAACGGTTCGACGTGGAGGACGCCGGGCGCGAAGCGCGCGAGCTCGAGCACGCGCTCCTCCGGCTCCGGCCGTTCGAGCGTGATCTCGACGTCGTGCGTCGGCACGACCTCGCCGCGCGCGAGTTCGCGCTCCGAGGCCGCGGCGACGTTGCGGCCGGTAAGGAAGGCTGCGCCGCCGGCGGAGAAGAGCAAGAGGGCGAGCACGAGCCGTCCGCGCCGTCGCAGCGTGTTGCGCAGCGCGAGCGCGAGCGACGGACCGACGAGCGTGGCGATCGCCGCCGCACGGGCGCTCCCCGCCGTTCCACCCGCGATGCTCCGCCCGTAGGAGTCGCCGATCGCCTCGCGTACGCTTGCGCGGGCCGCGTTGGCGACCGGCCACGCCGCGGCCAGGAGCGGCGCGCCGAGTCCGGCGGCCGCGAGCAGAGCGTGGGATTCCCATGGAACGGCCCCGCTCACGAGCACGACGTTCGAGAGATCCGCGCAGAGCCGCGCGAGCCATTGCGCCGCGAACACCGCCGGCGCCAGCGCGAGCAGCACGCTCGCGGCGCCGATGAACGCGACCATCCCGCCGTAGAGGAGCGCGATTCGCTCGCTGCTCGCGCCGATCGCCTTCATCGCGCCGATCTGTCTCGCGTGCCGCGCGAGCATGCCGGTCAGCACCGTCGCGACGAGCAGCGCGCTGAGCACGAGCGCGAGCCCACCGAAGGCGAGCAACACGAGAGCCAAGGCGTGCATGAGCCGCTGTTGCGGGTGTTCTCCCGGCGGCGGCACGCGCAATTCCGCCACCCGCGTGCCGCGCGCCTCGAGCCAAGCCGCGACGTCGCGGGCGCAGCGCTCGATGTGCTCCGCGTCCGTCGCGCGCTCGCGCACGGAAACGAGCAGCAGGTCGAGCTCGACGGTGATCCCGAGCGCCTGGAGCGTAGCCGGCGTCGCATAGGCGTAGGCGGACTGCTCCTGCCACGCCGGCGCCATGCCTGGATCGGTGACCGTGCCCGCGGGCCTGATCGAGCAGCGCTTGCCGCCCGGCGCGAGCACCTCGAGCTCCGGTCGCGCCCCTAGCAACTCCGCGGACGTCCGCTCGATCACGACGGCGCCCGCGGGCGGCGGCCACGCGCCGGTGACGCGCTCCACGGTCTGGAGGCGCATCGCGGTGAAGTCCTCGATCACGAAGATCGAGAGCGGAAGCCACACGCCCGATTCCGCGCGGACGCGCGCGCGGACCATGCTCCGGCGTTCCACCTCCGCGAGCTCGGGCCGCCCACGCAAGGCCGCGAGCGTCTCCGTGTCCAATTCGTGCTCGAGCACGAGCGTCGCGGAGGCGGGGTGTGAGCGCGCGAAGCTGCGCGGCATCTCGCGCGCGAGGATGCCGCGCGCGCCGAGCACGGCGCCGATCGTGACCAAGCTCACGACGAGCGCGGCGACGAGCAGCACCGTGCGCCCGCCAGCGAGCCGGAGGTCGCGCCCCACCTTGCGCAGAGAAACGCTAGCCACGGGCGCGCGTCTCCGCGTTCGGGGCGCGATCGTGAGCGCGCTGTTGGATCGACGCGATGCGGCCGTCGACCAGCGTGACGACGCGGTCGGCGCGGAGGCCGACGTCGCGCTCGTGCGTGACCATCACGACGGCCTTGCCCTCGAGGGCGAGCAGCGAGAACAGCTCGAGAATGGCTTCCGAGTTGTGCAGGTCGAGGTTGCCCGTCGGTTCGTCGGCCACGACGATCGACGGATCGTTGGCGAGCGCGCGCGCAATCGCCGCTCGCTGCTGCTCGCCCCCGGAGAGCGCACCAGGCAGCTTGCGCGCCTGCGCGCCTATGCCGAAGCGCTCGAGGAGCTCGCTTGCCCGGTCGACGCGCTCGCGCGGGGGGCGGACGCCGAGAAACTCCATCGGAAGCACGACGTTCTCGAGGATCGTGAGACCCGGCAGGAGCTGGAAGAACTGGAAGACGACGCCGACGTTGCGGCCGCGCCAGAGGGCGAGATCACGCTCGCCGAGCTCGTCGACGCGCACGCCGGCAGCGCGCACCACGCCTCGCGTCGGCCGGTCGATGCCCGTGATCATGTTCGCGAGCGTCGACTTGCCGCTGCCAGAACGTCCGACGATGGCGGTGAACGTACCGCGCTCGATGTCGAGATCGACGCTGTCCAGGGCCGTGAATTCGCCGCCTCCGACCGCGAACGTCTTCACGACGCCGCGCAGTTCGATCGATGCCATCGCGTCGTCCCGTGCCACCCCGTGCTTCACTGCCATCTTCGGTGAGCCTCCTGCGACGCGACGCGCAGCCGTTCCTCGGCTCCGCATTCGCCCGCTTGTCCATCGGAGGGTAGCGGTCGCGCGAGGGGGTCGTGAGTGACGCACGTCAGGATCGGGCGTGACGTTCGTCATGCTCCGCCACGGCGCGCATCGCGCGCGTCCGAACACGCTATGCTCGCCCGTATCGTGCACGCGCGCATGAACTGGCTCGCCGTCGTGATCCGGATCGCAGTTGCACCGGTATTCGTCGGCGCCGTCGTCTTGTGGCTCGAATCGGGTCGAACGGGCCGCGACGTCCTCGCGGTGCTCGGGCTCTTCGCGCTCGGGACGATCCACCTCCTCTACTGGCGCCGACCGTGGCCGCGCCGTCCGCACGGCGCCTTGATCGCGACGGCGTGCGCGGTGTTCACGAACGTCGTGCTCACCCACCACTGCGGTTTGTCCCAGGCGCTCTTGTGGCTGTACCCCGCGTTGATCGTCGGATCCGGGCTGCGCGCGCCGTGGGTCGTCGCGGGCGTCGCGCTGCTCGCGCTCGTCGCGGCGGGGTCGATCGAACTCGAAGGTCCGCACGCGATGCGCATCCTCGGTGCAAACCACGTCGTCCTGATCTCGATCGTGCTCGCGGGTCTCGGGATGACCGCGGTGCGGCAACTCGTCGAAGTGAACTCCGAGTTGCATCTTGCGAAGGCCGAGCTCGCCGAGACCGCGGTCGCGCGCGAGCGCGATCGGCTCGCGCGCGAGTTGCACGACCTGCTCGGCCGCACGTTCGCGGTCATCGCGGTGAAGGCCGAGCTCGCGAGCCGGTTGAGCGCGAAAGGCGATCCGTCCGCCGCAAGCGAGCTCCGCGACGTCCAGCGCCTCGCCCGCGACGCCGTGCGAGAAGTCCGCGAGGCCGTCGCGGACGAACGGCCGGCGCGCTTCGGCGACGAGCTCGCGTCGGCGATGGTCGCCCTGCACGCTGCGGACGTCGTGCTCGATCAGCGCATCGAACCCATGGCCGAGGTCCCGCACGAGTCGGCGTTGGCGAGCGTGCTGCGCGAGGCGGTCACGAACATCGTGCGCCACAGCAGCGCTCGCCGCTGCAGGATCGCGCTCGCCCGGCGTGAGGACGCCGTCGAGCTCGAGGTCGAGGACGACGGCCGGGGTCCGGCGCAGTCCGCGCTGGGGACCGGCCTCGCAAGCTTGGCCGATCGCGTACGCGCGCTCGGCGGCGAGCTCGAGACGGGTGCCGCGCCCTCGGGCGGCTTTCGCGTTCAGGCGCGGATTCCGATCACCCGCGGCGACTCGCCCAGCGCGGAGGTCGAACCGTGATCCGCGTGCTCCTCGCCGAGGACCAGGCGATGTTTCGCACGGCCGTGCGCCGGCTGCTCGAACTCGAGGGCGACATCGAGGTCGTCGCGGAGGTAGGACGCGGGGACGAGCTCGTGGCCGCGGCGCTCGCCTCGCAACCCACCGTTGCGGTCGTCGACATCGAGATGCCCGGCCTCGACGGCATCTCCGCCGCAGTCGAGCTGCGGCGGCAGCTTCCTAGTTGCCGCACGCTGATCCTCACGACCTACGGCCGACCGGGATTCGTGCAGCGCGCGCTCGAAGGCGGACTCGCGGGCTACATGCTGAAGGACTCCCCGGCGGACGTCCTCGCCGGCGCGATCCGACGTTGCGCCGCAGGTGAATACGTGGTCGCGCCCGAACTCGCCACGCGCGCGTTGCGCCACGGCGCGAGCCCGCTCTCCCCGCGCGAGCGCGAGCTCCTCGATGCCTGCGCGGAGGGTCACCCGACGCCGGAAATCGCGCGACGAATGTCCGTGTCCGAGGGCACCATCCGCAACAAGATCTCCGACGTGCTCTCCAAGCTCGGCGCGCGCAATCGCGCGGAGGCCGTGCGCATCGCGCGCGACCGCGGGTGGCTCTGAAGCGGTGCGCGGTTCAGGTGGGACACAGCGAGCCGGCAACTGCTCCCGACGAGAGCACACGCGCGCCCGGACCCTCACCGAACGAGTTCGTGCGCGTGCGACCCAAGTGGATGTCAGGGAGCGGCGAGGGCGTGGAGTGGGCGATGCTCCCGATCGCGCCGATCACCGTGACGGCACCGGACGCGCGGTCGACCTGCAAGAACTGCGACGCGCCACCGACCGCGGGGTTCAGCGCCGCGAACCTGCCGCCGAGCGTGGTCAAGCCGAAGCCGGCGACCGGATCCCCAGTCGACGCCGTACGTTTCGCAGCTCGACGAGCTCGGCTCGCACCCTCTCGTCGACTACGGGCGCAACAAGCAGCGCGTCGTGCGCGGCCGACGCGCCGCCCAGGCCGTTTGCTTCGTGCGACGCGCCCCGGCGGCACGGACCGAACGAACCTCGGAGGACGGCTCGACGGACCTGCGGCGCGGGGCGCGACGTCCAACCTGCACGGGGCTGGTGATCACCAGACGATCACGTACCCGTTCGTGCCGTTGAAGGTCGCCGGCGGACACCAACTCGGCGAGGCGTTGCGGTAGAAGGTCTGGTAGTACCGCGTCGCACCGCTCCCCACCGTGACCTGGCCGCGGGTGAGGATCGTCGCCTGGCTCACCTGCGCCGCGCCGCCGCCGGTGAAGGCGGTCGTCGAGATCCGCCGCAGGTTCCCGCCGGTGCAACGGACGCCGTCGCCGAACACGGCGTCGTCGAGCGCGTCGCCCTGGAAGATCAGGCACGTGACGCCCGACATGCCGCTCGCCTCGAGGCCACCCGCCATGGACACGAGGACCGCTCCGGCGGGGTTGAACGAGTTGCCGCAACCGTGGCCCGGTGTCCCGAAGTTGCCGCACGGGCATTGCGTCGTGAAGTTTGGATCGAGCCCGTCGCCAAAACAGAACGGCCCGGCCGCGACGCCCGGAGGCGTAGGCCCGACCTGGATCTGGAGGAAGCGCACACCGTAGGCGACGGCCGGCTTCGTCGCCGCGACCGAGATCGGACCGGACGAGTCGGTGATCGTCAGGCTCAAGTCGAGGCCGGGCAGGGTGCCGCCGCAGAGGACCGCGCCGCCGTAGTCGTTCACGGGTCTCGAGCTGTTGCCGTCCGCGGGATCGGAGGCCTGGTCATTGGCCAGATTCGCGTCCGAGATGGCGAGGTAGTAGCGGCCGTCGGACAGGAAGCGCGTGACCCGGCTCCGGTTCGAGCTGGAGCTCTCGTTGTCGTTGCCGCCGGGGCCGAGGATCGGGTCGTTCGGAAGCGCGGTGAAGCTCGAGTCGTAGAGCCACATGTCCGTGTTCGTCGTGGCCGTCGTGGCGAACGTGATGTTGCCAGGCTGGAAGTAGCCGCTCGCCGGCTGTACGACCGTGGGCACGGACATGATCGTGGAGGTGACCGTCACCTCGTAGTCGTTCGCGATCGTCGTCGAGGTGTTCTGAAGCTTCAGATGCAGCCACCCGTTGGCCGGCGGTGCGGTCTGGAGCACGTACCAGCGCAGCGTCTTCGCGTTCGCGGCGCCCGGCAGCACCGTGACGGCGACGATGGCCTGGTCGACGGGTTGGATCACCCCGTTGGTCTGCTGGAGCCCGACGATCGACGCAGTGAGCGCGCTCGTGCCGAGGTTGAGGACCTGCGCCGTGCACTCGAACTGCCCGAGGTCCTGGTTCGCGAGCCGGTAGAAATCGGTGTCGGAGGCGGCTCCCGTGCCGTGGATCACCGCAGGCGAGCCCTCGAGGTACCACACGTGTTGAGCGACGCTCTTGGCGCCATTCTCGACGGCGAACTCGAAGAAGTCGGTCGCCTCGGCGCGCATCCCCACCGCGAGCGCCGCGAGTGCGAGCGTCACGGTTCGGACCCAACGGCACTCGCGCCGCTCGCCGCGCCGCTCCTCCGGTTCGTTCCGTCCCTCGAGTTGGGTGACGTACGCCGCGGACGATCCGCACCAGAACTGTTCGAGTTTTCGAAGCATGACCTTCTCCTGTGGCATCGAGCCGCTCAGCACGGAGGCCGGGGCCGGGTTGGCGTCGGCTCGGCCACTTCGAGGGGGTGGCGACGAGCCAGCCCGCTGTCCGCGCGTTCGCGGGGCGACGCACTATTCGACGAACGAACAAGGCGCATCACTCGCGCGAGTCGCGGCCATCTCGACTTGCAGCTGAACCACGACAACGGATTGCCATGCCTATCCGCCAGCGGACAAGATCCTGAGAACGTGTGGTCGGGGAGCACGGTCGTCCAGAGACGACTCGCAGCGCGCCGGTGTTGTTCCCCCCCTGGATCGCGCTCGTGTCCTGCACATGCTACGAACGGTGAGACACGAGCAGGCGCGGTGGCGCGCCCCTTCGTGACCGCCAGACGATCCCACCGGTTGTCGCCGATGGAGTAGGAACGAGCGCGCGATCGACCAGTCGGACTCGACCCTCACTACCGCGCTACGATCCCGTTCCACGCATGCCGCGCTTCGAAGCGATCGACTGGTACGACACGCCGCGCTGGTACGACCTCGTGTTCGACGAGGGGACGGAGCGCGAGGCGGACTTCCTCGAGGCGGTGCACGCGGCTCACGCCGCGAACAGCTCGCGCTCCGGCCGCGTGCGAGCGGCAGGCCCGCGCCGTCCGCGTCCCTTGCGTGTCCTCGAGCCCGCGTGCGGCAGCGGGCGGCTCGTCGCGGAGCTCGCGCGGCGCGGGCATCGCGTGCATGGGTTCGACCTGAACGAGCGCATGCTCGAATTCGCGCGCGCGCGGCTCGCGAAGCGGCGCCTGCGCGGGTCGCTCGCGCTCGGGGACATGAGCGCGTTCACCGCTCGCGGCCGCTTCGACCTCGCGCACTGCCTCGTCAGCACTTTCAAGTACCTTCAGGACGAGCGCTCCGCCTCGAAGCACCTGCGCTGCGTCGCCGACGCACTCGTCCCCGGCGGCTTGTACGTGCTCGGCCTGCACCTGACCGACTACGCGAGCCGTTCGCGCTCGCGCGAACGCTGGGTCGCGCGCGACGGCCGCACGCGCGTCGTCTGCAACACGCAGGTCGAGCCCGCGCGTCGATCACAGCGCCTCGAAGACGTGCGCACGCGCCTCGTCGTGACGACGAACGGCCGCGAGCTGCGCTCGGAGACGCGCTGGAGCTTCCGCACGTACGACGTGCGCGAGCTGAAGGCGCTGCTCTCGCGCGTGCCTGCGCTCGAGCACGTCGCGACCTACGACTTCACGCACGACATCGATTCCCCGCGCGCCCTCGACGGCGAGCTCCTCGACGTCGTGCTCGTGCTCGGGAGGCGCTGAGCGCTGCGGACACGAAGGTGCCGCGCCCGGACTCGAGTTCCAGGCGCGGCGCGGGAACGACGGCCTCCGGTCGGTGACGAGCGCGCGGAACGCGCTCGGTGATCAGGCGAGCGTGTCGATCTGGGTCGAGGGGTTCACGCCCTGGATCGTCGTCGCGGGCGTGCCGGGCTTCGGCGCCGCTTCCGCGCCGGCGGCGTCTTGCTGCGTCGGGCCCTCGCGCAGGATCGAGTCGATCGATCCGCGCAGGTTCGAGAGGATGTTGCTCATCGCGCCGTGCGCCGCGCCGCCGTCGAGCGCGCGGTCGAGTCGCCCCATCTGCGCGTGGAACTTCTGCTGCGCGCCGCGCAGCGCGTCGATCTGGCGCTTCGACAGGTCCGAACGGCGCAGGAGGTTGTCGAGCCGTCGGTCGGCGTGCTCGACGAAGCTCTCGATGCGCCGGTGCATGCCCGCGCGCGGCGCGTCGACGGGCACCGTATCCGAGGCGCGTGCGATCGGACGGGCCGCCGGAGCACCACCCGGTTGCGCGGGCGTGCTCGCGCCGGGCTGGACGAACGGATTCTGCTGACCGGCCCCGAGCTTGTGGATGTTCATGCCTCCTTCGATCGGAGCGCGGCTCCGGGGCTTGAGCGAATTCAGCCGCTCGAAGCCGCGAGCGCGCTCAAGTGGTCGTCCACGGCGCGAGTTGCGCTCGCGGACGCCCGCGAGCGCCGCGTGCAAGCGCTTCCCGCTCGGTCCGCGTGGTCGGAAGCGTTTTCGCGCTCGTCGCGCCTCGCGACCACGCCGCGCGCCGGGTAGGCTCCTCGCCCCTGTTCGCGGCGAACACCGTGTCCCTGCTCATCCTCGACAACGTCCAGAAGCACTTCGGCGCGCAGGAGGTCCTGCGTGGTGCCTCGATGCGCATCGACCCGGGCGAGAAGGTTGGACTCGTCGGCCGCAACGGCGGCGGGAAGACGACGCTGCTCCGCATGATCGAGGGCGAGGAGCACCCCGACTGGGGCGCGATCACGCTTCGAAAAGGAGCGACGCTCGGCCACGTCGCGCAGCGCACCGAGTTCGCGCCCGGCGTGAAGGTGCGCGACTACATCGAGCTCGGCCTCGAGGAGACGCGCAAGTCGCTCGCGCGGCTCGAGGAGCTCACGCGCCGCATGGGCGAGGTGCACGGCGACGAGCTCGAGCGCATGGTCGAGGAGCACGACGAGCTCCACCACCACGTCGAGCTGCTCGGCGGCTACGAGACCGAGCGGCGCGTCGAGAGCGTGCTCCGCGGCATCGGCCTCGCGCCGGAGTTCTGGGACCGCGAGGCACGCACGCTGTCGGGCGGCGAAAAGAGTCGCGTCGCGCTCGCGCGCGAGCTCGTCGCGGGCGGCGACCTGCTCCTGCTCGACGAGCCGACGAACCACCTCGACCTGCCGGGCATCGAGTGGATCGAGAACTGGATCCAGCAGCTCAAGAGCGCCGTGCTGATCGTCAGCCACGACCGCCGGCTCCTGAACAACGCCGTCGAAACGATCTACGAGCTCGAGCGCGGCGCGCTCGTCCGCTACAGCGGCAACTACGCGCAGTACGTGCGCTTGAAGGAAGAGCGCTTCACGAGCGAGCTGCGCGCGTACGAGGAGCAGCAGGACTTCCTCCGCAAGGAGCGCGAGTTCATCAAGAAGCACATGGGCAGCCAGCGCACGGCCGAGGCGAAGGGGCGCGAGAAGAAGCTCTCGAACCTCGTCATCCTTCCGGCGCCGTTCAACGACGTGCGCAAGCCGGTGATCCACGCGCCGAAGGCCGAGCGCGGCGGCGAGATCGTGCTCGAGACGCGCGGGCTCGGCGCGTGGTACGACGCAAAGCGCCCGCTCCTGCGCGATCTCGATCTGCGCATCGGCCGCGGCGAGCGCATCGGCATCCTCGGACGCAACGGCGCGGGCAAGTCGACGCTGCTGAAGATCCTCGCCGGCCGTCTCGCGGCGAGCGCGGGGCACGTCGAGCTCGGCCACAAGGCCGCGTGCGGCTACTACGACCAGGACACGAGCGAG
>JACRIO010000170.1 GCA_016220035.1 Planctomycetota bacterium | reverse complement strand
GACCACGCGGCCCGCGCGGAGACCCACGACGCGCTCACAGCGCGCGCGCGCGAGCGCGAGGTCGTGCGTCACGACGAGGAGCGCCGTCCCGCGCCGAGCGCGCTCCTCGTCGAGCAGCTCGAGCACGGCGAGCGCGAGCGTCGGGTCGAGCGCGCTCGTCGGTTCGTCCGCGAGCAGGAGCGCGGGTTCGCCCGCGAGCGCGCTCGCGACGAGCGCGCGCTGGCGCATGCCGCCCGAGAGCTCGTGCGGGTAGGCGCGCGCGGCGGACTCCGCGTCGGGGAGGCGGCAGCGCGCGAGGAGCGCGCGAACGCACGCCGCGCGCTCGTTCGCGGGCACATGCGCGAGCGCCTCGGCGACCTGCGCGCCGATCGGCACGACGGGATCGAACGCCGCGAGCGCGTCCTGGAACACGACGCCGATCCCGCGGCCGCGCACGGCGCGGAGGCGCGCCGCGGGGGCCCCCACGAGCTCCTCGCCGCGGAACGCGATGCTGCCGCGCTCGACGCGCGCGCCGCGCGGCAAGAGCCCCAGGAGTGCCGAGAGCAGCGTCGACTTGCCCGCGCCCGACTCCCCCACGACCGCGAGCGCGCCGCCCGCGTCGAGGTCGAGGTCGACGTCCGCGAGCGCGGGCGCGCGCGCGCCGGCGTGGGTCACGGTGAGCCCGCGCACTTCGAGGAGGCGCGTCATCGCGCGCCCTCCCGTCGCGGATCGAGCACGTCGCGCAGCCCTTCGCCGAGCACGTTGGCCGCGAGCGCGCTCGCGAACACGCACAGGCCCGGCGCGAGCAGGATCCACGCATGTTCGACGCTGCGCGACTCCGCCGCGAGCGCGCCCCACGACGGCACGGGCACCTCGACGCCGAGGCCGAGGAACGAGAGTGCCGACTCGGTGAGGATCGCGCTGCCGACCGCGAACGACAGCGCGACGAGCGCGGGCGTCGCGGCGTTCGGCAGTACGTGCGCGAAGAGGATGCGCGGCGTCGAGAGCCCCTGTGCACGCGCGGCGAGGACGAACGGCGCGTCGGCGAGCTCGAGCGCGCGCGCGCGGACGAGCCGCGCGACGCCGGTCCAGCCGACGAAGCCGATGACGAGCGCGATCGACAAGGCCGGCGGGATCACGCGCGGATCGGCGGCGGCCGCGAACGCGAGCACGAGGAAGAACGCGGGGAAGCAGAGCACCACTTCGAGCACGCGCGAGACGACGACGTCGACCCACCCGCGCAGCGTCCCGGCGACGACGCCGAGCAGCGTCCCGATGAGCGCGAGCAGGAGTGCCGCCCCCAGCCCCACGGCGAGGCTCGAGCGCGCGCCGTGGAGCACGCGCGCGAGCACGTCGCGGCCGCTGCCATCGGTGCCGAGGAGATGGCGCGTCCAGGCGTTGCGCTCGGGCTCGCCGGGCCGCGCGACGACGTTCGCGGGCGTAGCGACGAGCGCGCCGGAGCCGGGGGCGGACGTGGAGTGCCTCCCGCGGACGTAGCGGCCGGCGGCGTCGATCTCCGCCGAGGAGAGCCACGTCGGCGGGCGCCAGCTCTCGCCCGCGTTCGTCTCCGCGAAACCCCACGGGATCGGCGCGAACACGGCGCGCTCGACCTGCATCGCGCTCGACGCGAGGCGTTCCTTCCACGCGCGTGTGTCGAGGCGCACGGCGTCGGGACGCAGGAGCGGCCAGAGGAGCGCGAGCGCGATCGGGCTCGCGAGCGCGAGCCGCAGTGCGCGCCGACCGATGCGCTTCCGCGCGATCACGCGCGTGCCGAGCACGCCGAGCGCGAGCCAGAGCCCGAGGGCGAGCACAGACGGCGCGTCGACGCCCGCGAGGAGCGGCCAGCGCGAGCGCGCGACGAGCCGCCCGCCGGAGGCCGTCGTCCCGTCGGGCGCGAGCCGCATCTGCTCCGCGCAGGCGCTCGCCGCGCCTTCGAGCGGTCCACCGGAGTCGAGCGACGCTTCGAGCGCGAGCACGGCGGTTTCGACGCCCTCCATCGACGCGCGCAGGATGCCCACCCGCAACTGGACCGCCGCGCGCTCGCGCGCGAGCGTCTCGACGCGCGTCGCAGTCGCGCCCGCCATGCGCTCCTGCTCCCACTGCGCGTCGTCCATGCGCGCGAGCCGGTCGCAGCTCCGCGCGAGCGGCACGAGCGTGCGCAGCGCGGACTCGACCTCCGCGCGGTCGATCGCGCGCACGTACCAGGGGGCGTCGCTCGCGACGAACGGCGCGAGCACGCCGAGGCCGCACAGGAGCCACAGCACGATCGCGGCGGCGCGTGGTCCGCGGCGCGCGAGGAGGCGCTCGGCGACGCCGGGTTCGTGGTCTCCGCGCTCGATCATGCCGTGCTCACCGCTCGCGCACCCGCGGGTCGAGCCACGCGCAGAGAAGGTCCGCCGCAAGGATCGCGACGAGCGTGAGGCCCGCCGTGACCGTCGTGACGCCGAGGATCACGTTCAGGTCGCGCGCGGACAGCCCCTCGAAGGCGTAGAGGCCGAGACCCGGGAGACCGAAGAGCGACTCGACGATCACCGAGCCGCCGAGCAGCGCGGGCAGGATCGAGCCGAAGAGCGTCACGACCTGCGGCAGCGCGTTGCGCACGACGTGCTTCACGACCACGTCGCGCTCGGAGAGGCCGCGCGCGCGCGCCGCGCGCACGAAGTCCTGCTCGAGCAGCTCGAGCACCGCGCCGCGCGTCTGGCGCGCGACGTAGGCGAGGCCGGGCAGGGTCAAGGTCGCGAGCGGCAGCACGACGTGCCGCGCGCGGTCGACGAGATCGCCTTCGTCGCCGAGCCCGAGCACCGGCAGCCACGCGAGCCCGCTCGCGCCGAACGCGAACAGGAGCAGGAGCCCGAACCAGTACCCCGGCAGCGAGTGCAGCGCGAGCAGCAGACCGCGCGCGATGCGATCGACGAGACCGTCCGCGCAGAGGGCGCTCGCGACGCCGAGCGGCACGCCGAGCGCGAACAACAGGAACGCCGCGAGGAGCGCGAGCGGGCCCGTCACCGCGAGGCGCGCGCCGATCTCGGGCAGCACCGGGACGCCCGGCCGCTGGAACTCGGTCCCGAGGTCGAGCGCGAGCACGCCGTGCCACGGGTGCTCCCCGCTGCCGCCGAAGCGGGCGCTCCCCCCCGCCGACAGGTCGAACGGCCCGAGGAAGTGCAGGTACTGCTTCCACAACGGCGCGTCGAGCAGGTGCTCGGCGCGGAAGAGCGCGCGCTCGTCGTTCCCGCCACCGCTCGCGCTGTTCTCGACGTCCGTGTCGCGCGCACCGAGCTCGCCGGGGGCCGCATGCACCGCGAGGAACGTGACCAGCGTGATCCCGAGCAGCGTCGGGAAGATCCACAGGAGCCGGCGCAGGAGGAATGCGCCCACGGCGTCACTTCGCGAGCGTCGCCCGCGTGCCGGGCGTGCCCGCGGGGTAGTACCAGCGCCGCACGACGTAGTTCGGGTCCTGCGCGACGAGCTGCAGACCGAAGAGCGCCTTCGTCATGCCGAACTTGCGCGGCGGGCTGTAGGCGAAGAGGTACGGCTGCTGCGAGTAGATGCGCGCGTGGAGCGCGCGCCAGAGCGTCATGCGCTGCTCGACGTCGAGCTCCTTCTGCCCCGCCTCGATGAGCCGGTCGACCTCGGCGTCCGCGAAGCCGCCGAAGTTGGAGCCCTTCGCGTCGGGAGCGGCACCGCGCGAGTGCCAGACCTGCTCGGGGTCGGTCTCGATGCCGACCGCCCACGCGAGCGCCACGCCGTCGAAGTCGCGCTGCTTCTTGCGTTCGTCGACGGCCTTCGAATCGAGCGCCGTGTAGCGCACCGCGACGGCTATCGCCTTCAGGTCCTCCTGGAGCTTCGCGGCGAACTGGCGCGAGATCGCGTTGCCGGCGTCGGAGAGGAGCTCGATTTCGAGCTTCACGCCGTCCTTGTCGGCGACGCCGTCGCCGTCGCGGTCGATCCAGCCCGCGGCCTCGAGCAGCGCGCGCGCCTTCTCGGGGTCGCGCGGGTAGGGCTTCACGTCCTGGTCGTACTCGGGCCGGTTCTTCATCCACGGCCCGGTGACGACGTCGGCGAGGCCCTTGTAGCAGGCCGTCTTGAAGCCCTCGAAGTCGAACGCGCGCGCGATCGCCTCGCGCACGCGCAGGTCGGCGAGCTGCGGGCGGCGGAGGTTCCACGCGACGAACCAGTAGCTGCCGCTGTAGAAGTGACCGGTGTAGTTGCGCTGCGTGAACGCGTCGGAGCGCGTCGCCGGGCCGAAGTAGTCGTCGGCGTTCATGCGCGCGAAGAAGTCGAGCTCGCCGTTCAGGAGCGCCTGGAACGCGGCGACGTCGTCCTTGACGTAGCGCCAGTAGATCGAGTCGAGCCAGCCGGCGTTCGCGGGGTCGTAGTAGAGCGGGTTGCGCTCGACGAGCACGCCTTGTTCGTCGAAGCGCGCGAGCTTGTAGGGCCCGACGCCGACGAAGTCGCGGTTGTGCGGGTTCTTGTTGATGTACTCCGCCGCCTCGGCTTGGGTCGGCTTCCAGTTGGGATCGGTCGCGCGCTTCTTCTTGCCGTCCTCGTTGTCGGGGTGGTTCAGGTCGTAAAGGTGCGCGGGGAGGATCGTCAGCTCGCTGCCGAGCGCCGCGAGGCGGTAGTAGGACTGCGACGCGAACCACACGCGGACGGTGGACGGAGAACTCGCACCCCAAGGCTCAGAGTATTGGTCGACGCGGACGATGTCCGAGAACTGCGGCCGCCGCTCGCCGCACTCGACGAGTGGGTTCGCGTACAGCTCGAGGCTGAACTTGACGTCGCGCCAGTCAAACGGATGGCCGTCGTGCCAACGTACGTCGTCCCGCAGACGGAACGAGAGCACGGAACCGCGCTCGATCCGTTCGACGTCCGAGCGTTCGAGGAGACCATTGCCCTCGGGGGACTGCTGGTCCCACCAGGAGATGCCGCTCCGCTGCCCAGGCCGCGCCTTGGGGTGTTGATCGGGAAAGACCAGGGTGCTGGGAAGGTCGGCCGTCCCGTTTTGGGCGACCTCGATCTGCTCCGCGCTCTCGCCGACGATCTTGCCCACGATGGCCCGTCGCCCGGCCACTGCGAACGTCGGATAATCACCCGCGCCGGGCTTCACCCAGATCGCATCCTCGACAACCCACTCCTTCGCGAGGTTCGGCCGCCACTCCATCGTCTCCCAGTCGCGGAGCAGCAGCGTCTCGTGCGCCTCGTACATCACGCGGCGGATGACGCCCTGGTTCTCGAGGACGTTGTTCAGCGTGCGCGGCAGCCGCTCGAGGTGGATCGTCGCGCGCCCGCCGTACGCGGGCTTCGGGAGCGGCGGTCGCTTGCCGTCGGGACCGGGTTGGTGCGCCGGATGGAAGACGTCGGGCTCGATCGACGGCGCCGCACCCGGAGCGCCTGACACGCTGGCCTCCGCGACGCCGCTCGCTCCGGCCTCTCCGCCGCCGCCGCGCCACAGGACGAAGGCAACGGCCGCGAGAGCGATCGGGAGGACCAGGAGACCGGCGCGCATGGGGGGTCGCGCTCGGAGCGCGCGCGATCTACCCCGCTCTCGAGCTCGGGCAACCGCGGGACCACCCCGGGCACGGCGCGAAGCTACGGAGCCCGTACCAGGGGGTCAAGGCGCGTCGCGGCGCGCTTGTTCGGCCTCTCCCGCGCACTATCCTCGCCCCGCGATGAGGGGACGCGTCGGAACGGGCTGGATCACGGGCTTGGGCGCCCTCGCGCTGCTCCTGTTCGCGACGCTCGGCCTCGCGGGCGGCGCGCGCGGGCCCGCGGCGGATTTCACGCTGGTGAACGAGGGCGAGCCCTCCTCGCTCGACCCGCAGCAAGGCACCGGCGTCGTCGAGGGCCGCGTGCTGCGCTTCCTCTACGAAGGGCTCGTCGTGCGCGATCCGAAGACGCTCGCGCCGCTGCCGGGCGTCGCCGAGCGTTGGGAGACGAGTGCGGACGAGCTCACGTGGACCTTCCACCTCCGTGCCGGCGCGCGCTGGTCCGACGGGGAGCCGCTCACCGCGCGCGACGTCGTCGCGTCGTGGAAGCGCCTCCTCGACCCGCGCACCGCGGCGCCCTACGCGTCGTTCCTCTTCGGCGTGCGCGGCGCGCGCGCCTACGCCACGGAGTTCGACCCGCGCGGCGCTGCCGTGCGCGCGTTCGACACCGTCGGCGTGCGCGCGGAGGACGACCTCACGCTCGTCGTCGAGCTCGAACACCCCGTCGCGAACCTGCTCGACCTCGTCGCGCACTACGCGCTCGCGCCGCTGCCCGAGCACCAGCTCGAGCGGTTGCAGCGCGTGCATGGAGATCGGTGGGAGCGCGTCTGGTGCCGCCCCGAGAGCCTCGTCGTCAACGGGCCGTTCGTGCTCGCCGAGCGCCGCATCCGCGACCGCCTGCGCTTCACGAAGAACGCGAACTACCACGCCGCGGACGAGG